>CAYOWJ010000092.1:11370-12563 GCA_964407625.1 uncultured Lentimicrobiaceae bacterium
AGCGGTCGCGCAGGTATAAAATGGTACGAATTCCGGAAGGAGAATGGTGGTGAATGGTTTACCTACCAGCAGGGCGTTTATGCGCCAAATGATGGCATTAGCCGGTGGATGGGAAGTATTGCCATAAATGCCTACGGGACAATTGCCCTTGGTTTTTCGGTGACTAATTCGAGCACTGTTTTTCCTTCGGTAAGATATACCGGAAGGCCGGTAACTGCGCCACTGGGTGAGATGACCTATGAAGAAATTGAAGTTGTTACCGGAACATCTTCGCAAAGTGGTGTTTCACGTTGGGGAGATTATTCCAATTTATCAATCGACCCTGTTGATGATTCTACTTTTTGGTTTACTACCGAATACATGCGTGGTGGCTGGAGAACCAGGATTGCCTCCTTTAATTTTGCACCAACGCTGCCTCCACAGGTAAATGCAGGTGATGATGGTACCGTTTGCCAGAATACCCTTTTTACAACCAGTGGAAACGTGGTTTCAGCAAAATCATGGATATGGTCAACATCCGGTGACGGCATGTTTTCGACTCCTGCAAACCTGGTTACTTATTATCTGGGCGGTTCACAGGATAATGCAAACGGACAGGTTACACTAACACTTTCTGCTAACGGTTATCTTCCGGGCATACAGGCTTCCGACGACCTGATTCTGAATTTCATCAAAAACCCGGTGATCAATGCCGGAAACGACACTACGATAAACAGTTTTACTGTCTATAATACCCAGGCTGTAGCCGTGAATTATCAGTCGGTGGCATGGACAACAAATGGCGATGGCTCGTTTGCTGATACAACTGCACTTGAAACCATTTATGAGCCTGGAATTTTCGATATTGCCAATGAAGGCGTCAAGCTTACGCTGATGGCTCAACCGCTTGATCCGTGCATCACCGTAAAAACCGATGATGTTAATGTTACGCTAAACCCGATCGTTGGGCTGAACGAACAGAACGATAAAATTCAGCTTTCTATAACTCCAAACCCAACTGGTGGAGAATTTACAGTAAAAGTAAATTCAGATGAAAACACGATTATTCTGCATATTTTGAATGCTACCGGTGAAACAATTTTCACCGAAAAATCCAGTAAAACCCAACGGGAATTCAGTAAAGGATTTGATTTCCAGTTTCTGCCAAAAGGAATTTATTTTGTAAAGATCGAAATTGGCCAATTATCAAAAAC
>CAYOWJ010000093.1:0-4658 GCA_964407625.1 uncultured Lentimicrobiaceae bacterium
CTGGCCAAAGTTTTGTCGCACGCACTTAATGTTGGCGAAATGTCCGTTTTGATCTGCATCGTGATTTTTATTTTTGGCTACATGATGTTTGGCGGCGCCAATTCGATGGTTTACACAAACACCATCCAGGCTTTGATCATGCTCGTGGTTGCCTTTGTTTTGCTGGGTTCGGGTTATGAGCATTTCAAAGGTGGCATCGAAGGATTTATTTCAAAACTAACTGCCATCGACCCCCAGCTTGTAAACTCAACTTACCCGTCGAGTCCGCTTTTCAGGGATTATTTTGAGATTATTTTTGCCCAGTTTATTATCGGGATTGCCGTGGTGGTTCAACCACACATCATCACCAAATCGCTTTTGCTAAAAAAAGAAAGCGATGTAAACCGCTATCTGTGGGTTGCAGCCATTGTGCAGGGAATTTTTTTCCTGGTGGTTCTAACAGGTTTTTACGCCAGGCTAACTTTTCCTGATTTAGTGGCAAACGGTGTTCCTTTGAAAAACGATGGAATTATTTCGGCTTATGTTGTTGCAGCTTTTGCTGACAGCAGGGTTGCAGTTTTTGTTGGACTTATCGTAATACTTGGGTTGATATCGGCAGGAATTTCTACCCTCGAAGGCCTCATCCAGTCCGTTTCTACAACTATAACCTCCGACATTATCAAACCGCTTTTCGGGAAACACATCAAAACAGAACTGGCCTATATTTCGATAAATAAAATCTCGATAATTTTGCTCGCGATTGTCACAATTTTTGTTTCGTACGATCAGCTAATGAATCCAAAATTAAGTGTTGCAATGCTTGCGCAGAATGGCGTTTATGCTTATTTTTCGGCAGCTTTTATTCCGGTGATTTTTGGAATATTTTTAAAAGATGTTGATATCAGGGCACCTTTTTGGGCTACAATAACGGCGCTTTTCGTGCATTTTGGCATTTACTACTTTCTGCCCTGGTGCGTGGCTGAATTTGGATGGAGTTTTGGCTTCTTTACAAAATATCTGGTAGGAACGGTGCGTAATCCTGCAATTTCAGCATCGGGCGCAATCATCGTTTCGACGGCAGTGGGATTGGTTATTCATCAATTTACTAAAACAAAAAAGCTATGATTTCCTTCGATTGGTTCGATAAATGGGCGGGGTACCATCCTTTTAAAATCGCTTTCAGGGATTTAGAAACAGAGCGCGAATACAGCTATTCACAGTTTAACAAGCTGGGGAATAATTTCTCTGGAATTCTTCACCGCGAGTATGGTTTTTCCAAAGGCGACAGGCTTGCAGTAATTGCCGAGAATAACCTCGAATACATCGTGCTTTTTGCTGTTGCCCAAAAATTGGGGATTGTCCTGATACCTCTTAATTTCAGGCTCACGGCACACGAGCTTGAATTTGTTATTTCCGATGCCGGTTTAAAAGGAATTGTTTATGATGAAAAGTTCCTGCCAAAAATCGAAAACCTGAAGAGCTACCAGGAAATTGGTTTCAAAATGGCCATGAAATCTTTCGAGGAAATCAACCATTCCTGCCTTTCAAATAAGATAAATCCTCCAAAACCAATTTCGCTGATAACAGAGGATGATCCCATTTTTATTTTATATACCTCCGGAACCACAGCTTTCCCGAAAGGGGCGCTTTACACCCACAAAATGTTGTTCTGGAACAGCATCAACACCGAACTCAGGCTCGACCTTACCTCGAGCGATGTGTCGCTGAACTGCGCACCTCCTTTTCACACGGGCGGCTGGAATGTTTTGCTCGCACCTTTTATCCATCACGGAGCCTACACTTTAATCATGCGCAGCTTTGATGCCGACCTGGTTCTGGAGATGCTCGAATTTGAACGGGCAACGATCTGGTGGGCTGTGCCAACGATGCTAAAAATGATGGCCGAATCGCCTGTTTTTGATAAAGTAGAACTCAGCAGGCTGCGTTATTTAATTGTTGGCGGTGAAGCCATGCCCATCCCGCTCATCGAAAAATGGCATAAAAAAGGCGTGCTCATCCGCCAGGGCTACGGTTTGACCGAGGTTGGCCCCAATGTTACGTCGCTCAATCATAAAGATGCCATCCGGAAAAAAGGTTCCATTGGCACCTTGAATTTTTATTATGAAGCCAAATTGGTAAATCGGAAATTTGAAGAAGTAGCTGCCGATGAAATCGGGGAACTGGTGCTTAAAGGGCCAACCGTTACGCCGGGCTACTGGAAAAATGATGCTGCAACCCTTGAAACCATTCAGGATGGCTGGTTTCATACCGGCGACCTGATGCGAAAAGATGATGAAGGTTATTTTTATGTGGTCGACCGGATTAAAAATATGTACATTTCGGGTGGCGAAAATGTTTATCCTGCCGAAGTTGAGCATATTATCCGATCACACGCCTCGGTTGCCGAAGCTGCAATTGTCGGTGTGAGCGACGAAAAATGGGGCGAAACAGGCATGGCTTTTGTAAGTCTCCGGCCTGGTTTTGCTGCCGGCGAAGAAGAACTCAGAGCCTATTGCATGGGGCGGTTGGCTAAGTACAAAATCCCTAAATATTTTAAGTTTTTAAAGGAGTTGCCAAAAAATGATGCCGGCAAAATTGACAGGAAAGTTCTTAAAACAATGCACTAAATCAATATTATCAGAGTTTAAAGCGTAAATATTTCGATAAAGTAAATATAATTATTAACACCAAAACTAATCTAATTACAATGAGAAATTTTAAAATGATGACCGTGCTGTTCGCAGCTTTGATGTTCACTTTTGCTTCATGTTCAAAAGATGACGAAACTCCAGGCGTTCAGCCGGAGATTACCACCCTGGAAATATCCGAGGATAATGCTGCAATTACAGTAACCTTTAACGAAGCCGTTTACGGCATGAACAACAAAACCGGAAACCTCGACGCCAACAGTTTTAGCGTGGGAATTTCGGATGCAACCGTAACTGCAACTTATTCGGTAACTCATGTTGCCGGCGAAAGTGATGCAACAATCAATCTTATTTTTTCGAACCGCGTTAAAGCTGGTGTTACCATCCAGGTAACTGCCGTAGCTGGTAAAATTTATAATGCTGATGGTGGTGCACTTGATGCAGATTTTTCGAAAACAACTACAACTGTCGAAAGTGGAATTATTGGAAAATGGTCAGCTTATGACATTTCTTTTATTCTGCAAAACCTGAATTTTGATGATTCTCTTTATGCTGATTTCAAAGCTGATCAAAGTTATAAAGTAACAGCTTATTATCTTGGGACTCCTTTATCATTCGAAGGAACCTACACCCAAACCAAATCAACCAGCAATGACATCTGGGACATCGTTCTTACCCAAACCCTTCCAAGTGCCGTAACAAGCCAGGGGATTTTTAAGGTTTTTGCTGCTGCAACCGATTCGATGTATTACGAAGTTGCCCAGGTTGACCCTGCAATTGCCGGTGTAACTCCTCCAACGGCAGCAGCCGGTTTTGGAAGCACCAGTGGCGGAGCTTTGGGAACCATGAACCTCCAGAAATATAACTGGATTGGACAAAGCGAATAATATCGTATTGTAAAAATGAAGCCTAACAATCTGACAACAGTCGGACTGTTAGGCTTTTTCGTATCAAATGTTAAGCTTTAAAATTACTTTACACAAAGCCAAAAAGCATGAAAAAAATCTTTACTTTTTCTCTTATCCTGTTTGTTTTTTTTCTGATCGGTTACGATGCCATATCCCAAACCATCAGCACTTCGATGACAGGGAATAATATCAATTATTATAACGGGCAGGTTCCTAAAAAAGCAAACAAGGAGTTTCAGTTCCTCGCCTATTTCATCTCTCAGGGTGTGAGTTCCAATTTTTATCCTGAAAATGTGTTTATGAAAGGCCAGGTTATCGGGAGGCTTTTTGGCGATAATACCACACACACTGCCGACACATCTACCAATTATTATTTCGAGCAAAGGCTCCTCCCGTTTTTCATTTACCAACCACATCTTTTTAATGGAAAAGCTACTTTGCGGGCTTCCTTCGAGATCGATTGGACCTGGGGTGACCAGGCTTACGGAACCGGAGGAAATCTTGGTAGCGCAATCTCCGGTGACCAGGTAAATATCCAGACGCAAAACCTCGAAGTCGAGATAAAACCTGCGACTGGATGGACGGTGAATATTGGCTTACAGCGTCTTTTTGATACGCCCTATGATCCATATCGCACTATGTTCGATAAAATGACCGAAACCGGCTACCGCCTGATGTATTGGGGAACCGATGCGGTCGGAATCCGCGTAAATCGCGACAAAGATTTTTCGAGATGGGGCTTTGGATATTTCCAGCTTTACGAAAACGACATCCAGCAAAACGACGATGTTACCCTCCAATATGCAACGTACGAAGGCGATGTTTCGCCACTATGGAAAGCCGGAGGCTCGGTGCATTATGTCCGCGACCGCTCCAATGGTGAAGGTGGAGTTTCCATTTACGGACAAGGTTTAAACAGCCGTTTGAATGAGTACAACGGGACTTTTAAATTTAAATTTGATGGAAAATACAAGGCCGACATCGTCTGGCTTGGTGGCTTTTTCAGCCGTAACGCCGATTTTATGATGGATCGCTATCGCCTGACTGGCTTTGCCAATTACAATATCGGGAAAGCAAATGAGGAAATTTCGGGCGAATGGAAAACCGGTGCCGACATCGGAGG
>CAYOWJ010000093.1:4758-8392 GCA_964407625.1 uncultured Lentimicrobiaceae bacterium
GAAGCAAATGCTGCGTTAAAATATTCGCTTGGCGTTTTCATGAGCGTCGAAATGCACGGCGCCTACGTTTGGCTTGGCGATTTTTACGACAGCAACGATAATTCGTACAGCTATTATATAAATGGTACAAAAACCGGCGGACGTCCTGTAAATCCCTGGACTGCGTTTTTGGTTTTCAAATGGTTGATGTTTTAATTTTTAAAAATGCAAATAATGAAAACAACAAAAAATATAGGGATCAGCCTGGTTTTGCTGGCAGTTTTGATAATCTCCTCAACAGTGATTTCGGGATGTAAGACGAATAATTTATGTAAAGATATGAACGCTTACCGCGATATCGAACCACTCAAAAGCCTGAAGGATTTGAATTATCCTTACGAGGTAAAATATGCAGCGCTTTCAGGAAACATTAACCTGGCTTATGTTGACGAAGGCTCGGGCGAATACACCATTATTTTTATTCACGGGCTTGGAAGCTATCTCCCGGCATGGAAGAAAAATATCGAAGGCTTAAAAGCGAATTACCGCTGTATCGCCATTGATCTTCCGGGTTATGGAAAATCGAGCAAAGCGCCGCATAGCGGGATGATGTCGTTTTATGCTGGTGTTGTAAACGAACTCATCGAAAACCTCAAACTGAAAAATGTTATCATTGCCGGTCATTCGATGGGTGGGCAGATTGGGATTATGGCAGCATTAAATTATCCTGAAAATATAAAAAAACTGGTTTTGGTTGACCCGGCAGGTTTTGAGGAATTTACCGAAGGACAAAAACAGTGGTTCCGCGATGTGATGACTTTAGATGGTGTGAAAAAAACCACTGTCGAGCAAATCCAGACCAACCTGGCATCAAATTTTTACAATGTTCCGGATGATGCGTCTTTCATGATTACCGACCGCATCGCGATGCGCACTGCTGATGATTTTGATAATTATTGCTATGCCGTGGTTCAATCGGTAAATGGCATGGTTGACGAACCTGTTTTCAATTTGCTCGATAAGGTCAAACAGCCTACGCTGATCCTTTTCGGTGCAAACGACAACCTGATTCCCAACCGCTTTTTAAATGCCGGTAAAACAGCCAATATCGCTATGAAAGGTCACGAAAAAATTGCTGGGAGCGAACTGGTCATTGTCCCAAAAGCAGGGCATTTCCTTCAATTCGAAAAACCTGAGGAAGTAAATAAGGAAATTATGGAGTTTTTAGGAAGATAGTTTTTCATAAGTGTTTGTTTGGAGAAGCAGCGTTTGATTTTTATCGTGTTGCTTCTCTTTTTTTTATAATCAAATTTTCGAGGTTTCAATCAGCGCTTTTTTCGGTTCTTACCCAGAAGCACCTGCAAACCTAAATGACCATTAATCCCATCTCCAATGGCAATTCCAGGCTTTAAAACAAGATATTGTGAAATCAAAAAACTTCCATCTGCATAAACTGAAGATCTTCCGTTTGGGAAAGTCCCCATTCCAAAGACCACCGAGTTTTTATCCAAATGGCCAAATCCCCCGCCAATACCTGCTTTAATTGCTCCTGAAGAACCATTTTGATAATAATAATTCAAATAGCTGAATTCTGCAAATAGCTTATCCCTTTTTCCGAGACGCAAATAATAGGATAACGCCATATTATCTTCTAAACCAGGAAAGTATCCAGACGAAAAATGCATCCCGGCACCGATACCAATTCTCTTAAAATCATATAATAAGTATGGATTTAATATGGTTACCCGATAATTGTCAGGGTAAGAAGAGCCTTCAATTTTGTCCTGAAGGGAAAAAATGTTCATGCCAGTCGAAAGCTGCTGGTTTGGTTTTGGAATTAAATGATAGGAAAAATCTCCTCCATAAACCAAGTAATTTCGATCGTAAGTACCTGTAATATTTCCGTTGCAATCGCGTGTAACTTCATGGTAATTTCCAGCCCCTGTATTTAATCCGACACCGAACCAGTCACTCTTTTTAAATACGGTTAACGAATCTTTGGGTGTTTCGATAATTTGCTGGCTCATGGCAAAAAATGCCGTAATCATCATCGCAAAAGAAATCCAGCGTAAAGAGGGCAGGGTGATTTTTTGAAAAATTCTTACCATGCTGATCGTTAAAGAAATGCTGCAAATGCAGGCCAGCATCAATAATTCTGAAAAATCAAATATTTCACGAATCTGCCAGACAAAGACAAACAACAAAAAGAGGATGAAAAAATTAAGAAAAGGCATTTCGATGATAGGTTCTGCTGAAGTTTCCGGTTTTGTGATTTTCTGAGTTTTCCAATGGATCAAAACACTACAGAGCAAAACAAAAGCAACGATCGACCATTGCAGAAAACTCATTCCCATCCAGTTCATCGAATACCAGACATTTGTTTTTGGCTCACGCCAGAATTCGACAACAAACCGGACCAGGGCAAGCAGTGAAATCCCAAACAAGGACCTTGTTCCCGGAGCTTTAAATTTGGTTTTGGTTGCAAGTAATATTGCCAGCACGATCATGTAACCCAAAATCATGTATAATTGTGTTGGATGAACGCCATGACAAAAAAGGTCGTGCTGATCAATCAAACCCTGATCAATCTGAATCTGGTGAAGTGCGTGGTTAGCCGGATATACGGCAGCCCACGGCAAATCTGTTGGCTTGCCGTAGCAACAGCCGTTTACAAGGCAGCCTACCCGTTGAATGATTGCCAGCATGGGCAGAAACAGGATAAAAGAATCGCCGATTGACGGTTTGAACCGAAGAATTTTCCGGATAATAAAAAGCGCAAAAATGGCGAATAAAATCCCACCCGGAACATACTTGAGGTAATGAATCTGTTGATAATCCTGAAAAAGAATAGCCGGCCAGGCGTTAATCGGGTATGAAAACAGGATCAGTCCGGTAATGAAAGATACCACAACTGTTGTTACAATTGTTGCCCATGTGCCTGCCGGAAATTTTTTATAAACCCCTATCGCAGTTAAGCCAACAATTCCGGTTAGAAAAGTTGCCAGGTAAACAAGCTCAAACGGAATTCCGCCATGCATGATGAAGATGGGGATGCTTAATCCGTCGTGTAAAGGAAACAGCGGCATATTTGTCATGATTTCCAAAATTTATGGTGAATAAATAGTGTTGCAGTCATATCCTGAAATGTTGATTAAAGCTATACTCCGACTTTCTGTTTTTCCAAAATACATTTGAAACGTTTGATTTTAAAAGCGAAAGATAGTCAAAGTATTCCGATTTAGCAAATTCATTTTTAAAGAGTTAATGTATAAATTTTCGGAAAATAAAATAAATTTTTCAAGGATTAGGCGGTTTCAGGGATCGGACTTCCTGCTTCATCGGATGAACGCTTTCAGGATTGCCCTTTATTTTTGTATGATGATGTTTGTTTTTTTGAGGAGGTCGCGTGCCCGGAAACTTTTGAGAAACCTAAACCATTGCGCCGGTTTTTTGTTTGATAATCAAGCGGCAGCCTTTATTTTGGATGCCTTTATCATCAAAAAATTAAAACACATTATTATTATGAAATATCCCCACATTATCAAGATAATCATTGTTTTTTCGCTTCTTATCAGCTTTCTGCCGGGATTTGGGCAGGCTTTTCAAATTGGCCATCAAAGTAAAACCTACAACGACCCGGCCCGCAACAACCGCA
>CAYOWJ010000093.1:8492-12493 GCA_964407625.1 uncultured Lentimicrobiaceae bacterium
ATGGCTTTTTTGGTTGATAAAATGCTTGCCGAACGCGAAAATCCAGTGTCGGTATTTTATGGGAAGATCTCACTAAACACTGCAGTGATGGGTCATTCGATGGGCGGAGGCGCAGCTTTTCTGGCGGCAGCCAATAACCCGCAAATTACAACTTTAATCACTTTTGCGCCTGCCGAAACAAATCCATCAGCCATTGCTGCCGCGGCACTTTGTACCCTGCCTTCGTTGGTTTTTGCAGGATCAAATGATTGCGTTACTCCTCCCGCTCAAAATCAAATGCCCATGTTTGAGGCGCTGCCCGATGGAAAGAAGACTTTTATCAGCATCAACGGCGGTGGTCATTGCTATTTTGCCGACTATAACTTTTACTGTTCTTTTGGCGAAAATACTTGTTCACCTTCACCAACCATTACACGTGAAGAACAACACCAAATCACCCTATCTCTGCTTGTGCAGTTCATTAATTTTCAGCTTAAAGGAAATTGTGAGTCCTGGCAAATTTTCGATGACCTTTTGGATTCTTCCAGTGAGATAACTTTTATCAAAGATTGGCCGATGTCGCCTTTGCTTCAGCAATTTGTGACTGAACCTGGCTGGAGCGCTTTTTCGTTTTATCTCAATCCGGTTTGTAACTCTTTTCAGAATTTTGCTTCATCTTTTACCGATCAAATCCTTTATTTTACCGATTTTGAAGAGGTGGTTTTTGAGGGAGGAAATATCCCACCAAACTTTTTATTGGATCCATCAAAAAGCTACCTGATAAAACTTTCGGGTGCTACGAATGCTGGTTCCTGTGGCTTTCTGCGAACTGACAAATCAGTTACATTGGAATCCGGGTGGAATATTTTGCCGGTAATTTCTGAAGTTGGCGTTAATCCGGTTCAGTTTTTTTTACCAAACTTCAGCAAAGTTGATATCATCACCGAAATTGCAGGAACCAAAATTTACTGGCCTGAGAAAAAAATCAGGACTTTGCTCCTCCTTGAACCTGGAAAAGCTTACCGGATAAAAGTAAATCAGGGATTTACAGTTACTTTCCCCTGATATTTCAGGTTCATTTTCAAAAATTTAGATTTCAACTGCTGAGTTTTCTAAAATAAAATCCTATCTTTGCCGCCACTTTTAAAAAATATTAAATTTTTATTAACTTAAATTATCACAAGATGTCAAATCAGTATGAAACCGTTTTCATTTTAACTCCCGTTTTGTCTGAAGATCAGATGAAGGAAGCGGTTAAGAAGTACCAGAATTTCGTTGTCGAAAAAGGTGCTGAGATGGTGTTTGAGGACCATTGGGGTATGCGAAAATTAGCCTATCCTATCCAGAAAAAATCAACAGGGTTTTACCACCTTATGGAGTACAGAGCTTCGGGTGACTTTGTTGCAAACCTGGAAATTGCCCTTAAACGCGATGAGCGCGTAATCCGCTTCTTAACTGTAAAACTCGATAAACATGCCGTTGCTTACAACGAGAAAAAGCGTGCCAGAGTAAAAGAAGAAGTTAAAGAAGAATCAAAGTAACCTATTACAAATCTTTAAACAACAGAAAAAATGGCTATACAAAATTCGGATATTAAATACTTAACCCCCATCGCAGTTGACGTTAAGAAAAAGAAATACTGCCGCTTTAAAAAAGCAGGGATTAAATATATCGACTACAAAGACGCTGATTTCCTTTTGAAATTTGTAAACGAGCAAGGTAAAATTTTACCACGCCGTATTACCGGAACATCAACAAAATACCAGAAAAAAGTTGCACAGGCAGTTAAAAGAGCCCGTCATCTGTGCTTAATGCCTTATGTTGCTGACTTATTAAAATAGAGGAGAGAGAACAATGGAAATAATTTTGAAACAAGACATGCAAAACCTCGGTTACGAAAACGAGGTTGTGAAAGTGAAAAATGGTTATGCCCGTAACTACCTCATCCCACAAGGAATGGCTATTCTGGCAACAAGTACCAACAAAAAAATTCTTGCCGAAGTAAACAAGCAAAAATCCTTTAAAGAACAAAAATTACGCAAAGAAGCCGATACCATGGCTCAGTTGCTCAATAAAATTGTTCTTAAAATCGGTGCTAAAGCTGGTACTTCAGGAAAAATTTTCGGCTCGGTTAACGCTATCCAGATTGTTGATGCCCTCAAAACTCAACATGGATACGAAATCGACAAACGCAAAGTTTCTGTTGACGGTGAATCGATCAAAGAATTAGGTTCATACAAATCAACAGTAAGCCTTTACAAAGACATCAAAGCTGAACTCAAATTTGAAGTTGTAGCTGAGTAAAATAAATCTTTCAATAAAAGAAAAGTCCCTTTGTTGAGGGACTTTTTTTATGGGATTATTTTTACATAAACCTGTCGGAAAGATTAAAATTGCTGTCGGCTTACCTCAACCCCTGACCCCTTCTCCTACAAGGAGAAGGGAATAAAAATCCGGTTAGAAATAAATTTTAATTGAGATTTGGTTTTTTTTGTTTTGGTTAAATTTCTGACAAAAAAATAAGTAAAAGGTTAATAATGCTCTCGTTAAGTAAACTTAAATATCTCAAATCGCTGCATCTGCAAAAGTTTCGCGACGAATACCAGGAATTTGTGGTCGAAGGGCCGAAAATGGTGGCTGAGTTGCTTAAAAGCGATTTTGAAATCAGCGGAATTTACGCTTTAAAAACCTGGGACTTCGGTCAGCGGGGCATTCCGGTTTCAATTCAAAATCTTACCGAGATTATTGCTCCGGCTGAGCTGGCACGAATAAGCAACCTCAAGACGCCCAATGAGGTTCTGGCTACGGCAAAAATCCCCGAAAGGATTATTGAAGAAAGCATGTACGATGATTTGGTTTTGATGTTAAGCCAGATTTCAGATCCGGGAAATCTTGGGACCATCATCAGGATTGCGGATTGGTTTGGGATAAAAAATATCATTTGTTCGCAGGATTCGGTGGAGGTTTTCAATCCTAAAGTTGTGCAGGCAAGCATGGGTTCCTTGTTTCGGGTTAAAGTTCATTATGCCGGTTTAAAGGATATTTTGTCCGGGATCGGCAGTAATATTCCTGTTTTTGGGGCTTATCTTGAAGGCCGGAATATTTACAAGGAAAACCTTCCTCAAAAGGGAATTATCATCATTGGCAACGAATCGCGTGGAATTGACGACCTGCTTGAAACATTTGTTACGAAAAAATTGTTTATTCCTTCGTTTTCGGGTGGTGCCGAATCGCTGAATGCCTCGGTGGCCACCGCGATAATTTGTTCAGAGTTTAGAAGAAAGACAAACTAAAAGTCTGGTTTTGCAGGTCTGTTTTTCGATCGAAACATGTTTTTGAATTTTAAAATCAATAGAAAGAAATAAAGTCATGGTAAAACTTATCATCATATCAATTGTCCTGCTTGGACTGGCCGTTGCAGGAATCGCCGTAAAAATGCTGTTAACAAAAGATGGTGAATTTAAAAAATCGTGCAGCAGCGTTGATCCGAATACCGGCGAACGCCTGGGTTGCTCTTGTGGTGGGGAAAAACAGGGAAGTTGCAGGAATAATGAAATCGAATAAGCAGATTTCTTTTGTTTATTAATTTGAGCTGTTTTCACGGTAAGAGTTCCGAACCCTTCAAGGGTTCGGAACCTTTTAAAACCTACTTAATCTCCTCCGGAACCTCCGGAATTTCTTCAATATCTGTTTCCTTGGCATCCTTTAAACGTTTGGCCACATCATCGGGAATCTGATCGGAATATTCGGTTTCGGGAATATCTTCATCTTCGCCACCACCTTTGCTAAAGCGGATTTTAGGCATAGTCCCGGTGCCGGTAACTCTCACAGGAATTCCAAATAAACCCAGCGGTGGTAACCCAAGCCGCATTTTCAGGTTCAGGTTTCCGTCGAAGGACGATTCTCCTGCAATTCTCACCCTGAAACCCGCTGCTTTAAATTTAAATGGCTTGATGGTGATGATGTTGTTTTTGATCGTGGTTTCGATGTCAAGCTTTGAAAGATCAGGATTTGCAAGGCCT
>CAYOWJ010000094.1:0-12456 GCA_964407625.1 uncultured Lentimicrobiaceae bacterium
TTTTAATTCTTTCAGGTTCCTCTGCAAAAGCATAGAAAAAAGTCAGAAAAAACAATCCCGTGAATAATAGTTTTACCATTAGGAAAATTAATCACAGGCAGAAAAACAATCCTCGTTCTGCCTGTTATTTTAAAAACCCAATATTTTTTTTGCCTGGTCAACATCGCATGAAATCGATTCCGGCATTTTTAAGATGTCTTTTACCGAGTCAAGGTCTTTAAGGCCGGAACCAGTAATAAGAACGAGACTCGATGAATCATCCGGGATCATATTTTCATGATGCCATTTCAGAAAACCTGCCATGGCGGCGGCAGCGGCGGGTTCAGCGAAAATTCCCGTACTCCTTGCCAGTTTCAGAGAGGCCTGAAGGATTTCTTCATCACTCACCAAAACTCCTGCTCCATGATAATTATGGATGAATTTGGATGTCATGTAAAAATTACTTGGATAGTCGACACTTATCGAATCGGCAATGGTTTTGCTTTTTACCGATTTAAAAACCTTGCTTTTGAGATTATTTACAAGATTTGGACTGCCTTCGGCCTGGACCGCAACAATGGTTGGAATATGTTCGATGATGCCGAGCAGCAATAAATCTTCAAATCCTTTATAAACCCCCGAAATGATAACTCCATCGCCAACCGGAATGAAGATTGTATCGGGTAATTCGCCATCGAGCTGCTCGTAGATTTCAAAAGCAACGGTTTTTTTGCCTTCGATGGTTACTGGGTTGTAGGCTGTGTTGCGATTGTATATCCCCGTTTCTTTTGTCAATTTAAGGCTGAGTTCAAAAGCATCGTCATAATTTCCTTTTACGGGAATAATGGTTGCACCAAACATCAACATCTGCGTAAGCTTGGCCAGCGGGGCATTTTCAGGAACCACGATAACCGATTCCTGGCCCTGTGCGGCACAAATGCCGGCTAACGATGAACCTGCGTTGCCCGTGGAGGCCGTCAATATTTTGTTAATGCCTTTTTCTTTTGCGAAGGCTGAAACCAAAGCCGATGCTCTGTCTTTTAATGAGAGTGTAGGATTTCGGGCATCATTTTTAATGAAAAGCGTCGATTTGAGCGGCTTTCCATCGAATTCGTCAACTTCGTAAAATGGGGTATTTCCGATATGCAGGCCTGGAATGCTGTCCGATTGTTCGATGGGTAATAAATCGAAAAACAGCTCATTTTTAAGATTGTAAAACAAATCCGCACCTCCGAAATCTTCGATGATAGCGTCGTAATTATAAATTATCTTCAGTACCCCAAGAAGTGGCCTACCTGGCTCATTTTGAGGTTCACACTTTGGGCAGAGATAAATGATTTCGTCGGTCTGAATCTCATTGCCGCAATTGACGCATTGGTATTTAAACTTGAGGTTCATAGCTTTTAATTTTTTTCGATAAAACTAAGCATATTCTTTTATCACACCAGTTTTTTTATTGAATTCGTCAATTTTTTCGTCCCATTCGTCAGCTTTATTCCATTCGTTGGTCCAGTAATCACTTGAATACCACTGGGCATTCAGTTCTTCTACAGTCTTGCCTTGTTGCTCAATCCATGTAAAGTATTTTAGATTGTGGATTCTTTTTTTGCCATAGTAATCCAGCTCGATCATATTGTCTGTTTTGATGGCAAGCAAATGTGCTTCAAAATCGATAGCAGCTTTTATTTCGGAATATTTGCCGAGTCTTTCGTTTTCTTCTGCCAGGCGCGATCTGTACATTTCAACGCTGTCGGTTGCCACAGTAAAAACAACGTCATCCGCGGTCATTTCGTAATATTTGGCCATTTTTATACAGCCCATCATATTTGCGATCGAAGAAATTCCCAAAAGTTTAAGTTTTGCGATGAGTTCAGGAGTTACTCCGGCATTTTGTTGGAGGAATTTTTGTCCTTCACTTTCGTTGAAAAGGCGCAGGATATGCATGTTCGACTCGTCGTCGATGGCGGCAACCATGTCGGTATTTTTTACATTATGAACCCATGGAACGTGTTTATCGCCGATACCTTCGATGCGATGTTCGCCATAGCCATTATAAAGCATGGTTGGACATTGCGCAGCTTCTCCGGCACAAAGTTTCATAAGCGGATGTTTTTCTTTCAGATATTCGCCGCTACCCAGCGTTCCGGTTGAACCCTGGGTCAGGAAAAGCGCAGCAAGTCTGGATTTTGGTGTTTTGATCTGATCAAAAACTTCTTCCATAGCCGGACCGGTAACAGCATAATGCCAGCGGGGATTCCCCATTTCACCAAACTGGTTGAGCGTTACAATTTCGTCACCACGTTCGGCTTCAAGTACTTTTACTTTATCGTATATTTCTTTTACGTTGCTTTCGCTGCCTGGTGTTGCAAAAATCTCGGCACCAACAGTTTTCAACCATTCGAAGCGCTCACTCGACATTCCTTGAGGGAGCACTGCAATGGAGGCACAGCCCAGAAGATAAGAGTCGTAAGCGCCACCGCGGCAATAATTTCCGGTTGAGGGCCACAAGGCTTTTTGACGGGTTGGGTCGAAATTTCCGGTGATGAGCTTTTCGACCAACGGCCCAAATGTTGCGCCAACTTTGTGAGCGCCGGTTGGGAAAAATTTACCGATTAAAACGATGATTCTTGCCTTAACTCCGGAGAGTTCAGGTGGTATCTCGATAAAGTTTACATCTCCGTAACCTCCGCCAAATTCGACTGGTTCGTTTTTCCAGGTGATCCTGAAAAGGTTAAGCGAATTTAAATCCCACAAACCAATATTTTTTAGCTTGTTTTTAATTTTTTCAGGAATTAATTCCGGATTACGCATTTGCTTGTAGGTAGGGATAATGATGTGCTTTTCCCTGCACCTTTCGATGGTGTTCTGGAGGATTTTTTCGGTGTTTTTCATTTTTAGATTAAATTTCTGGTTGCTTCCAATAATATTTTCATTTGTGGAATTTCAGGGAGTTCAATTTCAGCATCGTCATCGCCCATCCATTCAAATTGCTTGACATCTAAGGTATTTTTATCGAGTACGATCATGCAGTGGTCATTTTCGAAAATATAGGCATCCCAGTTTTCGGAAAGCGTTGCCGATGAATTTTTGGTTTTCATCGAGAGGCTCTTGTTTCCGTCGCCTTCATCTTTTAAAAGATAACCATCGGGTGATTTGGAGAAAGTTAGGTTATTCAGGAACAGCCGGGGCTTATCCCTGTAAGGAGCACCTGCCGAAGGGCAGAAAGTGTCGCAATTGCCGCATTGGTTGCACCAGTCGGCTATATTTAGTACCTGGTATTTTTGGAAAACCGAAAAGGTTTTGCTTTCTGAGGTTTTTACTTGTCCTCCCTTAACTTTTACCTTAATAACTTTCGTGGGAATTTCCGGAACCTCATAGCCGAAATTGGAGTGATTGGGGCAAACACTGATGCAAACATTGCAAATAACATCACACTGCAGGCATCTGGACGCTTCTTTAACAGCTTCATCACGTTTAAGTGTAGCAGTGATGAGGTTGAAATTCCTTCGCATATCTGCCGGAGTTTCGACAGGTTTTATGGCAAACTGACGGGTTGCTTTGCGCAGTTTTAGTTGTTGGATGTCAACTTGTTTTTCTTTGGTGATAAAATATTCTTTTCCTTCAAATTTTGTTTTCCGCAGGATTTCAACTGCTGCCTTTCGCCCGTCACCAATCGCGTTGATGGCTGTAGATGCCCCGCGCATGGCGTCGCCTCCGATAAAGACTTTTTCGATTTGAGTCTGATAAGAGTCGTGATTTGTTTTCAATAAATCGTGATCAACAAAATCAATAGCCAATTCCTGGCCTACTGCCGGGATGATGGTGTCGAAAGCGAGTACAAATTCGGTTTTCGAAATTTCGACAGGCTTTGGCCGGCCGCTTTGGTCGGTGTCCTTCAGGGTCATCATCATGCACTCGATACCTGTTGCCTGATTGTTTTTGGTGATAATTCTTTTTGGCGACATCAGTTCCAGAATCGTGATACCTTCATCAAGCACCGCCTGAATTTCGCCTTTGTCGGCGGGCATTTCCTTAATGGTACGCCGGTATATAATTGTTACAGTTCCATCTTTTCCAACCAATCTAAATGCAGTACGTGCCGCGTCCATGGCTGTATTTCCGCCGCCGATAATTGCAACGTTTTTGCCCAGCGACAACTGCTTGCCTTCTCTTGCCTGGTGCAGAAATTCCAAAGGATTTAAAATGCCTTTGGCGTCAATATCCGGAATATTCAGCAAGCTTGCTTTTTGAGCACCGGATGCCACAAATATGGCTTTATTCTTAGCTTTAAGCTCTTTAAATCGTTTGCGGTCAATTTTATAACCAAACTGGAAGTTTATTCCGGCATTGCGGATGCGTTCGATATCTTTTTCGATGGTTTGGTCTGAAATCCTGAAGCCTGGAATTGCGCCGGAAACCATACCTCCGGATTTTTCTTTGGCTTCATAAACCGTAACATCAAAACCGGCAAGATTTAAAAACCATGCACACGATAACCCGGCAGGACCAGCGCCTATGATGGCCGCTTTTTGGCCATTCCTGGTAATTTTTTCGGTTTTTATCTGAACATCGGGAGCATTTTCGGCTACATATCTTTTGATCTCCCTGATCAGGAGCGGGTCGTCATAATTAATACGGGTGCATTTTAACTGGCAAATGTGGTCGCAAATCGTTCCCATCACCGAAGGGAAAGGATTTGTGCGCAATATTGCGATCATGGCTTTGGTCAGGTCATTTTTTTCGGTAAACCATAAATAATCCGGTATATCCTGGTTTGTAGGACAGGTATCAACACAAGGTGCGTGAATACAATCGAAATGACCAAGTTCACGTGACGTTTTTATGCTGCTGTCGAATAATTTCTTTTTACGATAATCAGGGTTGGTGAGCACACTGATGGCGTAATTTTTTAATTGATCGAGTGCGGCTTCTTTAATATCTGAAATTTTATTTCCGTTTTTTATAAATGCCGGAATATTGGGAGCAGACTTCTTGTTAAAGGCAATGGATAAATTTGTAAAATATTGAGCGAGTCTTGCATAACCACCAGGTTTTAAAAGGTCCGAACACATCGTTATTGGGCTGAAACCACATTGTATCAGGTTAGGAATGTTGAAACAATCGGCACCTCCTGAAAAGGATATATTTAGCTGTCCATCGAATTTCATCTGGAGTTTGGCTGCAAGATTAACTGCAATGGGATGCAGTGCCTTGCCGCTCATATATATCTTTTGTTCGCGTTTTGGCAGGATGTTTTTCTGGTTTAAACACTCCAGGGTATTTGTTAGTTTGATGCCAAAGAATAATCCCAGTTCAATTGATGTTTTACTTAGCGATTCGATAATTCTGATGGCATCAGGATAACTGAGATCGTTTTTAAAGGTTGATTTTGGTATTTCGATGTTATACTCAAGTTCACGGTTTATAATAGCTTTTACCGATTCTTCACCCAGAAGCGTTGGATTTAGCTTGATTGTGGTGTGAAGATTTTTTTCGAGCATAAAATACTTACCGATATATTCGATTTCGCGAGGTGGGCAGCCATGCATGGTCGAAAGCGTAACGCTGTTCGAAATAATGTCGGGTATCTGGATGAATTTAATATCAGGATATATTGGCGAAAGAAGTGAGATTTTCAGGTCTTTTTCTTCTTTACAATTATTCATTTTCCGTAAATACCACTGCACATTATATTTGGTGATGCCTTCGATATTGTAACCAATACTCATATCGAAAATAGTTCCCAGGGGTGGCATCTCTCTTTTGGAGCCAAAAAGTAAATAATTGAGCATGTGAATGATTATCCATGCATTCAAATACTGATCGTAGGATTCTTCGATGGTTAATTCCTGCGACCATTCACAATTATAGCCCTCATCCTGCATGTCGATGCAAGGTTTTGAAACAACCAGTTTATCGAGGGTTTGCACGGTTTTGAGCTCGATAAACCGTGCACCGCAAAGCCAGCCCGCAATAATGTTTTGAGCAAGTTGAGTGTGTGGCCCGGCTGCCAGACCAACCGGGTTATGTAGGAGTTTTCCGAATTTTTCGGTGTGGAGGTGTTGATTTTTACTCGGGTCAAAAAACAATTGTCGTGGTATATCAAAAATTGTGTTTTTTGTCTCCAGATCAGATAAAATAATCTTCAGTAAATGATCAATGGTCGGCGGATAAAATTTATCAGGCATGTTAGCTCGTTTGAATTCTGTGGCACAAATGTAAATCTTTTATTAGAGTTTTGTTCAAGATTATTAAAAATAAGTACTGAAAATCGTAAATTTTTAGCGATTCCAAATAAATACTACAAAACGAGTTTAATAAATCCGGATTAAATGGTTTTAAATTGCTTTTTTTTGGTGAGATAAAAAGAATTAAAAACTTGAAAAATAGCATGATAAATCATCAGTTTTCCTGGACGTGTTCGATTCGATTTTTTTTAACTTCAATCGGCAGGAAATACTACATTTTTGATGAGAACGGGCTTTTTGAGGAACTGCCATTCGCCTGAAGTTGGAAGTTTGTGAATGGATTTTACCACCTCCATTCCCCGGATCACTTTTCCAAAAGCAGCAAATCCTTGTCCGTCGGGATTGCGATTTCCGCCAAAGTCGAGTGATGGCTGATCGCCGATGCAGATAAAAAACTCCGAATTTGCAGTTCCCGGCGCTGACCGTGCCATCGAAATGACGCCATTTTCATGTCTGATTCCGGTTTGCAGCGTATTTTCATGAGGGATCGGATTTAACGTGTCTTTAATGACTGATACTTCCAGCCCGCCTTGCAAAACTTCGATTTTTACCGGATTTGCCTGGTTGTCGGGGCGAACTGCCCGATAAAAAAAAGCGCTGTCGAACCTTCCTTCTTTTACATATTGCAAAAAATGATTTGCCGTCACTGGTGCTTTTTGATTATACAATTCGATAATGATATCGCCCAAATCCGTGCTGATCATTACTTTTGGATTTTGCTGGTCTGAACAGGAAAACAAAAATAAGAGGCAAAACTGTACCACAAATACTTTTCTAAGCATGTTCGTCATAAATTCAGAATTTAGTAATCAGAAAAATGGCAATAATTGCCAATGAAATTCCCAGCCAGTTTAATTTTGTTAGTTTTTCTTTAAATACCAAAAACCCGATAATCGCCGAAAGCGCCACTACGCCAATGTTGTAGAGGGGGACAAAAATTGAAACATCAAATATGTCGAGCCCTTTTAAAAAATATAAAGTCGAAAACCAGTTTAGTAATCCAAGGATTATACCTGCAACAAGATTTTTAACAGCAAACTTTTCTTTACTTTCAATCCTTTTAATCAACAAAACCGCTAATCCAAAAAGTAACGCCACCCCAAAAGCTGTAGCTAAAAAGACCACAAAATCACCACCAATATAAAAATGTTCGGCAATTTTAAACATCGAATCGTTTGTGCCTACAGCAATAAACAGTAACACAGGAAGCCAGGCGTATTTTGGGTTTACGATAATATTTTTGTCTTTTTTGCTGGTGAGATAAAATGCAATCAAAGCCAGGAAAATTCCGGTAATTTTAAAAATGTTTACCGGGTCATTAAAAAACAGAAAGCCAAGTGCAACTGGCATTACTACCGACATTCTGCTCGAAATTGCAGTAATGGAAATACCGGAGTATTGCGCCGAAAAAGCAAAGAAATTGAACGAAATGATGAGCAAAGCGCCAACAACGAGTGCCGATAGAAACCAGGGTTGATCCGGGATCGCTGAAAAATGATAACTCCCCGTTTCGCTGAGAAATCCAAATAACGAGGCCACCAGGTAATTTACAGTTATGGCCTGCACAATACTGATTCCAAATCGTTCGAATATCCTGAAAGTTACGATGATGGCGGTAGAAGTGAGAATGGCGAGGATGATATAAAACATTCTGGTTTGTTTTTTTTAATTTTGAGCCTCCGGACTCTTTAAATGTTCGGAATTTTGCTTGAAAACGATTTTCAGTTTTTCAATTTTTTCCGGATATTTTCGATTGATTTTAAAATTACTTCGTTGGTAGCCGGAATCTGGAAATCTGGTTCAAATTGGTTATTTCCAACGGCTGAAATGGCATCCTTTATGGCAAGCCAGACCGAAAAACCATGCATAAAAGGAGGCTCGCCTACTGCTTTGCTTCCTCTGATGGTGCTGTGGTTTGGAGCATCTTTGAGTAATTCGGTGTGAAATTCCTGCGGAATGTCGCGCACACCGGGGATTTTGTAGGTGTCGGGCGAATGATTGAGGAGCTGCCCCTTTTCGTTCCATTTGATGTCTTCGGAGGTACACCATCCAACGCCCTGGATAAACCCTCCTTCGATCTGACCAATGTCGATTTTTTCGCTTAACGAATCGCCGGCATCATGTACGATAAAGGTTTTAAGGATTTTGTGATAGCCGGTCAACGTGTCTACAAGAACCTCTGAAACCGACATCCCGAAAGCGAAGTAGTGAAAAGGCCTTCCCCGGCCTTTGATTTTGTCGAAGTGAATATCCGGAGTTTTATAAAAACCTGTCGCACTCAGGCTGATTTGTCTGAAATAAGCGTTCGAAATCAAATCTTTAAATGAGATCGTTCGATCGGGATTTTTGTTATCAAAAACCAAATTGTCATTAAAAGAAATATTTTCGGTAAAAGAATTTTCACCTCCATGGTTTTCAGATAAAAGTTCAGCGGCAAGTGTTAGAAGCCTGTTTTTAAGCTTTTCGATGCCGGTTTTTACGGCCATTCCGTTGAGATCGCTGCCCGAAGAAGCTGCCGTAGCGGAAGTATTCGGGACTTTGGAAGTATTTGTAGCTGATACTTTAATCTGGTTGTGACTGATGCCAAGTTCTTTTGAAGCAATTTCGAGGATTTTCGTATGAAGGCCTTGCCCCATCTCGGTTCCGCCATGATTAACCACCACAGAGCCATCTCTGAAAATATTAATCAAAGCGCCGGCCTGGTTAAGAAAAGAGGTAGTAAAAGAAATCCCGAATTTAACGGGTGTGAGCGCCAGCCCTTTTTTATAAAATTCATTTTTTTGGTTAAATGCTACAACTTCTTCTCTAAGTCGAAAATAGCCGGAGTTGCTGATAATCTTATCAAAAATCATTGGCAAACGGTTGTTTTCAACTTCTTCGCCGTAATGTGTGATGTTGTTTTGTTTGGTCTGATAAAAATTTAGCTGTCTAACACGGGCCGGATCGAGTTTGAGTTGCCGGGCAACCCGGTCGATCACCGTTTCGATAACTGCAATTCCCTGTGGTCCTCCAAATCCCCGGAAGGCTGTGTTGGAAGGCAGGTTGGTTTTCCAGGCTTGCCCGATCACTCGTAAATTTGGCACAAAATAGGCGTTGTCGATATGAAAAAGTGCACGCTCCAAAATGGCCAGGGATAAATCTGTGGCTGCGCCGGCATCGGCGTTCAATTCAACATCGAGTGCAAAAATCTTTCCATCAGCATCAAAACCAGCGCGATAATGCGAAATAAAACGGTGTCTTTTTCCGGTCATAATCTGGTCGTCATCTCTGAAAAGATGAATTTTTACCGGAGAATTTGTGGCGTTGGCCAACAACGCAGCCCAGGCTGCAACGTGGTTTCCCTGGGTTTCCTTTCCTCCGAAAGCGCCTCCCATTCGTCTTACTTCAACAGTAACTTCATTTCGCGGAATATCCAGAACTTCTGCAACGATGGCCTGTGTTTCGGATGGGTGTTGTGTGGAACTGTAAACCATCATTTCGTTGCCTTCGCCCGGAATGCAAACACACGACTGGGTTTCGAGGTACCAATGTTCCTGTGCCCCGGTTTTAAGTGTGCCTGAAATCTGAAACATCGACGATTGAAGATTTTTGTCAACATCCCCGGTTTCGATTCGTTTTTTGTCGCCAATTTTACTGTTTTTCAGTATGGCTGTTTCGATATCCAAAATAGGTTCGAGAAGTTCAAATTCGATTTCGATGAGATTTTCGGCCCGGCGAGCGGTCTCTTCATCAATGGCGGCGATTAAAAATATGGCTTGTCCGGCAAAATTCACCACTTTATCTGCAAGGCAAGGTTCATCATGAATTACTGGCCCCATCTGGTTTGCTCCCGGAATATCATGAACCGAAAGCACAACCCGGACACCGGGATAATTTCGGGCCTTGTCCAGATTGAAACTTTTGATGGCAGCATGTGCAAATTTGCTGTAAACAACCCTGCCCGCAAGCATCTGATCGTTTACAGGCATATCGTTGATGTAAACCGACTGACCTGTAACATGACTGATTGCGCTTTCGTGCTGCAGTGAAATGTCGGTGTTTGTTTCAGATTTAATCATTTTCATTCAAAATTTGTTTTCAGTAATTCGATTAAACCGTTTGATTATTTGATGCCTGAGTTTCGATCCAAAATTTCATCAATAAATTTTTCGCCATAATCCGCCTTGATTCTTCGTCAGCTCTGGCATCTGAGATTGGACTGAATTCGTGATACAATATTTCCATGGCTTTTTCGACAGTTTCGCGCGACCAGGGCTGCCCCAGCAAAAAGTTTTCGGTTTTAGCGGCGTGCAGGGCGGTTGGGGCCATTCCTCCGAAAATGATTTTAATCTGAGCTACATTTTTATTTTTATCAGATTTTAGCCTGAAACACGCCGAAACCGAAGATATGTCAAGGTCTTTTCGTTTTGAAATTTTATAGGTCCGGATAATTTCATTTTTTAAAGGTTTCGAAATAATGATCAATGCCAGGATTTCGTCGGCTTCGATGCTTGTTTTGCGGTAACCCGTGATAAAATCGCTGAGTAATAATTCGCGTTGCCGGCCCGGAGCCAACAGCCTGACTTTTGTGTCGAGGGCTAATAAAAGTGGCAGCGTATCGCCGATAGGGGAGGCCGATGCAATATTTCCGCCGAGGGTTGCCACATTTCGGATTTGAAGCGATCCAAAGACTTTTAAAATTACGGCAAGTGCAGGAAGCCGGGTTTCACAAAATTGTAATAATTCCTCCATCGAAGTCCCCGCTCCAACAGCTATTTTCGAATGATCTTCAACGATGAGTTTGAGTTCATCAACCGCCGATAGATCAAGGACTTTGGGGAGCAGGATTTTTTTCTTGGTCTGTAAAAGTGCAACATCGGTCGAACCGTTCACAATCAGCGCGTCAGGATGTTCTTTTCGTAAACGGATTGCTTCGGCGATGGTGAAAGGCTTTAAAAATACTTGCTCAGGATTATAGATTTCGATAGAGGTTTTGTTTTCACTGATTTTTTGAAGCGTGCTGAAAATTTCTTCCTCATTATCCGAAAAATGATCACAACCTTCTAAACCACACGCTTCGGCGGCGGCATCAATGATTGGCCGGTAACCGGTGCAGCGGCAAAGGTTTCCCGTAAGGGCATCTTCGATAATTTCGCGTGAAGGATTTTGATGGGTTTTATAAAGTGCAAACAGCGACATCACAACGCCTGGAGTACAATAACCGCACTGGCTGCCATCTTTTTTTACCATCGCTTCCTGAACCGGGTGCAGCTTGATTTCTTTACCATTTTTGATGGCTAAATTTTCAACGGTAATCAACTGTTTCCCGTGGATTGCCGGTAAGAAAAGCAGGCACGAATCGAGGCTCTTGTAAGCTAACCCGCCGCGGCCATCCAACTCTGCAGCAACAATGGTACAAGCGCCACAATCGCCTTCAGCGCAGCCTTCCTTAACACCTTTATGGCCGGGAAGCGATCGGAGATAATTCAAAACCGTGGTTGATGGTTTAAATGAATCGTTGGCCGAAAAATCGATTTCGGTTATTTTGTTATCTAAAATGAATGTAATGCCGGATTTTGATGGAGCCATCAGTTTGTTTTTTGTTGCTATCTGCAAAAATATTAAAAACCTGCGAAGGTGTCGTAAATATCGACTTCCTGGAAAGGAAAATTTATTTTTTTAAATCATGCCTTAATCCTGGAAATTTGTCGGATTATTTGTGATAAGGCTCGTTGTTGATAATCGAAAAGGCGCGATACAACTGTTCCATGAAAATTACCCGGATGATCTGGTGCGAAAACGTCATTTTTGAAATGGATAATTGGTGATTTGCCCGCGCATAAACTTCATCAGAAAATCCAAAAGCGCCACCAATAATAAATGCAAGCGTTTTTGTGGCAACATTCATGCGCTGCTGCATAAATGCTGAAAATTCGATCGAATCGTATTGTTTGCCGCGCTCATCAAGCAAAACAACGAAATCGTCTTCGCGAAGATTTTTTAAAAGCATTTCACCCTCTTTCTGCTTAACCTCGGCATCCTTCATGTTTTTATTATCTTTCAGAACCGGAATCATCATCTCCTCGAAAGGAAGATAATGAACGATCCGTTTTTTGTAAATTCCGAATCCCTCGATGAGGTATTTTTCCTGGGTTTTTCCGATCATCAAAAGTTTGATTTTCATCAGCGTCTAATTTTGATGTAAAGTAAGCAGCTTTTGAAGGATGGTGCAATTATTTTTTGTTTTGAA
>CAYOWJ010000095.1:0-1341 GCA_964407625.1 uncultured Lentimicrobiaceae bacterium
AAATTGACAAAAACAAAAACCGAACGAATTATAAAAATGCCTGTCGCATTGGATTTGAAAAACTTTTCCAATTAAACGCACTTTTCCACATAAAAATACCGCCCCACTTTTTTGAGGCGGTATTTTTTTTAACTGCAGATCAAAACGTTGAAATTCATCTGATTTCAACAAAATCCTTAAACAATTTTCTATTTTACCAATCCCGACGAAATGAGGAAGGTTGTGGCAAAAGCGACGATGGCATAAAGTTCAGGGAATACGGCAAGAACCATTGTTTTCCCAAAAACATCATAACCCTGTGCAATTCCGGCAATACCGTTGGCGCAAACCTGTCCCTGCTTAATGGCTGAGATCAGTCCGACAAGACCTAAAATAAAACCGCAGGCAAAAATTGCAATTCCATTGGTCATCGACATGTCGGCGTGAATTACACCCGACGAATTGATAATAAAAAATCCGGCAAAGCCGTAAAGGCCTTGAGTACCGGGCAAAGCGCTCAAAAGCATGTAACTTCCGAAAGCATCATCTTTCTTTTTTAAAGCGCCAATGGTAGCATTTCCTCCAATTACCACACCTATCGAACTACCGGTTCCGGCAAGTCCCACCATTAAGGCTAATCCGATGTAAGCTAGTATTAAAGCAGTTGTCATAAATGATCTCCTAATTTAATTTTATAAATAATTATCTGTTTTCTAAATTTTTAAATGGTTTGTATGCCTTGCCACCACCGGCAAACCCGGCATTTTTATAAAACTCAACAAAAGTAAGACGCATCGGATGGACGAACGACCCAAGTCCTGCAAGTGCGAGGTTGGCTCCATGTCCGACAATCATTACAATAACAAATAAAATCGGGCCTAAAACCGGGATTGAGTCCAGTAAAGGCAACGAAATGCTATTGATAACGAAACCGAGGATACCGCTGGAAGCACCGAGCGCGAACAAACGAATGTACGACAAAACGTCCCCGAAAATCCCCGTGACAATCCCATATAAATCCCAAATTCCTTTTCCCAGCCTCCCAAAGATACCAAGCTTGGGATCGCTCCAGAAAATGATCAAAACAAGACTTAAATAAACCAGGTACATCGAAATTTCACCTAAAAGCTTGATGATGGTCAGGTCGAGGACAGCCAAAGTACCAATGATAATTCCAATGGTTGAAAGCGCGTATTGAAATCCAAACTGACGGATTTTTGCGTAAGCCTGGATTCCCAACCCAAATAATATCTGAACCATGCCAATGGCAAGTGCCAGGTAAAACAGCTCTTTATCATTCAGCATGATGAATTTTACGGGATCGAAAGCTTTAATGGATTCCATCTCAAAACCTGCAATGGT
>CAYOWJ010000095.1:1441-4247 GCA_964407625.1 uncultured Lentimicrobiaceae bacterium
TGAATTTTACGGGATCGAAAGCTTTAATGGATTCCATCTCAAAACCTGCAATGGTTCCCGAAATAAACCCGAATAAAATGGTAGCCAGTCCAAGAAAAACGCCAAGCGATAAAATTGGCTTGAGTTCGGCGCTGACATACTTTTTGAGAATCAGCGAAGCCAGCACCACGATCAGGCCATAACCTACGTCACCCATGCAAAAGCCGAAAAACAGCATAAACCAGGGTGCGAAAAACGGCGTGAGGTCCAGCTCTGAATAGGTTGGAAGAGAATATAAATTCCCAATGGGTTCAAAAAGTTTTGCAAACTTGTTGTTTTTCAATAAAACAGGTACATTTTCGTCAGGTGTAGCTTTGCTGACAAAGTAAAAATGGCCACGCTGTTCAAGAAAATCTTCAAATTCCTTTTGGCGGTTTGAAGGCAGCCAGCCTTCGAGAACCATCAAATGGTCTTCGGCCTCTTTTCCGGTATTCTGGACAACCTTTGTAAATGAAATCTGGTTTTCGAGAATAAGTTTTGCTTCTTCAAGAACCGGGAGAAATGATGCTGACTGTTTAAAGTAAAGTTCAATTTCATCGATCCTGCGATGAAATTCATCTTTCTCAACTAAAATTTCATTGGCCGAGCGTTCCGGCATTTTCATTTCTTCAGCATCAATATCAATGGCCTTGTTGTCGCGTTGAACAACCACAAAATGGGTCATTCCATCCATCAGACTAATCACCTCAAGATTATATTGATTGGCCCATTCGGTATTAAACCGCTTTTCGGCAACGACAAAAAACCGGATGTAAATTCCTTCCTTAGCCAGCTTACCGACAAGGTTTACCGAAAAATCGCCCCAGGGTTTTGCCAGGTTGTACTGTTTTAAAAGCCCGGCAGCTTTTTGCCGCAACGATTCGTGTTCGAGTTGCAGCTTAACGATTTCGTCTAATATTTCAACAGGTTCTTTGGTTGCTTCCATCGCTGAAATGATTCCCTCAACCTGTTTTCCTTTAAGAAATTTGATAACCCGCTCATATTGGCGAAGCTGCTGAATCTGGATAACGGTTTCTTCGGTTGGCTCGGCTTTGCGGTCAACCACATCAAGCGCCCCCATACTCTGAAGTTCCTTCAGAAAAACCTCATAATCGCTGTGATGGATGAGGAACGAATATTTTTTCATGGGTACAATCATCAGGCGGCCTCCGTTTTTTGATTATCCATGCGACTTTTAACAATTTTCTGGGCAGCTTTCGAGAGGTTTTCTTCATCCTCCATAAAACGTTTTATTTTCAGGATGGCCTCTTCGTAGCCCGGAATCTGCACCTTTTCGTAAAGGTTAACTTTTTGAGTAGTCTTTTTGCGGGCAAAATCGAGGAGTTCGTTTTTGCGTTCAAAAACATCCCGTTCGATGGCAATCTGCACAAGTTCCTGAATGATTTTTATCCCGTCGGGGAACCAGGCAGGGCTTTTGAAATAGCTGTATTTTTTGATTTCGAAATCTACTTTTTCGAGGATAGGTGTCTTAACACCGGCAATTTTTTTCACCGTCAAAATCACATCTTTAATCGTGATAAGATCAGGTTTAAACTCGCTCCACAACCTGATGGTAGTTTCGTTTTCGGCGAGTCTACCGCGAAGTTTATTATCAAGGATGGCGGCTTCGGTTTTGGCCTTTTTAACTTCAAGCCTGAGCGCAGATTCCTTGTTCTTCAAGGTTGGAAGTGCGTTTTGCCTGACCTTTAACTGCTTGTTGAGCAGTTGAAGCGAGGTTTTGTTATAGTGAAATTTGATGGCCATAATTTTCCTGATTATTTATCTTAATCTTTTGGCCAGTATTTATCTGTAAATTCTTTTTTAATTCCCACCTCAGCCTGCGTAAAATATTTTTTAAACAAGTTCCAGGCGGTATCGAGCATTTCTTCACCACTGATGTTTACATCAATAGCAAGCAGGTCGTGCGAATATTCTTTGGCGTAATCGAGCGAACGTTCATCAAAATCGGTAAGGTCGAAACCATTTTCGAGTTTGGTTTTGGCGTTTGCAGCCTCAGCATAAAGCTTGATGGCGGCGTTCATCACCTGTCCATGGTCGGCGCGGGTATCTTTTCCGATAACGTTTTGTTTCAGTCGCGAAAGGCTTCGGAACGGGTCAACAATAACTTTTGCGATCTCGGTATCACGGCGCAGGAATAACTGGCCTTCGGTGATATAGCCCGTGTTGTCGGGGATGGCGTGGGTAATATCGCCACCCGAAAGTGTTGTTACGGCAATAATTGTAATCGAACCTCCGGAAGGAAACTGAACGGCTTTTTCGTAAATCTTGGCCAAATCGCTGTACAAACTGCCGGGCATACTGTCCTTTGAAGGAATCTGATCCATCCTGTTCGACACAATACTGAGGGCATCCGCGTAAAGCGTCATATCCGTCAACAGAACCAAAACAGTTTCATTTTTCTGAACTGCAAAATATTCAGCGGCAGTAAGCGCCATGTCCGGGATGAGCAGTCGTTCAACCGGCGGGTCATCGGTGGTATTTACAAAACTGATAATACGATCTAAAGCACCGGCATTATCGAAAACATTTTTATAAAAAAGATAATCGTCGTTGGTTAAACCCATCTCGCCAAGGATAATTTTATCGGCCTTGGCACGCAATGCCACGATAGCCATAACCTGGTTGTAAGGCTGATCAGGGTCGGCAAAGAAAGGAATTTTCTGACCGGTGACCAGCGAGTTGTTCATGTCGATACCAGCGATGCCGGTAAAGATCATGTTGCTCGGTTTCATACGCTGCACCGGATTTACCGATGGGCCGCCAATCT
>CAYOWJ010000095.1:4347-5658 GCA_964407625.1 uncultured Lentimicrobiaceae bacterium
ATCATGTTGCTCGGTTTCATACGCTGCACCGGATTTACCGATGGGCCGCCAATCTCAATTTCTTCACCTTCCACGGCGGGGCCGCCATCGATGGGTTCACCAAAAGCATTAAAAAAACGCCCGGCAAGATCATCACTCACTTTTAGTGAAGGCGCTTTTCCAAGAAAAACGACTTCGGCGTTTGTGGGAATGCCCTCGGTGCCGCTAAAAACCTGCAAGGTAACGTTGTCGCCGATAATTTTTACTACCTGCGCCAAACGGCCATGAATGATCGCAAGTTCATCGTAGCCCACGCCTTTAGCGCTAAGCGAGCAGGTGGCTTTGGTGATCTGGTTTATTTTGGTATAAATTTTCTGAAATGCCTGAGTTTCCATAATCGCACTGTTTATTAGCTTAAAACTTTCTGTCAGGCCAACTGGGCCACTCTGCGTTCGTTAAGTATTTGTTCGAGTTCGGTTTCGAATTTCTTAAAATCTGCCGATTCAAATTCGGAATAATTCATTTGTTTCAGTAGGTTGATCACCCTTCTGAAATATTTATTCACATCATCAAAAGTTTCGAAATCGTAACTGTCTTTAATCAGGTTAATCACCTTATCCATCATATATTTCTGGCGTTTGATGGGTGTTGACGAATCAATTTCATCAAAAGCATCCTGTTGAAGGATCACGAAATCGAAAACTTCTGATTTCCAGTACCGGAGGTGATAGTCAATGGGCACACCATCGTCGCCGAGAATATTAATCTGTTCGTAAGCCTCTTTGCCCCTGATGAGCAGGTTTTTGGCATACAACAATTTTTCAAGCCAATCCGGCGAAATATTTTGGAAGAGATATTCTTTAAACTCGTCGTATTCGAGGTATTTCGAATAGCTGTCGATGGGATCAACAGCCGGGTAGCGCTTGCTGTCGGCGCGTTGCTGCGAAAGTGCGTAAAAACAACGGGCTGCCTTTTTTGTTGATTCGGTAACCGGCTCCTTGAGATTTCCTCCTGCCGGCGAAACTGCTCCAATAAAGGTGATACTTCCGGTTTTTCCGTTGCCGAGAATTACAAATCCAGCCCTGGAATAAAAGTTTGAGATAATCGCCGGAAGATCCATCGGGTAAGCGTCGGGACCAGGAAGTTCTTCCATCCTGTTCGACATTTCGCGTAAAGCCTGTGCCCAGCGCGAAGTTGAGTCGGCCAGCAACAAAATCTTCAGTCCCATCGAGCGGTAATATTCGGCGATGGTCATTGCCGTGTAAACCGAAGCTTCACGGGCAGCAACGGGCATGTTGGAGGTGTTTGCAATAATTGTTGTCCGCTCCATCA
>CAYOWJ010000095.1:5758-7006 GCA_964407625.1 uncultured Lentimicrobiaceae bacterium
ATTTTCCTTTGAATTTAAAAGGAACCATGATTTTGTGAGCCATCCAGTTTTCTTTAACCTCACCCAGCCAGAATCCGGCTTCCACCATATCGCCAACTTTGGCAAGTGGCTGAAATCCCCATTTTTTGTCGTTTTCGAGTGGATTTGTGTAATCGCCACGTTTGAGGAAAACGCCCTCCATTTTATCAAGGTCGTTTTGAAGCCCGTCATAATTTTTCGATAAGATGCCCGGTCCCAGTGAAACCTCGAGCATGTGGCCCGCGAACTCAACGGTGTCGCCAACTTTCAGGTTTCGTGTACTTTCGAAAACCTGGACATAGGCATTTTTCCCGATAATTTTAATCACTTCGGCCATCAGCCTGGTATTGCCAAGTTTGATGTAACAAATCTCATTTTGCGATACGGGACCGTCAACCTCAACAATTACAAGGTTTGCGATAATTCCAGCAACTATTCCGTTAGTTGTCATTGATTAATCTTTTAAATTTAAAACATTAAAAAATGCCGGATGATCTTAAAATCCGGCATTTGCCGAAAGTTTATGTTACTTTCCGGCTTCAACAAAAGCCCATTTTCCGGTTTCAGCACTGTAAACAAAATCACCGGCCTGACCTTCGTTTTCACCAGCTAATTTTACTGCATGAACTTTATTTTGCTCTGTGGTAATCTGATAAATATCATTACCATTTTGAACGATTTTGCTTTCTTTTTCACCAGCCTTCATCGAAATTGGGTTACTTCCTGTCCAAAACTCGATCGAATTTAAAACGATGCCATCAGCAAGCAGGGCAAATTCATAAACCGGAATAATTACAAAGGCAGCAAAAACGAGTTCTTGTCCCCATTTTCCGCTAACGCTGGTTTTATTCCAATCGTAAAGGCTGTTGGTTAACGACCATGAACCCATACAGCCGGTTTGGCTCAGGATTACAACAATAAGAGCTGTTGCCAAAAAGAAATTCTTAATACGTTTCATACAAATGATTTATTTAAGTTAAAATGACTATTTTCTTGTAATGTATTGAAGTTTAAAATCTTCGGGTAATTCGTAACTTTTTACGAGTTTCCGGAGTAAATCCTGAACCATTTTTTCGCCTTCCTTATTGTCGAGCAACATCCAGCGCTCTACAATTTCGAGTTGCAGCATGAAACCAAGTATTTTTTCGATGGTAAAATACTCGAAAAAAGTTTGGTCGTCAATCCATTGCCACTTCATCAGATCGATGGCTTTTTCGCGCTCAAGCATAT
>CAYOWJ010000095.1:7106-10206 GCA_964407625.1 uncultured Lentimicrobiaceae bacterium
GATTTAAAATTAATGATGAAATTTTTGAGATAAGGCAGGATTTTTTCTGGCTCTTTTATCTCAGCTTCCAAAAAATCGGGCGAATAGATTCCCCGTGGATCAAAAGCTTCACTGCCTTTGGTAAGGAGGTTAAGAAGGTTTTTGTTATCAAATTTAAGGAATAAAACTTTAAGCAGTTTCACATCGTCGGGATGCAGGTTGCTTTCGATGTCGGCCCGCAGGTCGGCAAAGCCATCCTTCAATTTGCCTTCATCAAGCAAAATATCGGGCAAACCGGCAACCAAATAGTAATAATTCCTTGTAAACATCCTGATTATTTTTCGCCGTAAAGCAGTTTTGTGGTTCGTGGACGAAGATATTGTTTGAAGAAATGCTCAAAATCCTGGTCGGTAAAACTGATTTTGTAGCTTCCGTCTTTTGGACCAACGGTAAAACCGCTTTGTATACCTTCTTCAAAATTGAGCACAAAACCGGTTTTCACCTCTTTGGAGACTTTGCTTAAGAAATAATCCTCCAGGAGTTTCCGGTCCTTTTCGGGAAGTGAAAGTATAACTTCCTGGTTCGACTTTTCGATTTCTCCCCAGGTTGACAAAATCCTGGTGATGATATTTTTAACGAAATCTTTGTCGTCGAAGGCTTTTTCGACCGCCTGGTCAACAGCTTTTGTCACCAGAACTTCGGTAATCTGCTGCTTGATGGCGCTGATGGCCTGTTTTGCCGAAATACTTAATTCGGAATGTACATTTTTCGACAGTTCGTCTGCTTCTTTCCTGGCCTCAACCCGCAATTTCTCAGCGTCCTTGTGGGCTTGTTTTAAAATTTCTTCGGCATCTTTTTTTGCTTTCGACACAAGCTCTCCGGCTTCTATCTTACCTTTTTCGAGGCCTTCGTTATAAATTCTTTTTGTTAGTTCCTGAAGTTTATCATTCATAAAATTTGTTTTTGATCATCAAAAAAAATTTGGAGGCAAAAATAGTCTTTTTGTATAGAAATTTTGTTTTTGCTAAATTAAAAATGTCAGGCAACTTCCTCGGGTTGTTCCACCACGTCATCTTCAAAACGGAGGTTTCCGATGATGAAATTTTGCCTGTCGGGCGTATTTTTACCCATATAAAACTCGAGTATTTCGCTCAACGAGTGGCTTTTTTTCAGAATCACCGGATCGAGCCGCATCGAAGCGCCAATAAAATGGATAAACTCATCTGGCGAAATCTCGCCAAGGCCTTTAAAACGGGTAATCTCAGGATTAACTCCCAGCTTAGCGAGGGCATTTTGCCGCTCCTCCGGCGAATAACAATAAATGGTTTCCTTTTTGTTTCGCACCCTGAAAAGCGGTGTTTGCAAAATATACAAATGGCCGGTTTTTACCAGGTCGGGATAAAACTGAAGGAAAAACGTGAGCAGCAACAGGCGGATGTGCATCCCGTCAACGTCGGCATCGGTGGCAACCACGATGTTGTTGTAGCGCAGGTTTTCGAGGTCTTCGTCAATATTGAGTGCAGCCTGGAGCAGGTTAAATTCTTCATTCTGATAAACCACTTTTTTGCTCATCCCATAAGAATTGAGCGGTTTTCCTTTAAGCGAAAAAACGGCCTGGGTGTTAACATCCCGCGATTTGGTGATGGAGCCACTGGCCGAATCGCCCTCGGTGATGAAAAGTGTGGTTTCGAGCCGGCGCTCATGGTTTTGGTTGTAGTGAATGCGGCAATCGCGCAGCTTTTTGTTGTGAAGACTGGCTTTTTTAACACTTTCACGGGCCAGCTTCTTGATGCCGGCAATATCTTTTCTTTCCTTTTCGGAGCTTAGAATTTTCTGATAAATCGAATCAGCAATGTCGGGATGAATGTGAAGGAAATTATCGAGGTTGCGTTTTACAACGTCGGTAATATAATTCCGGATGGTCATTCCTTCGGGCTCCATGTATTGGGAGCCTAACTTCGTTTTGGTTTGTGATTCGAAAACCGGTTCCTGCACCTTGATGCTGAAAGCGGCAACAATCGAAGCCCTGATGTCGCCCGGATCGAAATCTTTTTTATAAAACTCACGGATGGTTTTCACGATGGCTTCGCGGAAAGCAGCCTGGTGTGTGCCTCCCTGCGTGGTATTCTGGCCATTTACAAACGAATGATATTCCTCACCGTACTGGTTGGCGAGGTGCGTAAATGCACATTCAAATTCAACCTCCCTGATGTGAATAATCGGGTAAAGCGCATCGCCGTTGATGCTGCGTTCGAGCAGGTCGTGGAGGCCGTTTTTGGCAAAAAAGCGTTCACCATTATAATAAATGCTCAAGCCGTTGTTCAGGAAAACATAGTTCCAGAGCAGCCGTTCGACATATTCGGGGATGAAATGGAAATTGCCAAAAAACTTGGTGTCAGGCGTAAACGAGATGATTGTTCCGTTTTTTTCTTCCGATGATTGTTCTTCCTGTTTTTTAATCAACTCACCACGGCTGAATTCGAAAACTGACGTTATGCCTTCACGGACAGATTGCGCTTTGAAAAAGTGGGAAAGCGCATTTACCGCCTTCGCTCCTACCCCGTTAAGCCCGACGGATTTCTTAAATACTTTGGAATCGTATTTGGCTCCTGTGTTGATTTTGGCCACGCAGTCGAATAATTTCCCCAACGGAATTCCCCGGCCATAATCGCGGATGGTGACTGTATTTTCGATGATGGTGACGTCAATTCTGCGACCGTTTCCCATCACAAATTCATCAATCGAGTTATCAATAATTTCTTTGATAAGCACATAAATGCCGTCGTCCTGCGACGAACCATCGCCCAGTTTACCAATGTACATCCCCGGCCTGGTTTGTATGTGTTCCTTCCAGTCGAGGGTCCTTACATTTTCGTTACCGTATTCAATATCCATAATTAAAAAAATGTCTGCAAATTTAATCGTTTGCGACCTTAACAACGAATAAGATTACTTTAAGTTATCAAACAAGGAATGTTAATAATAAAACTTGATAGCGGAATTTCCAAAGCTTTTAGTAAGCCTTTTCCTGCCCCTTGAAAAAGTTCACGACCGTGAGAAAAACGATTCTGACATCGAGCATGAACGACCAGTTTTCGATGTAGGAAACATCGAGTTGTAC
>CAYOWJ010000095.1:10306-12337 GCA_964407625.1 uncultured Lentimicrobiaceae bacterium
AAACGGCCAACCGGCATCACCCGTTTGTCGTTGGCAACTGCCTTATGCAAATCGGCGTCAGGATTACGGTGCATCGTCCTGAACTTAAAACAGGTAAAAACCTTACCATCGGTGCCGGTGCGTTTTTGTTTAAAAAACACCCCTTCACGACCATTAAACAGCGAAAGAATGAATAAAATTCCTGTAATCCACGATAACACAAAAATGATGATCAAAAGCGAAAAAACGGCATCAAAAATCCGCTTCATCAGTTTGTTGTACCAATAACTGAGTGGCCCGGGATGAATTTGTAAAACGGGCACAAAATCGTAGTTAACAAGCTCTGCCCTGAAAATCGAAAATTCTCCGTAATCCTGAATAAGCCTCACCTTTAAAGGGAAATCCATAATTACTTCACTTACATGTTTCCGGTGTTCTTTTGAGATGTTGTCGAGATTCAGATAGATTTCGTCGACCTGCTGATTTTCGATGAAATTTCTCAAATTACCGAACTCCTCAACAACCCTGAGTTTTTTGTCAACCTTTTCGTCGATAATTCCCAAAAACCGATACCCGTTCCATTTGGTGTGGCTGAAATATTTTGCCAGTTCCTGCGATTTTGGCGACTGTCCCACAATAATTACACTGCGAAAATTATATCCCTTTTTGCGATAGAGATAAAACAAAAAATCCAGAAAAAATTTCCAGGCGATAAGCAGGAAAAAGAACAGCGGGAAAAGATATTTCAGGGTGTCCCTCGGGTAATAATTAAACGTGAAAAGCTGAAAATAGAGCAGGAAAATAAAAAAGCTGAAAACAACAATCTTGATGTAGAGGAAAAGAATCGCCTTTTTGGGTGTATTCCGGTTGATCTTATCGGCGCCAAACGAATAAACCAAAATCAACCACACAACATTGATAAACAGGAAAAAAGGGAATTTCTCCCGCGAAAAACAATCCCCGTCAGAAAAGAAATAGCAATAACCTGCAACAAACAGCAGATTCAAAATCACAAAGTCACCGGCAATCGAAATTGCCGAAATGTAGCGCGAGTATTTTACTGACAAAATTTTCCTTTTTTTAATTCAACAAAAATAATTTGGTTTCGATAATCAAGCAAATCATTTACAATTTTTGATAAAAAGTTGATGATACGCATGAATAATCTTTTCCCATGAATATTGATTTTCAATCAATTTCAGATTATTTGGTACAAATATTTGTTTTTCCGCCCTAAAGTTTCCTGATCTGATGATTGACGAAATATCCGATTCATCATCGAAATAGAATCCATTTTCACTCAAAACCGACTGGTTAAACGGATTGTTGTGGGCACAGATCACCGAAGATGCTGCCATCGCCTCGAGTAATGAAGGATTGGTTCCACCAGCCGAATGACCATGAAAATACAAAGCCGAAAAAAACCTCAGGTTATCGAGTGTTTTCTGTTCGAAAATACTTCCACAGAACCTGATTACCGGCGATTGGTATTTGTTTACCAGGTAATTTCCAAACTTATTATTAAAATTTCCAACCACAAGCAACGGGTAATCAGTTCCCGAACCAATCACGCCTTTGATGATTTCTTCGATGTGATTATCCGGCTGAAGCCTTGCAATGAGCAGAAAATATTTCTCAGGATCAACATTAAACTGTTTTAATAAAGTGGCTTCAGGATTGTCGAAAATTACGGCTCCATAAGGGATAAAAACCGAATCGTGATTGTAGGCAGTTTTGAGATAATCAGCAATGGCCTGTGAATCGGCCACGAGTGTATCGCTGCTTTGAACCGCCAGTTTTTCGGCATATTTCAGGAATTTACGCACCAGTGGCGAATATTTGCTTCGCTTCCATTCGATGCCATCCATATTGGTGATGATTGCCGGTTTTTTGGGCAACAGCCTGTTCCAGACCGAACTGCTGGTGTAACCCAGTTGAAGGATGCAGTCGAACTGCCGCTTCCGGCTATCGAGGATGCAATTCAAATCGTAAATAAACTGGCCTGCGGTGCCGATTTTGTCTTCGGGGTCATAACAGTGAATGATGTGGATG
>CAYOWJ010000096.1:0-12213 GCA_964407625.1 uncultured Lentimicrobiaceae bacterium
CCTTTGTTTTTTAGTTCGTTCATCAGGTCGGCAATGGTTTGGTCGGTGTTGATGTAACGATCGAAAAACATGGGACGAACGCCCCAGACAAGGTTGAGTTGCCGAAGGATAAATTCGTCTTTAGCAAAAACATATACAACAGCTTTTGGCCGTGTAGAAGCAATTTTGGCAGCCGAATATCCCGACGATGCCACCGAAACAATGGCGCTGGCGTTGGCTTGATGCGCCATATCACATCCGCTGAAAATGATAGCGTCCGAAAGAAACCTGGGATTATTTTCAAATCCCGGCTTTTGATGCTTAAAGTAAATTACCTCGTATTTTTCGACTTCCAAGATAATTTTTTCCATCGTTTCCACCGTTTCAACAGGGTAATCTCCAACCGATGTTTCGCCGCTCAACATCACAGCATCAGCACCATCAACAACCGAGTTGGCAACATCGTTAACTTCTGCACGTGTTGGCCGCGAATTGCTGATCATTCCTTCCATCATCTGTGTGGCAATAATTACAGGTTTCGACAACTCGAGGCAACGTTTTACAATTCGTTTCTGAATTACAGGAACAGTCTGAAGCGGAACTTCAACACCCAGATCACCGCGTGCTACCATAATTCCATCGGCAGCATGTATAATGCTTTCGAGATTTTGCACGGCTTCAGGTTTTTCGATTTTGGCAATAATTCCGGGAAAATTCGCAGGCTTCAATTCCTCAATCAAATCTTTTAACTCAGCAATATCGCCTGCCGTTCGCACAAACGAAAGTCCGACCCATTCGATATTCATTTTCAAAATAAACTTCAGGTCTTCTTTGTCTTTTTCTGATAATGAAGGCAGCGAAATCACGGTATCGGGCAGGTTTACACCTTTTCGTGGCATCAGTTTTCCGCCAATCACCACACGGGCTTTTACTTCGGTTCGTTTGTCGGTTTCGACAATCTGCAAAGTCATTTTCCCATCATCAAGCAAAATGCTCTCTCCAACCTTTACATCTCTTGGAAAGTCGGGGTAGTTGATAAAAACCTTATCCGTGACTTCGGTTTCACGGATTGTTGTAAATTTTACCAAATCGTCTTTTTTGAGATCGAGAAAACCTCCGGGAAGTTCGCCAATCCTGATTTTTGGGCCTTGCAGGTCGGCTAAAATAGCGATGTGTGTTTCGAGTTTGTGGTTCAGTTCGTGGATATCGGCGATAATTCTTTCAAATTCGTCGTATTTCCCATGCGAAAAATTCAGCCTGAAAACATCTACTCCTGCAAAAATGAGCTTTTTGAGCATATTTTTGGAAGAAGAGGCAGGGCCTAAAGTGGCAATAATCTTGGTTTTCATAGTTAATAGAGTTTTTTAATCGTTCCTTTTTCTTTAATTTTAAGACTTACTTTGTCTTCATTCTTCCGTCGTTTCATTTCGATCAGGTGAAACTCCAGGTCGGTAAGTATGGTGTTTAAAAATGCTGTTTTTTTCTTTAAAGACTGATTTAGTTTGCCTTCATCATCAAGCTTTATTTTGTTGATGTTGAGAATTTCAGGAATGGTCGAAATGCCGTTTAATAATTCCTTTTCTTCAGTTTTTGAAAAATAGCCTTGTAACATCAGAAAATAGCTTTTCATTAAAGGGTTCGAGTTGTTGATTTCATGTATGAGAAACATCGTCCGGCCTTTGTCTTTTTCGCAATAGTAAAACGAAAAAATGTCGGGTCTTTCAGCGTTTTGATGGGTAACTTCCAGATCATCTGCACGCTCGAGACTTGAACCGAGATTTTTATTAAGAAAGTATGCAAGCTTATAATCGGGCAAAGAAGCAGCAAGATCAAAGATGGTAAAATCGTGATGCTGCTCGTGTGCCGGTGTAAATTTCTGCTTTTTCATACCGCGTAAAAATACAAAGGAAATGAAAACCAGTATAAAATATTTTGATTTCAGGCGTTTTTCTGCCGCAATTATCTGATTTTTATTTTTATGCTGATCTTTTAATAACCAAGTGTTTTCAGCATCGATTTGTAGCTCTGCTCTTTTGCAAAAAGCTTGGGGTAATATTCCCCGTTTTCATCGAGATCGATGATGATGTGCTTTGGTGCAGGAATCAGGCAGTGCTGAATTCCGCCATAGCCGCCTATTGATTCCTGGTAAGCGCCGGTATGGAAGAATCCGAGATAGAGCGGGTCATTTTTTTCGTATTTCGGGAGGAAAACGGCGTTTGAATGGGCTTCGTCGTTGTAATAATCCTGGCTGTCGCAGGTAAGGCCGCCAAGACAAACGCGCTGGTATTCCTTTTCCCAGTGATTTATCGGCAACAAAATAAAGCGCTGATTAATGGCCCACGAATCGGGCAAGGTGGTCATAAACGAACTGTCGATCATATTCCACAACTCGCGGTCGTTTTGCTGTTTCTGGTCGAGCACCGAGTATAAAACGGCGCCGCTTTCGCCAACGGTAAATGAACCGAATTCGGTAAAAATATTAGGCTCAGGCACCTTGTGCTGTTCGCAGGTTGCTTTAATCTGGGCCACAATTTCTTCGGCCATATATTCGTAATCAAACTCAAAACCAAGCGAGCGTTTTATCGGGAAACCTCCGCCAATGTTGAGCGAATCGAGTTCAGGGCAAATCTTTTTCAGTTCGACGTAAACATTCAGACTTTTGCTCAGTTCGTTCCAGTAATACGAGGTGTCTTTTATGCCCGTGTTGATAAAAAAGTGAAGCATTTTAAGCTCGATGTTGGGATTTTTCTTGATGTGATCGACATAAAACGGCACAATGTCGTTGTACCTGATCCCCAGGCGCGAAGTATAAAACGAAAAAAGCGGCTCCTCTTCCGAGGCGATCCTCATCCCGATCTTAAATTTCTTATCAATGTTTTCTTCATAATAAGTCAGTTCGTCCATGTTGTCGAGAATAGGGATGGTGTTTTCGAAACCATCATTGATAAGCTTACAGATGTTTTCGAGATAAAGCTGGCGTTTAAAGCCGTTCGAGATGATGTAAATATCTTTATCAAACAACCCCTGGCGATGAAGCTCTTCGATAATATGAATGTCGAAAGCTGATGATGTTTCGAGGTTGACCTTGTTTTTTAAGGCTTCTTCGAGCACAAATGAAAAATGTGAGCTTTTCGTACAATAGCAATATTTGTAGTCGCCCTGGTAATCAACCTTGGCCATTGCAACATTAAAATAGCGCCTTGCTTTTTGAATCTGCTCAGATATTTTAGGGAGATAGGTCAGTTTTACAGGCGTTCCGTACTGTTTAATAATATCCATCAACGGGATATTATGAAAGTAAAGTTCGTTATCGATTACCTCAAATTCCTGCTGCGGAAATTCAAATGTTTGCTCAACAAGGTCGATGTACTTAATTTTCATCTCAAAATTTAATTTAAATGATTTAAACGTGACAGTTTTGTTTAATCCAAATAACCTGGATTGAAAATAAAGGGCAAAGTTATTCTATTTGGATAATGAAAAAACAATGTTTGAAAATTTATTTGACAAAGAAAATCTGGAGATATTGGTGTAATTAATTGATTACCATGTAAAATCACAAATATTTGAAAACAAAACCATGATCGCTGATTGCATAGCACTCGCTTAATCCGTTTATCGTCAGTTACGAAAAGAAGTGTAATTGGAGTAATGTGTTTGGCAAAAAGCCCTTAAAAAGGCTAATCTCAGTTTTTCCAGTGGAGGGTGGCAATTAAACGATCGATGTCGTTGATAAGAAAATCGATGACCGGCTGTAAAGAATCATTGTTGGGAACAGCGTCGAAGTACAATGCCCCGCGTAAAAAATGATTGGTGCTGTCGGTAACATAAAACTGGAAAGGTGAGGCTGCTTCGCTGCCTTCGATGGAGTAAGCCATTCCGAAAATCTTTCTGTCGGAATGGTCGATCAGCGATTCGCGGATTCCGGTGGCTTTTGGCGCATGTTTGTAAACCATCGTCCTGGAATCTTCGGTAAGTTTTGAAAGCTTTGCCTTTTTCAGATCTTTATAACTCAGGTGTATTTTCCCTTTAAACCGTGTAAAGTCAAGGTTCATCCAAAAATCTTCTTCCTGCGTAAATTTATCAAAAGCAATATTTGCATAAACCGGGTATTCGAACCGATAAGGAAATGTTGAATCGAAAGTGCGGTAATTTTTTTCGGGCAGATCAATTCTTAAATACCCTCTCGGCTTTGGCACAAATCCATCATTGCCGCAAGAGGCAAGGAAAAAAAAGAGGCCGGTTAACAAAACAAGGAAGAAGGATTTTGATGAATTGAAAAGACTCATGGCGCTAATTATTCAGGATTTTTACGAGAATCTGTTCGATTCTGCGGTTGCTGACTTTTTTTATTTTAAACTCAAAATTCTGGAATTTAGTGCGCTCGTTAATCTTTGGAATTTTTCCTTCAAGTTCAAGAATTACGCCTGCAAGTGTTTCTGAATCACCTTTTACGTCATCAAAAATGGTATCATCAATTTCGAGAATCCTGCAAAAATCGTTCAGTAAGGTTTTCCCCTCAAAAATATAATTGTTATCGTCGATTTTTGTAAAGTTGATTTCGTCTTCTTCGGTATCAAATTCATCACTGATTTCGCCAACAATTTCTTCGATAATGTCTTCGAGGGTAACAATACCAGAGGTGCCACCATATTCGTCAACCACGATGGCCAAATGGATTTTTAGTTTCTGAAACTCAACCAAAAGGTCGTTGATTTTCTTGTTTTCAGGCACAAAAAAAGCTGGCCGCAACAAGCTTTGCCAGTCAAAATCGTCGGATTTGTCGAGGTGGGGGAGTAGGTCTTTAACATAAAGTACGCCCGCAATTTTATCGAAACCATCCTGATAGGCTGGAATCCGGGAATATCCGTTTTCGAGAATGATTTTGAGCAATGGATGATAGCTTGTCGAAATATCCACAGCAGTAATGTCGATGCGCGATTTCATGATTTCTTTAGCTTCGGTGTCGCTAAACTTTACGATGCCCTGGAGGATTTTACGTTCATCGTCGGGAGTGTTTTTATCCGAGGTAAGTTCGATGGCTTCCGATAATTCACTCATCGACAGTTGCGTGCCTTTTTTAACCAGCCTTTTATCAACAATAGCAGTGCTGTTTACGAGAAACCAGCTTAATGGATAAAAAATCACAATCATCGTATTTATTGAGCGCGCCATGATCGTGGCAACTTTTACAGGGTTAAATGCCGAATAGATTTTCGGCATAATTTCGCCCAGAATCAAAATCAGTGAGGTTACTACAATTACCTGGATAATAAAGGCAAGAACAGGATTTGGACCGAGCTCGAATAGGCTGTTTGTGATAAAAGTGGAGAGGATAACAATGGATACATTTGCAAAATTGTTTGCGATGAGAATAGTCGACAACAAGTATTTTGGCGATTCCAACAAGCTGATTATTAATTCGCTGGCTGAGCCTTTTTTTGCTTTGATGGTTTTTAATTGGGTAGGTGACAAAGAAAAAAAAGCAATTTCAGAAGCCGAAATAACCGCCGAACATGCCAGGAGAATAATCACAGCCAGGAGACCGATAATTATGGGAAGTGTAAAAGGTTTCATTAATGCATCGGTAATCAGAAATGCAAACCCCGCAACAGAATCAATATCAGTTTCGTCCAAAATGTATGTAAAGTTAGTTCCGGAAACTCGTTAAATTTTTGCAAAAGTATAACATCCTCCAATATTTCGTCAGAGGAATTTCGATTCGTCAAAAAAAACCGCTAAATATTAAAATGGCAGGTCATCAGTTGGGCCATCGCCTGCGGCAGGTTCAAATTCGGCAATTTCGGGAGGTGGTGCCGGTGCAGGCTGATAACTACCATTTTGCTCTTTTTTGGTGAGTTTAATAACTTTATCGCCATAAATTTCGGTGATGTAATGTTTGCCGCCTTCTTTATCGTCCCAGGTGCGGGTTTTAAGTTTGCCTTCGATATAAATCGTGTCGCCCTTAATTAAATTCTTTTCGGCCAGCCATCTCCACAAAACAATGTTGTGCCATTCAGTCTGATCAACCCATTTTCCTTCTTTGTCTTTGTAACTTTCGGTGGTAGCCAATGAAAAGGTAGCTCTTTTTACGCCATTTTCAAAAGTCATGATATCCGGGTCTTTCCCGAGATTTCCAATTAAAATCACTTTGTTAACTCCTGCCATATTGCACTATTTTTTTAAGGTTTAATTCAACAAATTTAAACAAATTTTCAAATTATGAAGGTTTTTCTTGCTTTGAATTGTACATTTGTTCGATCAGGGAATTGTAATTTTTAAAAAGGGCGCCTGTTTTGTTTTGGTAAACATAATTTAGAAGGATGAAAAGACTATTTACATTGTTATTACTGGTGTTTGAGTTGTGCCTGTATGGTGCCAATACGCAAATCGACAGCCTCGAAAACATCCTTCAAAGTAATGTTACGTTATCCAACGGCCAAAAATGTGATGTATTAATCCTTCTTTCAAAAAAGTATCTGCGCGTTTCACCGCAAAAATCCGTTGATTACGGAAAAGCCGCCCTTGAACTTGCCAATCAGATTGAAGATGATCTGAGAATTGCCAGCGCTTTAAAAAATATTGGTTCGGCTTATTATGTTCAAAGCGACTTTGTTCAAGGCCTTGACTTTTTTAAACAGGCACTCAAAATAAACCTGGAAATAAATAACCGGCAGGAAATCGCCGCCTGTTATAATAATCTTGGCCTGATTTATAATAATCTTGGCTATTACCAGGAAGCCCTTAAAAACCATCTCAGCCAGTTGAAAATCAACGAAGAAGACAACAATTTGAAAGGGATTGCTATTTCGAAGCGCAACATCGGCAATATTTACAACAATCTGAGGGAAAACGACAAAGCCATTGATTATTACATTAGCGCGCGCGATATTTCTGAGCAGCTTGGCGACACGAATTCTGTGGCTACCACGCTGATTAATCTGGGTGCCGTGAGCATGGAAATTAACGAGTATGACAAGGCACTGGAGTTTTTCGACAAGGCTCTAAAAATTAAGGAACAAATGAATGATGTCGGGAATATTGCCATCATTTATTCAAATCTGGGCGTCATTCAGCGCTCGCTTGGTAATTATCAACTGGCTGTCCGGCATTCTCAAAAAGCGCTTCAGTTGTACGAATCGCTGAATAATAAACAAGGCTGTGCCATCACGATGATTAACCTCGCTGATGCTTATCTCAAAATGAATAATTCCAGGCTAAGCCACCAATACCTCCTGAAAGCGCTTGAAATTGCCAGAGAAATCGACTCCAAAAAAATTATTCACGACGTTTATAAAATGCTCTCGGAATGGTACAAAGTGAACGGGGATTACAAAAAATCGCTGGAGTACTTCACTTTAGAATCGTCGTTGCAGGACAGCCTTTTCAACATCGAAAAAAGCATGCAGATCCGTAATCTTCAGATTGTTTATGAGGTCGAAAAAAAGGAAAAGGAAATTCTCGAACAACGTGTTTCGATACAGAAGCTTAAAAATTCGCAGATTTATCTTGGTTTGGTTGTTTTGATTGTACTTGCGGCAATTTTTGTGGTGTATTTAAGATTTCGCTTAAAGCAGAAAATTAACCGTCAATTGGAAATTAAAATTGCTGAAGCCCTGAAAAAACAGAACGAGCAACAGCAGATTATCGTCCACCAGGCAAGCCTTACGTCGCTGGGAGAATTGGCGGCAGGAATTGCCCACGAAATAAAGCAGCCGCTTCAGAGTATTTCATTGGCTACGGAGAGCCTGGGCATGGAAATCACCGAAGCCAGTCCTGACATGAGTTTCATTGCAGGAACTGTAAAGGAAATTTTCGAAGACATCAAACGCATCAAATTTATCATCAACGAAATAAGCAATTTCTCACGTGGACAGCAGGATTCATTTATCGAAGATTTTGATGTGAACAAACACATTAATAACGCCTTTTCGCTTGCGCGGACGCGGTTTTCGAACAGCCGTATTGATGTGGTTTTTAATCTGGACGAAAGTCTTCCCGAAATCAAGGGTAATCCCTACAAATTCGAGCAGGTTATGGTTAACTTTTTTAATAACGCCAAAGATGCCATCGACGAAAAATCCGGCAAAACCACTGTTGATTTCGACAAAAAAATGCTTGTTAAAAGCTTCACCGATGGCCGGTTTGTGTTTATCGAAGTGAGCGACAACGGCGTTGGTGTTCCCGAAAACATCAAAACAAATATCTTCCTTCCGTTTTTTACAACCAAAACCCTGGGCAAAGGAACCGGACTCGGACTTTCGATTTCGACAGGCATTATCAAGGAAATGAACGGTTTTATCGAGCTGGAATCTGAGGAAATGAAAGGCACCACTTTACGGGTTAAAATTCCTGTGAGCAACAAATAACCGGTTTCATTGTTATTTTTGCACTTCAAAAATTATTTTTCCCAATGAAAATTATCGATTTACTTAAAAGTACTGACAAAACGCTCTTCTCGTTCGAGCTTTTACCTCCGCTCAAAGGCGGGAATATCGACGCCATTTATTCGGCCATTGATCCGTTGATGGAGTTTAATCCGATTAATGTAAATATTACCTATCATCAGCAGGAAGTGGTTTACAAAAAGCTTCCCAGCGGTTTGCTCCAGAAGAAAACCATCCGTAAAAGACCGGGAACGGTGGCCATTTCGGCAGCAATTAAATATCGCTATCCCAGTCTTGAAGTTGTTCCGCACCTTATTTGCGGTGGATTTACCAAATCCGAAACCGAATATGCGCTTATTGACCTCCATTTTCTGGGGATCAAAAATTTACTGATTCTTCGCGGAGATCCTCCCAAAACACAGCGGCTTTTTACGCCTGAACCTGAAGGCCACTCTTTTGCCATTGATCTGGTGAGGCAGATTATCAACCTCAACCACGGCAAATATCAGGACGAAGAATTGCAAAACACCACTGCAACCGACTTTTCGGTGGGTGTTGCCGGGTATCCCGAAAAGCATTTTGAGGCCCCCAACATGGAAGCTGATTTGAAAACGCTTAAAGAAAAAGTTGATGCCGGCGCCGATTATATTGTTACGCAGATGTTTTACGACAACCGGAAATATTACGATTTTGTTGATAAATGCCGCAACATGGGCATCATGGTTCCGATAGTTCCGGGATTAAAACCGATTACCAGGATGAACGACCTGAGGCTTTTACCACTGGTTTTTCATATCGACATACCCGAAGAACTTGCCGGTGAGTTACGAAAATGCAAAACCGATCAGGAAGCCTTCGATATTGGCACTGCCTGGACCATCCAACAGTCGCTCGAGCTGAAAGCCCGCGGCGTTCCTGCACTCCATTACTTTACGATTGGCATTTCCGAAAATATCAGGCAGATTTGTAGCAAGGTGTTTTAAAAACGAAAAACCGGCCACAAAATGAAGCCGGTTTTCATCAAAAAAGTTATCGGTGTCTTCTAATTCTCAACCAAAACAGGCTTTCCAAAACCTATTTCCGAAAGCGGATCAAGCTGTGATGCAGCATCGCCGGCAATTACATAGTACATTTTTAAAGGATTGATGTATTTTTGAGCCAGCGCCTTATGCTTGACAAGATCCATTTTATTTACAACTTCTTCCAGTGTTTTTACATAATCCTTCGGGAGATTGTACATGCTGATTTCTTCGAGCATCCCGACCTGAGCGCCTAAAGTTTCAAATTTGAGCGCATTGGATTTTATCATGGCATCTTTTGTAAACTGCAAATCTTCATCCGAAATCCCATCGCGGTATTTGGTCATTAAATCTATAAAAATCTGCACTGATTCCTGGGTTGCGGTTGAGCGAACGCTTGTTGTTGCTGAAAACGAGCCGGGAATATCGGTACCCGAAAACCCTGTTCTGGCGCCATAAGTATAGCCTTTTTCTTCGCGGAGAACCAAATTCACCAGGCCGTTAAAGGAGCCGCCCAGTTTGTAATTCATCACCTGTGCCGGATAATAATCAGCATCAGTGCGGGCAAGGCTAAGATTGCCAATGTTGATAACCGATTGCTTGGCGCCCGGTACATCAATAAAATAGATTTTTGATGCATCAACCTCGGCGGGCAAGGCGTATTGCGGGAAAACAACCTCTTTGGGCTGCCATTTTTTGTTGAGCGATTTTAGCGATTTCTCAACTTTTTCCTGGGCAATATCACCTGAAATATTGAAAGCTGCTAATGAAGGGGAGAATTTAGATGCATAAAATGCCTTGAGGTCGTCGAGTGTGATTTTTTCGACAGTCTCCTCGGTTCCGCGCCTGTCGTAAGCAAAAACGTGGCTTTCTCCATAAATCAATTTATTAAACTCATCACGGACAAGGTTGGTGGGGTTGGCTTTGTTACGTTTAAGCCCGTTGAGCAGTTTGGTTTTTGCAAGATCAAATTCCTCAGCATCCCAGCGGGGTTCGAGCAGGATTTCTTCGACCAGGGCGAGCGCCTTATCATAGTTTCGTGCAAGGGTATTTACGGTGAGGGTGATGTCGTTGTTTGAAGCCGAAACATAAATTCTGGCACCCAGGTTTTCGATTTCTTCTTCCAGCTCAAGCGGTGTTTTGTTTTTGGTGCCCTGCATCATCAGGTCGGCGACCATGCTGGCCACACCGGCTTTTTCGGGGGCATCCAGATAATGTCCGCCTTTGATTTTTATATTGAACTGCACCAGCGGCAGCTCACTTTGTTCGATACCAAAAACTTTCATCCCATTCGTTAATTTTGTATCCCAAACCACCGGAAGCGACAAAAGCGGGTCAGGGCCATCGGTTGGTTGAATGGAGCGATCAATTTTAGTGGGAGTTTTAACAATTTGCTCTTCCGCGGTTTCGTCGATTTTTACTTCGGTGGCGTTTAAAATGTTTTCTTCAACAACAGCAGCTTTAACAGAACCTTCGGCTACAAAACCAACCATGCCTTTGGGGACAAAACTGGTAGCCAGATAGGGTTTGTCTTTGATGTATTTGTTGTAAACCCTCAGGATATCGGCTTTGGTAACGGCTTTCAGCCTTTTGATATTTGTGGTAAAATATCCCGGATCACCCATGTCTTCGTTGTAGGATGCAAACTGGAACGATTTGCTGAGGATGCTGCTGATGCTGTTGTAAAAATCAGTCTCAAGGCTGGCTTTGATGCGCTCAACGTCGGCATCGGTAAAACTTTCGTCTTCAAACATTTTAAAGGCATCAAAAACTCCGGCTTCAACGTCCTTCAGGCTAACGCCTTCGTTGGCAGTTACCATAATCGAAAATTCGCCGGCTATTTCCTGGCTTCCATTGTAGGCATTCTGGCTTGATGACAATTTTTTTTCTTTTTCGAGGACTTTGTACAAAGGTGCTTTTTTACCACGCGACAATAACTCGCCCAAATATGAAAGCGGATACGAATCGTCGGTGTAATCTTCGATAGTAGGCCAGATCATGCGAAGTTGCGAGGCTTTTGCCAGGTTATCTTCGTGATAAACTTTGATGGTTTTTTCGAGGGTTACCGGTTTTGGCTCAGGGTCGGTAACCGGGTTGCCCATTGGAATTTCGCCGAAATATTTTTCGATGAGCTTTTTGGCTTCGGCAATATCAAAATCGCCGGCCAGAACGAGGGTGGCGTTGTTAGGCAAATAATACTGGCTATGAAACTTTTTAACATCTTCAACAGTGGCGTTTTTTAAATCTTCCATCTCACCAATAACTGTCCAGCTATAAGGATGGCCTTTTGGATAAAGATTTTTGGCAATCACCCAACTGGTCTGACCATAAGGCCTGTTATCGACATTTTGGCGTTTTTCGTTTTGCACCACATTTTGCTGGATGTTAAAAGCTTTTTGGGTTACGGTGTTGATCATGTAACCCATTCTGTCGGACTCCATCCAGAGTATTTTTTCGAGTGCGTTTTTGGGAACCACTTCATAATAGGTGGTTGCGTCGTTGCCTGTGCCGCCATTAAGCGTGCCGCCCGCGCTCTGGATCAGTTTGAAAAACTGGTCTTCGCCAACATTTTCGGAGCGTTGAAACATCATGTGCTCAAAAAGGTGGGCAAAACCTGTGCGCCCCTCCACTTCACGGTTTGAGCCTACGTGATAATTTACAGCCAGCGCCACAATCGGGTCCGATTTATCGAGATGTAAAATTACATCGAGGCCGTTTGGGAGGGTGTATTTTTCAAATTCAACTTTAAATTCGGGTTCTTTTGGGGTAAATCCCAGCAAAAAAACAACCGCAAATGCAAGGAAGGTAAAAATTTGTCTTTTCATTTT
>CAYOWJ010000097.1:0-2814 GCA_964407625.1 uncultured Lentimicrobiaceae bacterium
AACCATCGTTGCCAAGCCCATGAATTTTGAGGAGGTAAAATATGAACTTTACAAACGGAATGTTTTGAGGTAAAACTGATGACAGGGTAAGTGGAAAATTAATCCCAAAACCAAGGCATTATCCAAGCTGACTAATCTTTTCCAGACGGGCCGTATCTAATATTGTAAAATCTTTGCCTGCTACGCTGATCAGGCCATTATCTTTAAATTCCTTCAATATCCTGATCACGCTTTCGCTCGATAATCCGGTCAAATCGGCCATATCACCTCTCGAAATTGCAAGGTTAAAACTGTCTTTTTTATAAACCCGCTTTGCCAGACAAAGCAAAATGTCGGCAACTCTTCCGTGGGATTGTTTCATGGTCAGGCAAAAAAACCTTCCATAAATCAAGGCAGTATCCTCGTTGAGAATGTTGATAATTTTAAGCGCAAACTGTGAATTCATCCCCAAAAGTTGTTTAAATAAACTAATGTCGATCAAACTCACCGACGAATCGGAATAGGTGGCAACAGAATAGATAAAACGATTATTACCATCATAAATTGATGGAAGGCCAATCAGGTGGTTGGATGGCACAATTTTCAAAATCAAATCCTTTGGGTTTCCTTCGAGATAAACTTTTACTAGTCCTTTGTCTAAAAAAATGATGTGAGAAGCAAATGATCCTTGTTTTCCGATTATTTCACCCTTCTTAAAATTGACAACCAATCGATGGGATTCGACCATCTGTTTTTCATCTTCGGTAAGCAGATCGAAACAGGAATTATGAGTGGTTTCGATGAAACATGAATTTCCGCCGGAAGTGTTGACCATAAAATTGAATTTGTATTTGCTGCAAATTTAGCAATTAACCTTGATATCATAAAAAAAAATGACATAGATCAGTTTTTGACTTTGTGAATGTCACCAAATTAACCAGCAAACTTGAAGCCCAATTCAGGACATGTTAATTGGTTAACAATACTTTTGTGACATGAAAACTAAGGCAGTTTTTAACATTTATAAACAAATTTCAAATTAACTTTTTTTTTAAAAACTTTTTTTATGAACAAATTTCTGAAGTATTTTCTGATTCTGGCTATTGTGCCAGCTTTATTCTTTTCGAGCTGTAAAAAGACTGACGATGATGTAACAACCGAAAGTTTTACAACTTTACAGTCCTATTTGGTTGACAATGATCTTGATCTTCCAAAATTACTCGATGCCTGGACTGCAGATGCAAAATTGACCCGTCTTGGAGGTATCGTTGATTCGGCAGCAGGTTATTCGATTCCAACAATGTATGTTGTCGACATCCGTTCGGCTGCTGATTTTGCAACCGGACATATTAAGGATGCAGTAAATGTTCCGTTGGCAGATATTATTGATGGCACAACAAACATGACAGACAAACCAATTCTTGTTGTATGTGCAACAGGACAGACTGCAGGTGTTGCCTGTATGTCGCTTCGCCTTTCGGGTTTTAGTACTGCAAAAGTTTTAAAATTCGGCATGGCCGGATGGAACAGCCAGTTTTCAGGCCTATGGACTACTGCCATTGCTAATGGAAATCAGGCAATGGGAAATGCAAACTGGGTTACAACGGCTTCTCCAACTCCCGGAGTTTTTACTTATCCTACATTTTCGTCAGCCAGCTCTGATGGCGCTACTATCCTTAAAGAAAGAATTACTGCAGTTTTAGCTGCTGGTTTTGCTCCTGTTGATGCAGGCACAGTTTTAGGCAATCCTGCAAATTATTCGTTAGTTAACTACTGGCCGGAAGCCGATTACCTGGGATTTGGACATTATAACGGCGCTGTAAGAATTAGCCCAATAACTTTGGTAAATGCTGAAATCAAAGGTATTGATCCTTCAAAAGAAACCTTACTCTATTGCTACACAGGAATGACTTCTTCGTTTGTTACAACATGGCTGAATGTGCTGGGATATAATACCAAAAGCATTAAATTCGGTGGCAATGCTTTGGTTTATGATGATCTTTTGGCTGCTCAGAAAACAGTTTTCAAACAAGCTGCCGGATTTCCATTTGTAACCGGAAAGTAATAAAATCATTTTTAAATCAGGCTGTGGATATCCGGTATCTCCAGCCTGATTTCTTTTTATCAAACTAATCATCAAAATATTATGAAAAAACTAACGATACTATTTTTCTTTTTGTTTACGATTTTCAGCGTAAATTCATTTTCACAAGGTTGCCTCGAATCATCATCAGGTGATGGCGCCAAGGTAATTGGTTACATTCAGCCCCAATTCAATTATAATTTTAACGGGAAAAATCTGGCTGGCGAATCTTTAAACACCAACAGCTTTGTATTTAACAGGGCAAGAATTGGCGTTACAGGCAGTATTCCTTACGATATTGATTATTACGTTCTTGTTGAGGCAAGTTCATTTTTCACAGGAAATCCTTTTCTTTTAGATGCTTTTATCACTTACAAAAGGTTAGGCCCCTGGGCAAAATTTTCGATGGGATCGTTTAAGGTGCCAATCAGCCTGGAGTTGAACACTCCCTGTAACGGACTTCATACCATAAACCGTTCGATGTTTGTTGATGAACTTACAGCACCAAACCGTGATATCGGTATTATGGCTTTAGGAGCATCGGATTCGCTGACAGTTTTTGGAATGGAGACTTTTAACCTTATCAAATACAGTTTTGCAATTACAAACGGTACCGGTTTAGGAGTAATTGACAATAATCAGGGTAAAAATTACTCAGGGCGCGTTGTTCTTTCACCGGTAAAAGGCTTAAGCCTTGGGGTAAGTTATCTTTACGGAAAACAAAAACCTAACGATGAAACAGCTACCGAAGA
>CAYOWJ010000097.1:2914-12195 GCA_964407625.1 uncultured Lentimicrobiaceae bacterium
TGGCAGAAGACGAAAGTGGTGACATCCAAAATATCATGACTTTTGGATTAAATTACTTTTTAAACGACTGGACACGTATTCAGGTTAACTACCTCTATAAAGCCGAAGAAACAGCCGCTGCCGAGAAAGCCAACGATTGTCTCCTCGTACAACTCCAGGTTAAAATTAAATAAGAAACATAAAATACATCAACAATGAAACGAATTATCATTTATTTAAGCTTGTTTTTGTTTGCAGTGCAGGCTCAGGCAACATTAATTACTGCTAAGGAATTTATCGACATTTGCAAAGCTGATCCAAAGGCAGTAATTATCGATTGCGATAGAGCTGCAAACTATACAGCGTCTCATGTTAAAGGAGCCATTAATATTTTTCCACAGGAATTATTCAATGGAAAACCTGATGGGATTTTCAAATCGGCAGATGAACTGGCAGCTTTTTTTGGATCGAAAGGGATAAGCGAAACTTCGCAGATTATTTTGTATGATGATGGATCGAATAAATATACGTCAACGATTCATTTTGTACTTGATTACCTTGGAGCTGAGGATGTAAAAATCCTGACCAAAAATATGGCCGAATGGGAAAAGGTTCGTATTCCACTGACCTCAGCCACCTCCAAAATTACACCTGCCACTTTTAACGCCAAACCAAAATCAGGCTACATGATCAGTATTGCTGATTTTAAGGCAAAAACAGATCAATCCTCCTACATTCTTGTTGATAACAGAAAAGTTGAGGAATTTCAGGGAGTTGATGTTGATAAAAAAAGTAAAGGACATCTGCCCAATGCAATTGGTATTTTCTACAAGGATTTCCTGAATGCAGACGGCTCCTACAAAACAAAAGAAGAGATCGATGCCATTGCCAAAAAATATGGAGTAAATCCTGAAAAAGAGGTGATATTGTATTGCAATTCAAACATTCTGGCTGCGGTTGGGTATTATGCTTTTAAGGTTTTACTTAATTATCCTGATGTTAAAATTCTCGAAGGTGGATATAACTACTGGGTGCTGGATGCCTCTAATCCTTTGACAAAATAATACAACTGGTGATAATAAAAATGTTACAAGTGACATTTGGGAATGTGTCAGGTGACATTTTTTTTTGCACATGAGACATTTTGGGACGGCATCAGGCAGATATGAAAAAGGGTTTAGCGAAAATTGAAAAAATAAAATTAACATGATTGTGTGTTTTCTTAATTTTGCAAAAAAAATTATGGCAACAACAATGTTATATTCAAAGATAAACGCCTTGCCTCCTTCGATGATTAAAGAAGTTGATGATTTTGTGGAGTTTTTAAAGACGAAACAAAGGAAGAACAAAATCAGGGAAAGAAAATTTGGTTGTGCAAAAGGACTGATTACGATGCACGATGACTTCGATGCTCCATTAGAAGATTTTAAAGAATACATGTAATGGATTTACTGCTCGACACTCATGCCCTGATATGGTTTATAAATGGGGATACCCAATTGCCGGATAAATCTGTAAAACTCATTAGTAATATTGAAACAAAATGTTTTGTAAGTATTGCATCAATTTGGGAGATAGCAATTAAACTTTCGTTGGGAAAACTTGCTTTGAATGGTGGATTTGATGAGATTTCAAAAATAATGAGGCATAATGAAATAGAGTTGCTTCCAATAACATTTGAACACCTTAAAAAACTATTGACTTTAGAATTTCACCACCGCGATCCATTTGATCGAATAATCATTTCACAAGGATTAACTGAAGAATTTGCTGTTGTTACTAAAGACAAAAACTTTCCAAAATATAATGTAAAAATTATCTGGGATAAGTAGTATGTGTGTGTATTTCAGATAAAATTACCATCCGATCAGAAAAAACCTTCCCTGAAATTTCTCAAGGAAGGTTTTTTATTTGAACACAAAGGTCATTTCAACCTATTTTATCATTTCACTTTCGGGAAGGCCGTACTCTTCGATCATGCGGATATTCATGTCTTCGAGGCGGTTTAAAATCGGATCGTAAACTTCGGGAACAACCGGGATATGAACGCCACGGGCATGGATTTTTCCTTCGAGGATCATCTCAACACCAACAGCGGCAGGCAAAGCCACGGTGCGGGCAATGGCAGTGTCGGTGGCCAGCGTTCCAAAATCGAGCATGCGCGATTTGATTACTTCTTTGGTTCCGTCAGGATATCTTGCCAGGAAAGTATGCTGCATCACCACCATGTCGCGTTCTTCGTTACCCAGAACCATTTTGGCGATCATCATGTCTGAGGTAATCTCAAAAGGCGTGTCTTCGGTGCGGTTCATTGGTTTATTATCGAAAAGGCCGAGCCATTCGATCGAATCCAGAGCATAACTTGTTGCAGGAATTCCAAGGAAAGCAGCAGCTTTTTCCCTGATACCTGATGAATCGGATACGCCGATCATCATCGCGATAAAATCAGCATAGGTTTTGCCTGTGAAATCATATTTATCGTTCGAGATCAGTTTCAGGCGCTTCATGGCATCGAGGGTTTCGCACCAGCCTTTATACCTGAAAGTACCACGGAACATGGTTTTAGTTTCGGGAATGTTGTAGAGTTCGATGTAGGGCAAAGAATCCCGGTTTGGATAAACTTCGAGCAGGCCAACTTTGGGAAATTCGACAGCAAACGGATTTTTGAACAAATCGATGGTTTCAAGGGAGGTAACTTTTCCCTGCTTCATGAATTGTCCGTCGTTGTTGCCGGCCATTACCACGCCTTTTGGGCTCCACGAAAATTTGTAGTTAAACGGGTTTGTGCAGGCTTCGGGGGCTGGCAATGCGCCGCAAAGCGAGTAAAATTCCTCGATCTGTCCGCCACGATTATGAACGTTGTCGATAATACGCATGGCCGACATGTGGTCGATTCCCGGGTCAAGGCCAAGTTCGTTCAGAATAATGATGTCAGCTTTTTTAGCTTCGGCATCCAAAGCTTGCATGGCTGGCTTCACATACGAAGTTGTTACCATGTTTTTCCGGTGTTCGATGCACTTTTTTGCCACCATCACGTGGTGCGCGTATGGCAGCAAACTAACGGTGAGGTCGTGATCTTTAACCAGTTTGTCGAGGGTTGTCTCATCTTCGACAGTCCATGCCAATGCTACGCCGTTTTTATGTCCGGCAATCATGGCATCAGCTTTTGATTTGGTGCGGGTGGCAACAGTTACGCCGTAACCGTGATCCAAAAGGTAATTAACGATCGGTTTTACGACCATCCCTGCTCCTAGAATCAATACTTTTTTCATTTCTAATGATGTTTAAATTAGTAATTCAGAAAATCTTCGGTTTCTATTTTTTCTTCGATAAATTTAATTCCATAATTTTCGAGTTCATCAAGCACCGGCATGTAAATCTCTTTAACTGTAGGGATTTGAACACCTGTAAGCTTTATTTCGCCAGTAAGAATAAGTTTTGTGGCAATTGCAGCCGGAAGTCCAACAGTTTTCGACATGGCTGTATGCACGGGGTCGTCGCCTTCGACAACCATGGAGGAGAGGATTTTTTCTTTAACGCCGTTTTCTTCAAAACCAAACTGGTGCTGCATTACAATCATGTCGCGGTCGTCGGTTTCAAACTTCCATTTTTCTTCCAGAAGCTTTTGAAGAATCTGCGCCGGAGTTGCATTTTTAAGCTCAATTTTCTTTTTGGGATCGAATAAGCCAAGCCATCTTAAACGGTACATGGCTGCCGAATCTTCATCAATTCCGGCGTAAGCAGCAAGATTTTGCTCGACTGTTTTTTTTGGCTGAAAGCGTAAAAATGTCTCGATAAAATCGCGATAGCTCATGTTTTCGGAATCTTCCAAAGTGTAGGTGTCATCGGTGGCACCTAATTGCACCAACACATTCCAGGTTTTTGAGTAGCCGGGACGGCGCAACGTTCCACGAACCATGGTGGGGATGTCGTCGAGGCCATAAATGGAGCGGTATTTTAACGAATCGCGGTTGAGATAAGCCTCAAATTCGCCGTAATCGAGCACGTTGATGCGCTGGGTGCGGCTGAAAAGCTTGTGGTACGGAATGTATTTGTACATGCCGTTGATGATGATCTGCGCCGTTCCCTGACCGGCAAGAACCACATTTCGTGGTGCCCAGGTAAATTTATAATTCCACGGATTGTTGTCGTGCTTTGGTGCAACAAGGCCGCCGGTAAACGATCTGAAGGCCGTGAGTTTTCCGCCAAAACCTTTTATTTCGTCAATCACCCGCATGGCCGACATGTGGTCGATGCCGGGATCAACGCCGATTTCGTTCAATAAAATAACTCCTGCTTTGCGGGCTTCCTCGTCAAGATTTTTTATTTCTTTTGAGACGTAAGAAGCTGTAACCATGTGCTTTCCCTGCTTTACGCAATCTTCAGCGATCAGATAATGCATGCTGGCAGGCAGGAGCGAAATTACCAGGTCGGCTTTACCAATTTCCTCCCAGCATTGATTTTTATCGAAAGCATCGAACAAGATTGATGAGCCGTTGGGATGCCCGTCAACCTTGCGCTGTGCCAGGTCGGGATCGAGATCGCCGATGGTAATTTTCCAATCAAACTGAGTGGAATTATCCAGCAAATATTTTATCAGGGTTGAGGCCGATAATCCGGCACCTATTACTAAAATTTTCTTCATTTTTAATCTGTTTGGCAAAATTATATTCTTCAAAATTGCCTAAAATCTTAGGTTAAGACCTCACAGGTTTTTTGCCACTGGCATCCCTTTGGGAAAAACCTGGTAGGTCACTATTTTAAAAACTCAGCAATGTATTTAAAATCGGGCGTTAGCTCACCATTGTGAAGTATCATCGCGCGTTTGATTTCGGCTGGCAGCTCAATGCTTTCGAAAGGCTTCGAATAATCAGCCTTTGCTATGGCCGGCACAAACTCAATTAAGGCTTCGCCAAAGCCCAGCGACGATTCACGCGGCAATTCACTCGGTAAAATATCAACGGCCATCATCAAAATTCCGTGGCCTTTAAAACCCATGGTGGGTTTGCGTAGTTCCGGGTCGTAAACAAAAACCGGATCCTCGATGTTTGTCCCATGATGTAAAAATTCGACCGAGCCATCGGGGTCGCAGGTAACATCGCCGATAACTTTGAGCTTTGGCTCTCCATTTTTATAAAGTTCAGCGATGTAATCTTTGGTCAGGATGCGGGGATATTTGATGTCCCAATACATGCAATTCATCAGGATGGTGAGATGTGGCGGGAATTTTTCGAATTGATTTTTGTACTTTTCGGGATGTTTGTAATAATCCTGAAGTTCAAATTGCTGCGTTGCATCAATTGGTTCAGAGAGGTCTTCTTCTTTAAACACAATTTTGTAAACCACCTTATTGGAATAATTGCCTGATTCTTTTAAAACCAGCAACTTTTCGGGCGAAATTTCCAGTGTTGGAAGCAAATCAGCGATATGCTGCGCGCCTTTACTAACGTTGCCATAGCCTGTAAAACCAATGGTGAAAGGTGCGAGCTCGTCGGGAAGGCCGATATTCATGATAAATTCACCGATTTCGATGAGTTCTTTTTCGACTTCGGCAAGCGAATGATATTTGTGAGCCTGCCGCAGGTTATAAAACGGACTTTCGAGACCTAACTCTTTCATCCGCTGTCCCAGCGACCAAAACGAATTGATCATCCCGGCCAGACCGGCAAACCTGCCAAAAAAGATGAGTCTTCGGCCCTTGTTGTCAGCAATTTTTTCGTAATCGATCAGGTTGCATTTTTTAGCCATCATCTGCCGCAGCATGGGCATATTGTAGGGTTGGCCTTTGATAACGTGCGAAAAGAAAACGTAGGTTTTGCCTTCTTCAAAAAAAGTATTTGGCATTTCCTTAACGCCAAAAATCACAGGACATCCGGTCAGGCTATCGGTGATTATTGCACCGGCATCTCTGAATTCGTTTTCGGTGAAAACCCTTTTTGGCGAATTTTCGACATAAACCTGAATTCCGTGATCGATAAGTTTCTTTACATCAACTGGAGGTATGGCCACCCGGCGCTCCATTAAATATTTGTCCTCGTGCCGTATCCCGATTTTAAAGTTCATAAATTATAGTTTTTAATAGTAAAATATTGCTTATTAGTTTTCTGCTTCCCCGCATTATTCCTCAAAAATCGTTGGGGTGACACCTACAAAATGATTTGTTCCTTTTTTATTAAATCGCAAAATGTTTGAATGCGTCATACACCAAAAATGCCGGCCAGACCATCGCCTTAAAAATGCCAAGCAAACCAACCCAAAAACTTGTGGCGTGGGAAACAAAATAAATTGCTGCACCAACGACTCCTAAGCCATAAACGGCACCTGCCGGCGCACCTCCCTGAATTTCCTTTTTCATTTTATTACTTTTCTAAATGATTATTACAACGGTGAAATTTATTTTTCAATCGGATTTTTCAATCATTATTTGGATAATCTTCCCAAAAAGAACAAACAAGCTATCAAAAAACAAGGGCGCAAACTTACAAAATTTGATCCATCAAAAATGATGTATTGTTAATTAAAAAACAGTATAAATTGCTAAGAAGTGAGATTTCCGGATGTTTCATCCATTGATGGATTAATCATTGGATAGCAAATTCGGATAGAATTAATTTCAGGGTTTCTTAAAATGCCTATTTTTGCGGCCGAAAATGAAACAAAATTTTAATTTATGAAAAGATGTTTGATCGTAACAGGAGGAGGCGATTGCCCCGGCCTAAACGCCGTAATCAGGGCGATTGTGAAACGTGCTGCTCATCACAAAGAATGGGAAATTGTTGGAAGCATCGAAGCCTTTAATGGGATTCTCCGCGAACCTACCGAAATTGTAATTCTCGACGAAAAAGCCGTTTCCGGGATTCATTACCGCGGCGGTACAATACTTCAGACAACAAATAAAGGCGGCCCTTTTGCATGGCCTATCAAAAATAACGATGGAAGCTGGTCATCAGTTGACCGTTCAGATGAGATGCTTCGTAAAATGCAATACCTCGGTATCGAGGCTGTAATTAACATTGGCGGCGACGGTTCACAACGTATCTCCCAAAAACTGTACGAAAAAGGCTGTAACATCATCGGTGTTCCAAAAACCATTGATAACGACCTCACAGCCACCGATTCCACTTTCGGATTTCAGACCGCAGTTCAGATTGCAACCGAAGCCGTTGATAAACTTGTAACAACAGCAGCCAGCCACAACAGGGTGCTAATCCTCGAAGTAATGGGACGCTATGCCGGATGGATTGCTTTAAACGCGGCCGTAGCCGGTGGTTCCGAACTTTGTCTCCTTCCGGAGTTTCCTTACGATGTAAACAAAGTGCTCGAAAAGGTAAATAAACGCTTCGACCGTGACCGCGGTTTTGTGATTATTGTCATTTCGGAGGGCGCCCGCGCTATAGGAAAAGATTTTTCGATCCTGAGCGAAGTTGAAATTGGAAATGAAAACCGCAGGCTTGGCGGTGTAGGAAATGTTTTGATGCATCAACTCAAAGAAGCAGGTTGCGAACATAGTATCCGAACCACTGTTTTAGGCCACCTTCAGCGTGGTGGAGTGCCAATTGCCTACGACCGGGTTTTGGCTACACAATTTGGTGTTAAAGCTTTCGAAATGGTTTTAGATAAAGAATTTGGCCGTATGGTTTCATATCGCCATCCACAAATTACTTCAGTTTCGCTTCAGGAGGCCATTCGGGAGCCAAATCTTGTTGATGATAAAACAGCTTTGATGAATACTGCCCGCGGCATTGGTATCAGCTTCGGCGATTAATCGTCATGGACAGCGTTTCAAAAATTTATAAAATCGGGTATGGCCCCTCGAGCAGCCACACGATGGGTCCCCGAAAAGCTGCCGGAATTTTTAAGCAACGTTTTCCGGCGGCAGCAAATTATAGGGTTTATCTTTACGGAAGCCTTGCTGCTACCGGGAAAGGCCATCTTACCGATGTTGCAATTGCCGAAGAATTAAAACCTGTTCGATCCGAAATTTTTTTTGAGCCTGAAACAGTTTTGGAACTTCATCCCAACGCATTAAAATTTGAAGCTTTCGATAATTCCGGTAAATTTTTGGGCAATTGGACAGCTTACAGTGTTGGTGGCGGCGACATTATTGACGATGAAAACCCGGAGCGCTCAGAGAACACCGTTTATCCGCATACCCGGATGAAAGAAATACTTGAGTGGTGCAACGCCAATGGCCGTCAGTTCTGGGAATATGTTGCCGAATACGACAGTCCTGATTTATGGCCACACCTCACCGAGGTGTGGAAAGTGATGACTGAGGCATTAAAACGCGGCCTCGAAAATGAGGGCGTGCTTCCAGGTTCTATTCAGCTTCCGCGAAAAGCGTCGTCGTACCTTGTAAAAGCTGGTGGTTTAAAAGATTCGCTCAGGCACAGGAGCCAGGTTTTTGCTTATGCTTTGGCTGTTGCCGAAGAAAACGCTGCCGGCGGAAAAGTGGTGACTGCACCAACCTGTGGTTCATGCGGCGTATTGCCTGCTGTGCTATATCTTTACCAGAAAAGTTTTGGCTTTTCCGAAATTAAAATTCAACGGGCTTTGGCAACGGCCGGCCTGATTGGCAATCTGGTAAAGGAAAACGCCTCCATTTCGGGTGCCGAGGTTGGCTGTCAGGGCGAAATAGGAACGGCCTGTGCAATGGCCGCCGCCGCCGCAACCCAGCTTTTTGGCGGTACACCTGCTCAAATCGAATATGCCGCTGAAATGGGTCTTGAACATCACCTTGGCCTGACCTGCGACCCAATCGCCGGACTTGTACAAATTCCCTGCATCGAACGAAATGCCTTTGCCGCAGCCCGCGCACTCGATGCCAATAATTTCGCCATTTTATCCGATGGCCGGCATCAGGTTTCGTTTGATAAAGTGGTTTTAACCATGAAACAAACCGGAAAAGACCTTCCCAGCCTGTACCGCGAAACTTCAGGCGGAGGCCTGGCTGTGGAGAATGAGGAGTAAAAAGAATCACTGGTTGGATTTCTCAAAACACTCAGCCCAGGTGGTTTTGCAAACAGCACGACGATGAAATCATTTTTGAAATTACCCGGATTTCAAATCCTCACAATGATAAGGCGAAGTTAGACCTACCCGTTTTTACTGATTTTTTCCAGCCTGTTTTTATCAACAATAACAATATCCTTGTCGTGAAGATTGATGATGGCTTCCTGTTCAAAGGATTTAAGCAGTTTTACGGCACTTTCGGTGGAGATGCCGGCAAAGTCGGCCAGGTTTTTCCTCGACAAAAGAAGAAAAACATCCGGATATGCTGTTTTTATGGTATCGAGATAAAG
>CAYOWJ010000098.1:0-11991 GCA_964407625.1 uncultured Lentimicrobiaceae bacterium
TAGCGCAGAGCGCTCTGCCCTTTGTGTTTTGTGATTTGAATTTTGTGATTTAGCCCGTTATTTCTTTTCGTATTTCCTGCCAATATCGCTGGCTGCTTTTTCCATAACTTTAATATCTTCATCCAAAAGTTTTCCTTCCTTGAGGTTTTTCAGTACGTTTGGATGGCTCAATTCGAGATAATGCAGATATTCAGATTCAAAATCTTTAATACTGTTTACAGGGACTTTTTTCAGCAAACCTCTCGATCCACAGAAAATAATGGCAACCTGCTCTTCAACTTTCATCGGCGAATACTGCGCTTGTTTGAGGATTTCGACATTACGGCGGCCTTTATCAAGAACGGCCATCGTTGCAGCATCAAGGTCGGAGCCAAATTTCGAGAAAGCTTCCAGTTCGCGGAACTGAGCCTGGTCGAGTTTAAGGGTACCAGCCACTTTTTTCATCGATTTGATCTGGGCATTTCCTCCAACCCTCGACACCGAAATTCCCACATTGATAGCAGGACGGATACCTGAGTTGAAAAGATTTGATTCGAGGAAAATCTGACCATCGGTAATCGAAATTACGTTGGTTGGAATATAGGCGGAAACGTCACCGGCCTGAGTTTCGATAATCGGAAGCGCTGTTAACGAACCTCCGCCTTTTACGATAGGTCTCAGACTTTCGGGCAGGTCGTTCATTTTTTTTGCAATTTCATCAGAGTTGATGATTTTTGCCGCACGTTCCAATAATCTTGAGTGAAGATAGAAAACGTCGCCGGGATAAGCTTCACGTCCTGGCGGGCGGCGTAGAAGCAATGACACTTCGCGGTAAGCAACGGCCTGTTTCGAAAGGTCGTCAAAAATTACGAGTGCAGCATTTCCGGTATCACGCAAAAACTCGCCAATGGCAGCGCCGGCAAATGGCGCATAAAACTGCATGGCAGCTGGGTCGGAAGCTGTGGCCGAAACAATGACGGTGTAAGGCAAAGCGCCTTTATCTTCGAGGGTTTTAACGATGTTGGCAACTGTTGAGCCTTTTTGGCCGGAAGCTACATAAATACAAAACACCGGTTTACCCTGGTCGTAAAATTCTTTCTGGTTGATGATGGTGTCGATGGCGATGGCGGTCTTGCCGGTCTGGCGGTCGCCGATGATTAATTCACGCTGTCCGCGGCCGATTGGGATCATCGCGTCGATGGCTTTGATACCGGTTTGCAGCGGTTCATTTACAGGCTGCCTGAAAATAACTCCCGGGGCTTTACGCTCGAGTGGCATTTCCCAGGTCTGACCCTGGATTTCGCCCTTGCCGTCGATGGGCTGGCCAAGGGTGTTGATAACCCTGCCCAATAATCCACGACCTACCTGGATGGATGCAATTTTGCGGGTACGTTTCACCGTATCGCCTTCTTTAACATCATGAATTTCGCCTAAAAGCACAATCCCGACATTGTCTTGCTCGAGGTTGAGAACGATTCCCCGGAGGTCTCCTTTTTCAAATTCGACCAATTCGCCTGCTTCAACGTTGGTCAGGCCATAAATCCTGGCGATGCCGTCGCCGATCTGCAGCACCGTGCCTGTTTCTTCGAGTTCGCTGGCAGTTTTAAATCCTGCAAGTTCCTGACGTAAAATTTCCGATACTTCGGCGGGTTTGATTTGTGACATATCTTTTAATATTTCCTTTTTTTAAATGCTCTTCTAAAATTAATAGCCTTTGATATAGAGATTTTTATCGAACGATTTGCTCAGTGTGCTGATTTTTTTACTCAGACTGGCGTCGTACTGGCGATCATCAAGGGTCAGCACAAATCCGCCGATAAGTTTTTCGTCAATCTCTTCGATCAACTCGATATTTTTATGTGTAGCTTCGGTTAAAAGTGCCAGAATTTTCGTCCTGGTTTCACCGTCGATAGGTGAAGCGGTTTTTAGTTTTGTGATGAGGATATTCTGATGTTTTTTATAAAGCGATACAAACGAACCTGTAATATCTTCAAGATGAAAGGCACGTTCCTTTTTAATAACCAGTTGCAAAAAACGAAAGGTTAGCTTGTCGAGATGCTTCTCGAAAATTCCCCGCAGGATTTGCGATTTTTTGCCGGGTGGAATTACCGGACTTACAAGTAAACGGCGGAATTCAGGGTTTTCATGGATGACATCCTGAACCAGCAAAATGTCATTATAAGCCCTTTCAAGGATTTTCATCTCCAGAGCCAGGTCAAACAAGGCCTGTGCATAACGTTTTGATAAAATCGAATTATCCATTTTAGCCCTGAGCGATTAGTTAAGTTTTGCTTCCTTAATCAGTTTATCAACGAGTTCTTTTTGCTTTTGAGGATCGGATAACTCATGCCCGAGCAGCTTTTCGGCGATTTCGATCGAAAGTTTGGCAATCTGGTTTTTGAGGTCAACCATGGCAGCCATCTTTTCGTTCTGGATACTTTCTTTGGCACTCTCGACGATACGTGCAGCCTCTTCGCCGGCCTTCTGTTTGGCGTCTTCGATGAGTTTTTCCTTGATTTCCCGACCTTTTTTCAGGATTTCGTCGCGTTCTTCTTTGGCTTGGTTAAGAAGCTGTTCGTTGCTGAAAATCAAATGTTTCATCTCTTCACGGGCTTTGTCGGCTTCGTGGAGGGCTTTATCAATGGATGCTTCGCGTTCGTGCAATGATTTCATGATGGGTTTCCAGGCATATTTACTCAGAAGCCACAACACGAGGCCAAACGCCAGCGTCATCCAAAAAATCAATCCTATTCCGGGACTTACTAATTCCATATCATTAAATTTTACGTACTGATCTCAAAAAAATCCCACATCCCAACCAACCGTTGGGATGTGAGAAAATACCTGCTAAAGGAAAACAACGAGCAAACACACCACGATGGCAAAAAATGCCACACCTTCGATGAGCGCTGCTGCAACAATCATGTTCGAACGAATGTCGCCTACAGCTTCCGGCTGGCGTGCGATAGATTCGACAGCACCGCGACCGATCTGGCCAATGCCAATTCCTGCCCCGATAGCTGCGATTCCTGCTCCGATTCCGGCACCCATTTTTGCATAAGGAGCCAAATCAGTTGCAACCTCTAATAACACTGATAATAATTGCATAGTGTTGAATTTATTTGATTAAAAAAACGAACTAATTTCAAAATATAAAAAACTTCCTTCACCAAATTAGTGGTGTTCCTCGGTTGCCATCCCAAAATACAAGGCCGACAACAGTGTAAAAACATAAGCCTGGATAAAGGCTACCAGCAATTCGAGCAAATTCATGAAAATCGCAAAAGCTATCGAAAGTATCGACATCACATAACCTAATCCTGCATACATCTCACCGAAAATAAATATCAGACTAATAAAGCCAAGGACGATGATGTGGCCTGCTGTGATGTTTGCAAAAAGACGGACCATAAGGACAAAAGGTTTTGTAAAGACTCCGATTAATTCGACAATCGGCATGAGTGGCACCGGAAACTTGAGCCACCACGGCACGCCCGGAGCATTGACAATGTGCACCCAGTATTGTTTGTTTGCACTAAAGGTGGTGATAACAAAAGTGAAAAGAGCCAGAACCATGGTCACAGCAATATTTCCTGTTACGTTTGCGCCACCCGGGAAAAACGGGATAAGCCCGATGAGGTTATTCAGGAAGATGAAGAAAAACAGCGTGAGCAGGAAAGGCATGTATTTTTCGTATCTTTTTGCACCAATCGAAGGTTTGGCAATGTCGTCCCTGATAAAAAGGATGATCGGTTCTAAAATGGACTGAATGCCTTTTGGTGATTTACCTTCCCTTTTGGTGTAGGTGTTGGCAATCGAGATAAAAAGCCAGGTCATCAGGGCGAGGCTCATTAAAATGGCAAGCACAGTTTTTGTTATCGAAAAATCGAGGGGCATTTCCTGTGCTTTGTCGCGCTCAATAACGCCTTCGGCATGGTATTTTTCCTGATCAACCCTTACAATTTTTCCTTTATTTTCTTTTTCTTCTGAAATTCCAAAACCTTCGTATTGTTCGCGTCCGCTATGAAATTTAGACGACATGAAGGTGTGAAGTTTGCCATCGTACCACAAAATTACCGGAAGAGGAATCGTCAGGTGAAAATTGCCTAAGTTGAGGATGTGCCATTCGTGGTTGTCAACGATGTGCTCGATAATCATCTCGCCGGCATTGAATTTTTCTTTATGAGTGCCGGTTTCATGCGTGGCAGATTGTTCTTGAAGCGTGGTTTCGTGCTGCTGCAAATTAGAGGCGAGTGCCTGGAAAACCAAGAAAATTACGATCCCCGAAAGGAGAAGGAAATTCTTTAAAAAGCCTGATTTCTTGTAAAAATGTTTACTCATCTTTTATGTTTCGGGTCGTTATACCTGATTTATTCGGCCAATACAAGCACTTTATTATTCAACACTTCAACCACACCGCCACTGATGTCAAAAAAAAGCAGCGTTTCGTCGGTGGTTTTTACTTTTACAGCTCCGGCTTTGAGCGCTGAAATGATTGGGGCGTGATTATTCAGAATTTCGAATGATCCGTCCAGGCCTGGCAACTGCACCAATGTTACCGCTCCTTCATAAACCGTTTTGTCGGGTGTGATGATTTGAATGTTCATTTAGCTGGCCTATATGATTTTTTCAGGGTTAATCCTGACTACTTTCTGCCATTAATTTTTTGCCTTTGGCGATAGCTTCTTCGATGGTTCCCACGAGGTTGAAGGCTGATTCGGGATATTCATCCACTTCGCCATCCATAATCATGTTGAAACCTTTGATGGTATCTTCAATGGGGACGATTACGCCCTTCATGCCTGTAAATTGCTCGGCAACGTGGAACGGTTGCGAAAGGAAACGCTGAACCCGGCGAGCGCGGTGAACAACCAGTTTATCTTCTTCCGAAAGTTCATCCATCCCAAGGATGGCAATGATATCCTGCAAATCTTTGTAACGTTGCAAAATGAGTTTAACTCGCTGAGCGGTGTTGTAATGTTCATCGCCAACAACGTCGGGCGATAAAATTCTGGAAGTCGAATCAAGCGGGTCAACGGCGGGATAAATTCCCAACTCGGCAATTTTACGGTTTAAAACCGTGGTTGCGTCAAGGTGGGCAAAGGTTGTTGCCGGAGCCGGGTCGGTTAAATCGTCGGCAGGAACATAAATGGCCTGAACCGAAGTAATCGAACCACGTTTTGTGGAAGTGATCCTTTCCTGCATGAAGCCCATTTCGGTTGCCAGTGTAGGCTGGTAACCAACAGCAGAAGGCATACGTCCGAGCAAAGCCGAAACTTCGGAACCAGCCTGTGTAAAACGGAAAATATTATCGATAAAGAAAAGAATGTCGCGTCCACCGGATTTTTCGTCGCCATCGCGGAAATATTCGGCAAGGGTAAGTCCCGAAAGGGCAACCCTGGCGCGAGCTCCGGGAGGTTCGTTCATCTGTCCGAAAACCATCGTTGCCTGTGAAGTTCCCAAAACATCATAATCAACTGCTGAAAGATCCCAGCCTCCTTTTTCCATTGATTCTTCAAACTTGTCGCCGTATTTGATAACCTTCGATTCGATCATCTCGCGCAGCAGGTCATTTCCTTCACGGGTGCGTTCGCCAACACCTGCAAACACCGAAAGTCCGGCGTAAGATTTGGCGATGTTGTTGATCAGCTCCATGATGATAACCGTTTTGCCAACGCCGGCGCCACCAAACAAACCAATTTTTCCGCCTTTGGCGTAAGGTTCGATCAGGTCGATAACCTTGATGCCCGTGTAAAGCACTTCTTTGGTTGTGGTAAGATGTTCAAATTTCGGAGGTTCGCGATGTATCGAGTATGAGCCCTGGATTTTGACAGGCCTGAGGCCGTCGATCGGTTGTCCGATCACATTAAAAAGTCTGCCTTTGATGTCGTCGCCAACAGGCATCGAAATCGGGATTCCGGTATTTACAACCTTCATTCCTCTGCGAAGGCCGTCGGTAGAGTCCATGGCTACGCTGCGGATGGTGTTTTCACCAATGTCCTGCTGGGTTTCAAAAATAATTTTATGGCCATCTTCCCTGGTGACTTCGAGTGCATCGAAAATATCAGGCAACGAATTGCCTTTTTCGAAAGTTACGTCAACAACAGGTCCGATGATTTGGGAAATTAAGCCTTCACTTTTTTTGCTCATGGATAATAACTTAGAATAAGTATCTGAGAATTTGGACGCAAAGATAAAAGATGTTTCTTAGAAAGCAGGGGTATTAACATTTTTTTAAAAAATTAAAAACGACCCGGGCATTTGGCTGGTAGTACTGAATTTGTTGATGGATAGCGTGTTGCGTGTAGGGATGCAAAAAGAGCAAAAAGAAAATTGTCAATTTCTTTTCAATCTTCTTTTTGATCGATTTTCCAGGACTACTTTTTTTCCTTTTTCAAATCTTCGAGCAGTGATCCCAGTTTATTTACATAATCTGTAAAATCGTTGGAATATCTTACCGGGTCGGTCCGATTTGGTGGTAAATCAATTTTAAAGCAGTGTTTAATGTTTGCTGGCCCTGAATCCAGAATGTAAATGTCGGTGGAGAGGAAAACAGCTTCACTTTCGGAGTGTGTTACAAAAATGATGGTCGGGTCAATTTTGGCATTTTCGAAAATAGATCTGAGAAAAACCTGTATTTGTTTGCGCGTTACCGTATCCAGGGCGCCAAAAGGTTCGTCCATCAAGAGAATTTGTGGATTTACAACAAGATTACGTGCAATCGCAACCCTTTGTAATTGCCCTCCCGACAAGATTGGATATTTAGCCCATTTGTTTTCGTGTCCTGCCAATCCAACAATTTTTATCATGTCCATGGCTTTGTCGTTGGCTTCATCTTTAGGAATCCCTTTTAATATTAAAGGGAGGGCAACATTTTGTAATACTGTTTTCCATTCGAAGGAGGTGTATTGCTGAAAAACCATGGGAATCCTGTCCTTGTTGGTCCGTTTTTTCCCGTAAATATAAACTTCTCCGGAAGTTGGTTCCTGTAATCCGGAAATATACCTGAGCAAAGTGGACTTTCCACAACCCGATTTGCCCATTAGCGTAATAAATTGCCCTTCGCCTTTAATGTCTTTTATGTTGAGATTAAAATCCTTGAACACAACATTTGGTGGTGTGTGATCAGCATAAACCTGGTTGATGTTGACGAGGTTTATGATATCCGGTAAACCGCCAACAGGTGTCTGATCTGAAGAAAATCCAGCATTTACTTCAATTTTAGTTTCCGGTATTATTGTGTTTCCGACAGGTTCTACGGCTTCACTGTCGTTCTGTTTTTGGAAAACATTTCGTTTCATTATCAGGCGTATTTGAATTTAAAGAGTTTTTTGTCGAGGAGTTTCAAAAGTTTATCCTGTACAAAACCAATAAAAATAATTAACAATAAAACAGCGTAAAGCTGATCCACGTGCGAACCGCGTGAAGTGGCCATGTAAATCATCGAACCTAATCCACCCTGTGCATTTACCATTTCGGCAATCACGATGTAGGTCCAGCTTACTGCAACCAGATTAATTACATCCATCGAAAACCGGCTGAGGACTGATGGAATATAGAAATGTTTCATGGTCATCCACGGACTGGCGTTTAGTGTCCACATGGTTTGTTTAAGTGCTTTCAGATGGTCGTCGGTTTCGATATCTTTTATCCTCTGGGCGATGGCGGGGAGTAAATAAACAAAAATACCGAAGGCAAGAAACTCAACCTTCACGCCAAGGCCTAAACCGAACAATGCCATAAAAATTCCGGTAGTTGCCGGAAGCGGTGTAAAACGGATAGCTTCAACTTGTTTGCTTACCAGATGCCTGAAAAACGGGACCAGCCCGACAATAAACCCCAGTGGAACGGCAAAAGCCAGTGCCTGCAGGTAACCACCCATGTTGATAAAAATCGAATAACCAGTATTGTACAAAAGGTTACGTTCGACAAAAAGGGTTTTGTAACATATAATTACATCAAAAGGTGAAGGAAGAATGGAGGGTTTTATCCAACCCATTGTGGGAATGAGCCACCAGAAAAAAATCAGCAAAACCCATCCCAGTATGTTTATGGCCAAGGCGGTTTGTTTATCTACTTCGCCGGCAAACCTAAAAAGATTTTTAATCGTATTCATAATTCCAGGTATTGTCTTCTAAATTGTAATAAAGGAGGATAATTTTTACCCTCCTTTAGTATGTTACAGATTATTTAATGTCTTATTTTCCTAATAGTTGGAACTCAGTCCGGCGGTTTGCCGATCTTCCTTCTTCCGAATTGTTGTCGGCAACAGGTTTATCGGGGCCATTGCCAACAATGATAAATCTGTTTGGATCGAAACTGTAGGTTTTCACCAAAAAGTCGGCTACCGATTTAGCACGTTTATATGAAAGATCCCTGTTCATCGCTGCACTGCCCACATTATCGGTGTTCCCTTCGATGCGGACTTTCATTCCGGCAAATTCCACCGATAACGAACCAAGCTGGTTTTCGATTTTTTCTTTCATGTCAGCAGTAAGCGACCAGGATGCCGTTGCAAAGTTGATAATAATTGGTTTAATGGCAACTGCGGGGGTTTTTTCGTCGGCGGCGGTGGGTGTTTTAAACTGAATCTGACCTTCGGCAGCATGAGCAGTTCCCTGTAAATCGTTAATAGCCTGGATAATTCCAGGGTAGGAAGCTTCGGCCCAGGGAACAATGTTGGTTAAATTATTTCCATAACCTGTTTTATAAACCCGGGCCATTTTTGTGTAAAGTTGCTGTCCGGTGATGCCGGTGTAATCGGTGCTTAATCCAAAAAAATTGATGTTGTCACCATAAGTAGCAAAATGGATTTTTTTCATCCCGTCAAGAATAATACTTACATCATCGGGGACTTCAAAAGCAATTTTATAGGTTTGGGCTGCTTTGGCCATTTTTGCAGGATCCTGCATTTCTGAGTTGGCTACAAGCCATGCTCTCGAAAGCTTAATAAACAGGTCTTTCTTTTCTTCCAGAACTTCTTTCCGGGCTATAAATCCGTCCATGATAATGTTCGGGAGCAAATCGGTACTTGTAAGAACTCTGGCTGCCCTCGATTTCAGGCATTCTTCATCATCTGGCGACCAAACTACCGTAGCATCGGCATTACCGGTTGTGAAAGCAGTTTTAGCAGCAAAAGGATCGCCCATGGGCAAAATCTCAACATCATTTTCGGTAAGTCCACCGGCTTCCAGCGTGGCATGAAGCAGTGTATTGCTGGGCCAACCCAGGGCACAGGCGATTTTTTTGCCTTTAAGGTCGGCTACTGTTTTGATCGATTCGTCGACAATAAAAACATCAGCTCCACGTGAATCGTCAATTTTAAGGAACTGGACAACCGACATTTTGGCAAGGTCACTGCTGCGATCCATTCCAATGGGTGAAATATCAGTAGTCGTAAAAATAAAGTCCAGATCGCCGTTTTTCAGGGCGTCGTTGAGTTTTTGCATATCGTCCATCCTGATTGCTTCGAAGGTGAGACCAAATTCTTTGTACATCCTCGAGTTTTTGTTCGGAGCATCGCCACCATTCATGTCGATACCCGGGGCAAAGCCCACAAAGTTGTTAAAACCGGCACGTAAATCGGCTTTATTGCCCTTTGCTGCTTTGTTCATATATGGATAGCCATAATACACGCCGGCACCTATTGCAGCAAGGATAATCAGGAGCACGATAAGCTGAAATCCAAGCGTCCAGTTTTTTGGAAACCCGGGAATTGATTTTCCGGGTTTGTTTTGATAATCAGTTGTCATTTTCTTTAGTTTAGTTAATGAATGATGAAATTATGGTTTTAGAAAATATCGCCAAGCGGGCCTGCGGCATTTTTCTCTTCACGCGACAGTTTGTGGTTGGGGTTGGAAATCTTTGACGGGTCAGGAATGCTCATTTCTCCTGCATCCAGCTTGTTTCCAATGGATAAAAGTTTTTCGTAAGCCTCATCGCTGTCGAAATTAAAAGCAGTGGTGTTTCGTTCCAAATCCTCAAGGTTCTGAGCCGTAACTGCAAGGTCTTCCGAAATGCGTCCGGCAACAAATTCAAGGGCATATTCCAATTTCCAGTTTTGTCCGCCAGGTCCGAGAATTTCTTTAAGAATAGCCGTTGCACCGCGGGATGCGGCAGCCATTTCCCAGTCTTTTTTCATAATGTTGATGCTCTCCTCAAAATCTTTTATTTTGTTTTCGAGAAGTGTTGCGCCAATGGCCAGCTTACGGTCGAGATTTGCAAAAATATTCGAACGTGCTGCATACTTGGTCGTCCATTCAATATTCTTTTCGAGTATTGTATTCACGCGGGTGCCTGCCGATGTTGCATTGATAAATTGTTGTTGTAATTCGACATATTCATCTGTTTCTTTGATTGTTTCGCCTTTTTCGGCTATCATTTTATCCATCATCTCTTTGATCTCACCAGCCTTTTTTGTTTGACGGTGAACTTCGGTTTTCGAGTTTTCGGCAACAGTCCGGGTTTCATTCGACATTTGCTCAAAGTCGTTGCGAAGTTGTTTTATTTTCGATTTGTGCCTTAAAAACAAATCGTGTGTTTCCCACATTTTATGTTTTTGTTCGTCAAGCTCGTCAAACGGATTCCAGCGGATGATAGCTTTGTGAAACCACCGGACGATCCTACGGAAAAGCTTGAAAATAGCAGGCAAAAGCAAAATAACGAGAACTACGGCCAGTACAGAAACGATAACTGCAAAAACCTGGCTGAGTGCACCAAACACTGCCGGAATGATCCACCGGAAGGTACCATAAGCAATAATCACAATAATTATCAAGCCAATAAAAGCTCCTATTGGCCTTTCCCCTTTTCGCCACTTCCCAAGCGTTTCTTTCCCTTTGTCGATCAGTTTGGCATCATCAAAATATTTCATGATGGGTAACTGGGTAATGGATGATTTTTCATTTTGCATAGCTTCTGATTTTAAATTTTTTTTATGAAAGATTCGTTTTAATACCGGCTTCGATGTCAACAATGCTTACGATCACCTGTTCTTTTGCATTTTGAATTGCGATGATTTTTCTGTCGATTTCGATGAACTGGATGTTGTATTTCTGATCGATAGCCGAAAGCTGATTATTAAGAGCTGCATCCTGATTCTGGAGCTCCTGGATTTGCCGGGTAAGCTGCTGTATTTTTGCTCTTGTGTCGTTGAGGTTATTTTCGAGGTTGGTTTTTTCACTGTCTTTTTCAGCCTGCAATCCCTGCTTTTTCGATTCACCCTTGCTAATTTCGGCGTCGGCAGTTTTTTGCACCAAATCCTTATAATACATAGCGCTATTGAGTAAGCGCGAAGGAGTGAGTGATTTATCCATTTTTTGAGCAATCCTGAAAACGGTTTTGTAAACTTCAGGATTTGGATTTTGTTTTTCTTCAAACAGTGTTTCGGTAAATTCCAGAAAATCAAAACCAGACTGATTATTCTGATTGATTAAATTCTGAAGCCTTTGAACGTAATCCCCCACAAGTTCCTGTTCCTGAGAACCAACATGTGCAAGTTGAGGCTTATTTGTAATATAGTCATCCTGAATCCGATTACTTACAGGCCTGGCTTCCGGAGTTGGCTTTTCGTTTGCAGCAGTGTCAGCATCCCTGAAAAACAGTCGTCTGAAACTAATACCTTTATCTATTATTGACATTTCACTCGATTTATTAATTGTGTAGTCACGATTCAAAAGAATTACCACAAAAATAGGAGTTTTTTGCCTGCTTGTGTTTTTTCGGCATCAAATTATAAAAATATTTCATAACCCGGCGGCCAGGGTTTTGATAAAAGTTTTCAGGATTTTACTTTCAAAAATCATTCAGTAAAAAACCCGGAATTAGCAAGCAAACCCGGGGTTTTAGCAAAAATTATTTACCCTTTTACGGTGTATTTTGTTTTTTCTTAGCCAACCACTTTTTGCTGCCATAAGCAGCACCAAGTGCAGCAAGGATTAGCAGCCCTTCACCAACAGGTGCTCCACCGCCGGGAGGTAGAGATCCGCCACCGCCATGACCGCCACCAGGAGG
>CAYOWJ010000099.1:0-2871 GCA_964407625.1 uncultured Lentimicrobiaceae bacterium
TTGTATCACTCAGTGGCGGATCGCCACCGGAAATGATAACCTGTGCTGTCCTCGGTTCGGGTGTTGTATTTTGAGACACAGTGATGAGCAGGTTGTCGGTGCCGGGAGTAAGGCCGGTAATCATACCTGCTGGAGGATTCAGAGTGGTGGCAGTCCAGGCAACATTTGAAAAAACCTGTACATTAATATTTCCGACACCCGGATCAATATAATTATCTATTGGCGAGGCAATTAAATATTGCTCCTGTGCCCCAAACTGGTAAATGTGGATAGTTACAATTAACAAAGGATTTCCCCCGGTTATTTCTATTTCTGCGTTTCTTGGATTTACAGTCTGGTTTGAACTGACGACGATGGTTAAAAAAGTGCTGTCTGGAGATTTTGTCAATTGCGTTATCATTCCAACTGGATTAATCACAGTAGTTGGTGTCCATGCAACATTTGAAAAAACCTGCACATTGATAGTTCCACCACCCGGTTCAATATAATTTTCTATTGGAGAGGCAATTAAATATTGCTCCTGTGCCCCATTCTGATTAATAGTGATTGTATCGCTGAGAAGCGGATCGCCACCGGAAATGATAACCTGTGCGGTTCTCGGATCGGTTGTTGTATTTTGAGATACAGTGATGCTAAGAGTGCCTGAGCCGTTAAAAGACGTAGGAGAAAGGCTGGTAATCATATTTCCGGGATTACTTAATTCCAATGCCTCCCAAGTAATATTTGAAAAAACCTGTACATCAATATTTCCACCATCGGCATTGATGTAATTAATCGGTGGCGATGCGATTAAAAACTCTTGCGAACCGGCATACTGGTAAATGTGAATAATATCTTTTATCGTCGGATCATTGCTGTCCTGGATTTCGATGTCTACTTCACGGAAAGTGTTGCCAGTATTAGGGTGGATAATAAAAGAGAGCGAATCGGGAGAGCCATTGTGTGTTTGAGAAAAAATGGTTATCCAGTCAACCGGAATTACCTCTTCCCAACCAGTAATATTAAAATAGGTAATGATGAAATCAGCAGTTGTATCACCTTCTGGAGGAATGGCGAAATATTTAGGCGAAACATAGATGATTTTTTGAGGCAAAGGTTCCTGGATTATCCAAACAGTAACAAAACTTGTATCGCCTGCAAATTGGGCCTCAACTGTAAATGAGGCTAACCGCGCTTCGTATGTGGGATTATCGTAAACATCAATTTTGATCGAATCATCAATAATAACCGGCGAAAGTGTGTCAACCCAGCTAAGGTTATTTTCAAAATCCAGAATCAGATCATCGGCGAGGGTTTCGGTGGTAAAGTATGAAAACCGGGCACTGTCACTGCCATCGTACCCCACAAAATCAATCATCGGGGTGATCATCAGATCTCCCCGGAAAAGTGTTGTTGAAGGATTTCCTTTAACTTTTGCATTTATTGAACCGAGAAGCTGCTGAATTACAGCTTCCCTGTCAAGCTTTCCGCCTGACTGGTCAACAATCTGGCTGATGGCACGGGCGTACCTCTCCGATCTGAAATCTTCTTCGGTTTGTTGCGCCGAAACTTTTAATAATGGACTAAAAACAATCGTAAAAATCAACAGAAAAAATAAGAAAGGTATCCATGTTTTCATAATGTTTAGCATTATTTTAAAAGTTGATCCTGAATATTTATGCGGCAACCCGGAAGATGGTTTTGCAATCCTTCGAGCGTTTCCGGGGATATTTTTTTACTTGAAATATAAAAAGATGCGAGCCTGTCCATGTTTTTCATTGTTTCGGGAAGCGACTGAAGCTCCGGCATCTTTAGGCTCAGTTTGGTTAAATTCGTCAAACCGGCAATTTGGGGAGGAAGGGTTTTAATGTTTCCGGAAGTAAGGTTTAGGTCGGTGATATATTTTAGATTGGAAAGTTCCTGAGGAAACAACGTTAGCTCGTCTAAATTCAGCGAAAGCGATGTGAGATTTGGCATTTGATTGAGCAAACCGACCAGTTGCACAATGTTGGTTGTCGGATGAATCTGAAAGCTGAGATATTGCAGGTTTTGCATCCCGACGATGGATTCAGGCAAGTCCGGCATTTGGTTTTTGTCAATAATCAGGTGTGTAAGGTTTTTTAAGCTGGTGACTCCAACAGGAAAGTTTTCGATCTTGTTGCCATTAAGGTAAAGATGGCGCAGCATGCTTAATTCGCCAATTTCCGGTGGAAGTGATGAAATTTTATTATTACTTAATACCAGCCTTTCAAGGCTTTTGAGATTACCGATGCTTGCAGGTATTTCGCTGATTTTATTTTTGCTCAGCATCAAAAATGCAAGGTTTCGAAATTGTCCGATTTCCTGTGGTAAAGCAGTGAGGTTATTATTGCTGAGATCGAGGCGCGTCAGGTTAGTGTTGCCGAAGATATTTTCGGGCAAACTGCTTAATCCTGAATTTGAAAGGTCAACCTCCGGATTTTGTACAATCTGAGACTTATCCAGCACGATCAGCAGGTTATTATTCACATTAATGTGGATGGCAGTAAAATCAGTAATCACGGGATTGGTGGTCGAAGAAAATACGAACTCATTTTTTTTGGAATTTTTAAATACTTTGGAAATATCAGCAGCAGTTAAGGTGGAATTTCCCTGCAGGTCGAGCAGGCGTAAGTTTTTCATATCTTTAAAATTATCCGGTAAATATTGAAGGCTATCAATCCTGACCAAAAAAACATTAGCGTCCGGGAGATAATCAAGTTCGTTGTTGCCGGCGGAAATTATAACATCCCGGTTCGACTTTCCCAGTATTTCGACCAGCCTTGCGATATCAAGTTTTGAATTGCCGCGAAGATCAATCTTTTGTAATGCCGGCAAATTGGCGATGGCCTTTGGCAGGGAGTCAATTTGGTT
>CAYOWJ010000099.1:2971-4543 GCA_964407625.1 uncultured Lentimicrobiaceae bacterium
AGGGAGCCAATCTCTTTTGGAAAACTTTTGATTTTGTTACTGCCCAGGTTTATCGTTGTAAGTTTAGATAAATTGCCGATTCCCGGAGTAAGCTCACTAAGCTGATTATTTTGAATATTCAGGCTGGCCAGATTTTCCAATCCGAAAACCTGAACAGTTAAGGTATCAAACTTATTTCCGGAAATGTCCAGCATAGTCAGTCGGACAAGATTTTCGAACGCTGAAGGAAGGCTGGATAACTGATTTCTGCTCACGTCAAGTTTTTCCAAAAAAGATAAAGCACTGATCTGGCCTGGAAGTTGCGCTATCTGATTTCCACTTAAAATAAGCTGGTTGAGTTTTTGAAGTGTGTAAATATCTGCAGGAAACTGTTTCAAATTGTTATTGCTCACATCGAGGTACTGTAACTCTATCATAGCATCGATTTCGGAAGGAATCCTGCTGATTTGGTTATTTCCCAGATTCAAATATGATAATAGCGGCAAGGTAGTAAGCTGAATAGGGAATTCCGAAATCAGGTTATTATGCAGATTCAGGGCAACAAGGGTTTTAAGTGTATCAATTTCAGGTGGGATGGTGCTGATGCTGTTATCATTCAGGTTTAAAAATTTTAAATTTTTGAGATGAAACAGTTCGACCGGAAGTCCTGTAATCTGGTTTCCTCCCATCGAAAATTCTTTAAGATGCGACAAAGACTCAATTTCCGTTGGAATTGCTTTGATGAGGTTGTCGGATAAATCAAGCACGACAAGTTGGCTAAGCTGGCCAATATCTTTGGGAATCATCGAAATTCGGTTGCTGCTCAGATTAAGTTCAGTCAGGCTTCCCAATTTGAATATCAAACCTTGAATTGAGTCGAAATTATTCCCGCCCAGCCTGAGTCTTGCAAGTTTTTTGAGGTGTTTTGTTTTTGATGGAAGCAGATCAAGTTGGTTGCCACTCACATCGAGCAAATTTAATTGCGGGAGGCTGTCGATTTGGTCGGGGAGCCTGGTAATAAAATTTCCTGCCAGCGAAAGTTCCTTCAGGTATTTAAGGCTGGTTATTGTTTGTGGGACCGAATCCAGTTTGTTGTTGTTGAGATGTAAAATCTGCAATTCTTCAAGGTTTCCGATGTTTTCAGGCAATCTCCGGAGTTTGTTGTCAGAAAAGGTCAGAATTTTAAGGGTGGAAAGATTCCCGATGTCATTCGGTATATTTCGAAGCTCGTTTCCGTTCATCAGCAGAATACTCAATTGAGCTGACTGGAGCACCGGCTCAGGAAAAGCGATCATTTGTTTATTTCGCAGATCGAGTGCCTGGGTTTCGCGCCGCAGGTTATTCATCCCATCGGCAAGCAAATATTCGGTGCCTTTGGTGTCGATCAGGTAATACTTCCCGGCATATTGTACTTTAGCCAATCCAAGGTAATCAAACGGGTTAGCCTCATCATACTTGTACCCGATGACAGGCAGCCCGTTTTTGTCGATAAACCCATACTTATTGTCTTTAAAAGCGAGTGCAAGCCGCTCGTCATAAAAGTAAAATGCGTTTACAATGCTTTGGGCAATATTTTTAGCCGAATCAGCTTTT
>CAYOWJ010000099.1:4643-11952 GCA_964407625.1 uncultured Lentimicrobiaceae bacterium
AAGAACAATCGTGCCAGCCAAAAAGATTTTCCGCTGTAGTTTGATTTCACGCAGACGTTCTTTTTCTTTTCGTTCCTGTTCGATGCGAATGAGCCTGAGTTCCTCTTCACGTTCACGGGCTTCCTCCTCCTGCTGTTCCCTGAGCTTCCGAAGTTCTTCTTTTTGTTTATTTTCGAGCTCTATTTTTTCCTGTTCATCAAGGTATTTCTTCTTCGATTCGAGAATTGGCTCAACGAGTGTGTCGTGACTGATCTCATAGCTGAAGCGGCCGAAGGTGTTTTGCTCGGATCTCAAAAGATGTGTGTTAACCAGGACCATAAGTTCCTGGTTATCAAGGCGTTTTTTACAAATCTCTTCATCTAACGAAATCCGCTGATTGTTTGTGATCAACTCATCTTCAATCAGTCGTTTCGCATTACCACGGTTTTCCTCCTGCAACAGGTTTAAGGAATCATAATAAAAGTTCAGGAAGATATTTTTGAACTCAGGAAGATCTTCTACTTCAATTTGCCTGGGACCATCACCAGTCTTTGCCGCAGCAATTTCTTCGATACGATGACAGACAATCTGTAATTGAGTGGTTTCGATATTCTCGGTTTTACCTTCACTCAACTCTTTGATAATTTTCTCAATTGCTTTCTGATGAAAAGTAAATGGCGGGGTATCAAACCCCGGATCGTTATCTCTGGCAGGGTTTTCGATAGCTTGTTGTGCCTGTTCGTATGTCAGCGGAAGCAATTCATAAAATGTGTTCTGGATATCCGGGAGTTTGTCAGATAGTTTATTCAGCAGGCTCAGCCGGTCAGAACGAATGGCGAAAACCGTTTTTATTTCGATTTTTTTATGCAGGATTCCAAGGTTTTCGCGGTTAAAAAGCTCCTTGTCCGTTTGCCTGCCTTCGGCTATCAGTGCAGCAATACGATCGGGCAGCTTGAGCTCGGTGAGTTCATAAAGCTGGGTTTTAAAATCCTCAATATCTTTTTTGGGATACGAAAAAAGTTCTTCAAACTGGTCGAAAACAAGAGTAAATATCTTTTCCCGGGCTTCTCCTTCCTGCTGATTTTCTATAATCTGGACCTTTTTGAAGTAGTACCAAAGTGTTTTATCATTTTGGTTATTGCCAACGATCTGATCTATGATGGTGTCGTTTCGGGTATCCAAATCATTAACAACAGTTTTCAGTGCGTTTACCACACGTTCGAGCGGTGTTTCAGATTTCAGCGCAGCTTTTTCAGATTTCAGTGCAGCATTTTTAGCTTCCGGCGGGGTTTCAGCTTCCGGCTTGTAAGCAAAAAGCCTGATGCTGATTTTTGCGAAGTTTTTGGGTAATTTCGGCAACACGCCGGCCTCGAGCAGCGAGGTTTTTCCTAACCCGGATTTCGAATAAAGCAGCACTTTTTTCTCTACCTGGATCAATGTGAGCAGCTTATCTATATCCTTGTCCCTGCCATAGAAAATGTTGGCCTGCCTTCTGCTGAATGGAGTTGCTCCCGGATATCTGCGTAGTCCCATGGTCAGGTGGTTATTTTATTATTAAAATTTATGATCCTTTTTCCAATCACTCCGACCTGGGTTTCAATTTTCCGCAGTTCATCCAGATTATTTTCAGTAACGACATTTGCACTTACACTGGTCAATTTAAGGATACTATTCTGCACAAAATCCTCATTAAGGTTTCGTAACAATCCTTCTTCGTTAACATTGTGAATCAGCCATTCGATAAACTTGTTGTAATCATTGTCGATAAAGGTGATGTTAAACTGTTTTGCAATGAACTTCTCGATGTCTGCTTTAACATCTTTATGACCAATGGTTATGCGGTGTGCGCCACTTTTTTTCTGTTCAAATTCTAAAATGAAAAGCAAAAGACGGTTGTACCATTTGTTGAAATCAAAACCTATAAACACATAATGTGTTGCATCCTGGATCTTTTTCTTGATTTCGGAAGGGATGAAAACCTTATTCAGGTAGTTGTAAAAGTTTTCGTGGGTAAAAATGTACCGGCCATTGCTTGCTGCATTTCCGAGGATATTATAAATCACAGGTTTTTCGCGCGTCATAGGCTCTGCTTCCTGCTTTGTGCCGTTGTATGCCAAAAACTGGTGATTAATGTCATAATCCTCAAAAACCCTGTGAATTGCATCATCCGGGCAAATCGAAATAATCAGGCTAAAGGGTACCTGGGCAAGCTGTTCGAGGATTTTTCGTCCGGTTACGTTTTTTTTCGGGAAGTCTTTGCTGTAAAAATCAAGAACATCGTATAAAATTATTTCATCTGATTCCGGTGAGAAGTAACCCTCATTTTCCAAATATTCGATTTCGCTGAAATCCTTCGCCAAATCAAGGAAAAATTCGTGGTGCAGCGATTTTCCCAGGCTATTAACAGATATTTCGGGACCAATAAATAACACACATCCCTGGTGATCGAGCGCTTGTAAAAGGCGCCTCCATCTGATGGCATCATAAGTTGCATCTCCCTCAGGAGGATTAAATGGTTCGGGCTTTTGGGCAGTTTTTATTTTCCCTTCAATAATCGCTATTGTTTCTACAAGTTCAGAAAGCTTAGCCTTCATTTGCTCCTTTTGCTGCCTGACCTCAATTGGCAGGTCAGGGGCCATATTGATGATAATATTCCCAATGATGTCCTGCAGAACAATGTTACTATTACCTGAAATATTGCTGGTATTGAGTGTCATCTGGTAATAATGATGGAATTTTGGGGTGGGTTACCATGGTCGCCGATTTTTCTATTATAGGCAGTATTCGTGGTGTTGGTTGCTGTTGGCATAGAGATGCCTTCTTTTTTCATCATACGCTGCAGTTCTGCAATTTTTGCTGCAAGTTCATTTTGAAGTTGTTCATTTCCTTCGAGAACAAATTCGAGGCTGGCTGTAATGCTGTTTACATTTGCTTCGATGTTCTGGTTTTGCTCGATTTGTTGCAGTTTCTCTTTTGCAGAGGGTTTTCCGAGTATATCACCAATCCAGCCGGTGACAGCTTTTAATGCTCCGCCTGCCGCTTCATTTTCGGATAATTTGTTGGCCTGGGTCAGGATTATTACTGTAAGTCCGATAATTTCCATAATCAACTTATTTAGGTTAATAATTTTGCTAAACAACCTCAAAAATAATAAGTTTCCTGATGCATACACAAAAAATGTTAAAAGGTTGTTTTTCTGCTAAAGAATAGTCTTGACATTTTCTGCCGCTATTGGAGGCTTTCTTGCTGGATGTTTTACTTTTTAGTTTTTCATCATTAATAAACCAATAATGTGTGGTTAAAATCAGTAATTATCGAAATTTGATATTTGGTGTTATTTTGTTCACAGAAAATTATTTCCTTTGGTAAGTTTTCTGCAAAAAGCAAACCTATGTAAAAAAAGTAGTTTGCCAAGATTCAACGATTTACATTTAATATCAAAATATCATGATCGATAATAGTCTTTCGAAAAATGAACTCGAAAAATTAGCTTACGAAAACCGCGAGCGTTTAAAGGAACTTCAAACCATCAACGAAACAAATGAAATCCTGAAAGAGGATCGTTCGCTTGACGAAACGCTGCAAAGGATAGTTTCGATTTTGCCAAATGGCTGGCAATACCCGGAACAAACGGTTGCCCGGATAATTTTTGATGGCCGGAAATTTGTCAGCCCGTATTTTGAAGAATCGCACTGGGTGCAAAAGCAAATCTTCGAAACCATCGACAACAAAAAAGGGTCTATCGAGATTTTTTATCTTAAAGATTATCCCAAATTTGATGAAGGGCCATTCTTAAAAGAAGAGCGCAACCTGATCAATAATATTTCGACCATGCTTCTTGGTTATATTCATGGGATTAAAGGTCGCGAAACTACCCAAACCACAACCGAACGGCTCAAGGAATTGGCCTGTATTAACCAGACAACAGCAATTTTACGGCAAGGAAAATCGATCGAAGAAACACTTCAGCAAATCTGTCTGATTCTTCCGAGAGCATGGCAATATCCTGAATTTACCTCTTCAAAAATCACGCTTGGCGATCAGGTGTTTTGTACGGGCAATTTCAGGGCAACTCAATGGGTCCAACGGCAGGATTTCGAAACCATTGATAACAAGGACGGCTCGATCGAAATTTTTTACCACAAATCCTTTCCAAAATTAGATGAAGGGCCATTTTTAAAGGAAGAGCGCCACCTCATCGAGAACCTTGCCGGAATGATTGCCGGTCATATCAATGGAATTCGTGGAAAGCATATTATTTCGATAACGCGCGAAAAAGCGCCAGAAAAGCCGCTTGGTACCGTTCCCCGTCGACAGCTCTTACAGAAATTTATCAATAAAAATAATTATGCCCGCGATATTTATCACGATCTGATGATGTTTAAAGTCAAGGAAATTCTGCTTGTGGCAAACCTTTACGACGCTTACAGTATCGAAAAGGAAGGGCGTTTTTCGGAACATGTGCTCGACGAATATCACCAGCTAAATTTAACCTCTGCTCCACGCATTACAGGGGTTTCGTCGGCTGAGGAGGCTTTTGAACAACTGCAATCCAAGCATTTCGACCTCATTATTGTGATGGTTGGCGTGGATAAAAAATTGCCGCTTGTGTTGAGTGAAAACATCAAAAAAGAATACCCTTACATCCCGATATATGTTTTGCTCAACAACAACCGCGACATTAGATTTTTTGAGGATAAGCGAGCCGAATTCAAAACCATCGACAGGGTTTTTGCCTGGAACGGCAATTCCAACATCTTTTTTGCCATGATCAAATTGATTGAGGATAAAATAAATGTTGAGAATGACACAAAAGTTGGTTTGGTGCGCGTGATTCTTGTTGTGGAAGATTCGGCCAAATATTATTCGCGTTATCTGCCGCTGCTTTACAGTGTTGTGATGGCGCAAACCAAGCGGATTATCGACGACGTAAGCACCGATGAACTTTATAAAGTCCTCAGGATGCGGGCACGTCCCAAGATTTTGCTGGCTTCCACCTACGAGGAAGCCCTGGCAATTTTTAATAATTACAAAGATTACCTGCTCTGTTTGATTTCGGATGTAAAATTTAACCGCGAAGGCGTGCCCGATGAGAAGGCAGGCTTCAGGCTGGCTCGTCTGATAAAATCGCAGATTAAGGATATGCCCGTTGTTATCCAATCTTCTGACGAATCCAATGCCGAGGATGCCTATAACCTGCGCGCCAGTTTTATCAACAAGGATTCTGAAATGCTCGAGCAGGATTTCAAGAGTTTTATCACACACTACCTGGGTTTTGGGAATTTTATCTATCGTGATAAAAAAGGCACTCAGATTGCTGTAGCAAAATCGCTCCGAGAGTTCGAGAAATCATTGCACACCATTCCCGACGAATCGTTGATTTATCACGCCAAGCGCGATCATTTTTCGCTGTGGCTCATGGCGCGTGGCGAAATTCAGGTGGCCAAAATCATCAATCCTCATAAAGTTACCGATTTTAAAAGCCCGAACAGCCTTCGCGAATATCTCATCAATGTCATCCAGAAATTCAGAAATGAGCAGGACAAAGGCAAAATCATCCCGTTCGACCGAAACGCGATAACGGATGAAAGTAACGTGGTTTATCTTACACCCGGTTCGCTGGGCGGCAAAGGACGCGGACTTGCTTTTATCAATACGTTGATTTATAATTATGATTTTTCAGAGCTTATCCCTAACATTAACATTCGTGCTCCTAAAACTTCGGTGATCGGCACCGAGGAATTTGAATATTTTATGGAGCGCAATAACCTGTACGACCGTGTTTATAGCGAGCCTGATTACGAAAAAATCAAGGAGATTTTTATCGAGGGGCAGCTCACCGAAACGCTGATTAAGAAACTGAAAGTCATCCTGGAGTTGTTAAAAAAACCAATAGCCATCAGGTCGTCAGGCCTTTTTGAAGATTCACTGATGCAGCCTTTTGCAGGGATTTTCGAAACATATCTTCTTCCAAACTCACATCCCGACCCAAACGAGCGCCTCAAGCAAACCATGGATGCGATAAAACTGGTTTACGCCTCTGTTTTTTCAAAAATGGCGCGGGATTACATCAAAGCGGTCAGCTATAAAATTGAGGAAGAAAAAATGGCGGTAGTCATTCAGGAAGTTGTTGGCAATCAATACGATGGTGTTTTTTATCCGCACATCAGCGGGGTGGCGCAATCGTATAATTATTATCCTTTTTCGCACATGAAACCCGAGGAAGGATTTGCTGTGGCGGCTTTGGGACTTGGAAAATACGTGGTTGAAGGTGAAAAAGCCTATCGTTTTTCGCCCAAATATCCGCATGTCGACATCAATTCGCCGAAGGATCAGTATAAAAATTCGCAGGTCAATTTTTTTGCTGTCGATTTAAAGAAAACCGAAATCAACTTGCTTGAAGGCGACACTGCCGGTTTATGCAGATTAGATGTTGACGATTCCGAAAGGCACGGAACCTTGCGTCATTGTGCCTCGGTTTATAATCCCGAAAATAATACCATCAATCCCGGTTTGAGCCAGGCCGGGCCGCGAATAGTCAACTTTGCAAATATCCTTAAATACAATTATATCCCACTGGCCAAAACCATCGAGTTTGTGCTTGATGTTGTTAAAGAAGCACTTGGTTCACCGGTTGAAATCGAGTTTGCCGTTGACCTGACCAAGGATGCCGATCATAAAGCTTCGTTTTATCTGCTGCAAATAAAGCCTTTGTTGGGAAATGCTGAAGATTATGAAATTGACATGGATAAAGTTGATCCCGAAAAAGTGATTCTTTTTTCGGATAAAGGCATGGGCAACGGTGTTATCGAGGATTTGTACGATGTGATTTATGTGGATAAAGGCCTCTTTGATAAGACCAAAACCGTTGAAATGGCCAAAGAAATTGACGAATTGAACCTGATGATGTTCAACGAAAAGCGGAAATATGTGTTGATTGGCCCGGGCCGATGGGGAACCCGCGACCAGTGGATTGGAATTCCTGTAAACTGGCCGCAGATTTCGAATGCTAAAATTATCGTCGAAACCAGTTTGGAGGGCTTCCCGCTGGATGCTTCCTCAGGATCGCACTTTTTTCATAATGTAACTTCGATGAATGTCGGTTATTTCACGGTACAACCGGAACTTTCGCGGAGCTACATAAAATACGAGCTACTCGAAAACCAGCAGTTGATCAACAAAACAAAATACTTCAGGCATGTTCGCTTCGAAAAACCCCTGGTAGTGAAGATGGACGGGCGTAAACGTATTTCGGTAATTTCGGTGGAGTAGGGGCGGCGCACTTTAGCATTGTTGTGTCCTGTCTAAAAACTGTTGATTTTGGGCTAAA
>CAYOWJ010000100.1:0-11825 GCA_964407625.1 uncultured Lentimicrobiaceae bacterium
AACTGGTTGGCTCTTGCCAATTTAGCAATATTGGCATTTATTTCACTGAGGTTAAAACTGAAGCTCTGACTGGCCAATCCGGCTGACTTCTTAAAACGCTCCAAATGTTTTTCTACAAAAAGTGGAATTCCGTCGATGATCCGGATTACCTCATAAATGGTGGCAACATTTTCAAAATCAATCAATTCCAATGAGGAGGATGGTAAGAGATCATTATTTCTAAAATAGAAAAGGCCTGGAGTTTTCATTACAAAGAATTTAGCATTAAAAATAGGTTTAAAAACAGTTTGGTAGTTATTGTCAGCCGGTTTTCTCAAATAATCCCTGATCCTCAGAAAGGTTTGGCATTGATGGCTTTATCGGTTCGATAAACTTCTTAATCGGCATAAACTCAGTCCTAAGTATTGGCCACTTTTCAGGGTACTTTTTCAATAATATCCTGATATTGTCGCTGTGCTTGCCGATAAAACCCGAAATGGCTGCAAAGGAAATGTTCTTACCAAAATATTTTGTCAAATTATTGCCGGTAATTTTTTCCCGCTGCTGCAAAGCGACAATGGCGGACATTTCCAGCTTGTCGAGATAGGCGATTTCGGCAGCAAATTCATCAGTTGAAACCGGAGCGGTTTGTTGATGATCAGGCTCCGAAATTGAAAAATTCAAATAACTTTCGATAATTTTAATGTCCTTTCCCGAAACCTCCAATTCATTGGCCATAGTAGCAGCCTGGGCAATTACTTCATCCAAAAGGTACAACTTACCTTTAAATTGCCTGATTTGCGAAACTGCATTTTCATCAAAAAAGAAATTTTTATGGTATTTTGCTCCTGCACGGTCTAAGCGATACCTGCAATATTCGATCATGCGTTCCTGGCAGGCGGTTTGAATTTCGAGATGAGTTTTTCTTTCCTCTGCGAGTTTCCGGCTATTCTCGATAAGCGCTTCATTTAAAAACACTCTTGATTGATGAACATTTTTATAATTGAAATTCAGCATTTTAAAACTGTTAAAAATCAATTTTGCAATGATGTCTTTATGACTTGCCGACAGGTTTTCGTTAGTGCTTAAGCCAAACAACCTTAAATTTGAGAGATCATAAATAAAAACCAGGTCCATCAAAAAATCGTCCTGATTCGGTATTTTGATTAATAGAACCACTTTTTCAAGCTCACTTTCAAAGCCTGAACCAGTAATTTTTTTCTGATAAAAAGGCATGTGTGGAACTTCTTCTTTAGCCAGCCATTCGGTGCCAAACCTTGAACGACGAAGTGAATTAATCTGTTCGGATGCCTCTAGATCAGTATCTTCCATAATCACAATTTCACCCTCCTTTCGTCCGGCAATGAGCTTCAGTTTTCGGGTAGGGGGATGAAAAAATATTCCATCACACCGCTCGATGCCCGGAATAATTTGATAACAGTTACGCACCAAAATTTCGGTAGGAAATCCAGAAAATGTAAGTGGCTCTGTCATAAATAAACGCTGTTTTCAGGAAATTTCAAATGATGATTAAACATTTTGCTGATTTCGATAGTCTGGTTTTTAAAAACCTCCAAACCTTCGATAAATTATTTGGGGGTAAAAATAGGGACAATAGAGACCATAGTCAAGTTATTTAACTTAAAATATTTAACTTTAAGTTAAGCGAGGTTATTCTTAAACTTGATTAAGTGATAAAAATTAATTGCTTAAATTTTGCAATTAACAGATAATAAGTATTTTATATCATGTATTTTTATCCCGTCAAATGATTTCGCAATAAAAATTAAGTTTGAAAATGTTGTTGGCAGAGAAGTTAAATTAAGACTTAAAGGGACTTTTAATTACAGATTAATTAAAAAATGAAATGTCATGAACACAATTCTACAGTGCAGGAACCTGCAAATCCAGGTAAATCGTTTTAAAAATGGAAACAAAAGAAAGCCGGACAATGGAACACCTTTTTCCGCTTTTGTCCAAAGGAAGTCCAAAATCCGATTGAATTCCTCTATTAATGACGTATTCCTGTCAACAGCAGGAAAATCTTTGGGCAGCATCCGGCACACGGTGAATAAATGGAATTTGGAAGGCGTTTTTTGCGCGATTCTTCACACAATCTATCAATTTGCCATTCGACCTTTAATGATGCTTTTAATGAGGAATTTCGGGATTTTAACGAGACGGGTTGAGAAAAAGTTGACTGCGCTTCAGGAATATTTCTATGGCAAAATGGAGGATTTATTTAATCATGAAGAACCAGGAGATTATTTGTTCAAAATGCAATGCACCAATGGTCAGCAAGTTGAGTATCAATACGAAATTGCCTGGGTTGAGCGCACTTTTGACATCATTCAGGTGGTAAATTATGTGATGCTAAACATTAATCATAAAATTCTGGCGACTTTTGAAAAAGCACAAATTAAGTTTTACAAATTTCAGAATCGTCATCATGCTGCCCAGTTTATGGAAATGCCTGAATTTGAAATTACTAATCCGGAAATATTCGATTACAAACCTTCAGAAATTCTGGCTTCAGAAATGAAAAGCCGGGTGCATATCGCAAGTCTTCCGATTCAAAACATGATCAAAACTACCCTGCAACAAAACGTTAAGTTCTTTTTAAGTCTGGAAAACCGTTTCTCAACGAAAAAACCTGAAAGCAAAAGTCAACATCAATGGAGCAATAATCAATCAGCAAAAAATTCAATTGACCAGCCAGATTCCATATTTCAAAATATTACAAACCAATTACTTAATTCAGAAATATCTGGAAAAATCAAACAACATCTCAAGGCTTTTAAAGTCAAATGCTTCAGCAGGATTCTTCACCTGAAGTATTATCGTAAGCTCTGACATGATTTATCTGATTTTGAATGATATATTTGCATTCTGATTTTCCGGACTATTGATCGAATAGAAACAACAACGTTTCCAGGATGAACGACATAAAAGCAATTGATTTTACTGAACCTGATAAGCGGGTGGAGCAGGTTTCCCGGCTCTTTTCCCCAATTTCCCTTGCCGAAATGGATGCAGTTAAATTATTGGATCGTTTCGATACAAAATTCGTTTTTCAAACACGCGATTTAGCCACCTTTCTTGAACAGGCAAAACCATTTTACCGCATTCTTGAAGTTGAAAAACATCTTGTTTTCCAATATATTACGCAGTATTTTGATACCCCTGAATTTGAAATGTATCTGAACCATCATAACCAGAAACTTAACAGGTTTAAAGTTAGAAAGCGTGAATACTGTACAACAGGGGAATTCTTTTTTGAGATAAAATTCAAAAGCAATAAGGGGAGGACCAGGAAAACCCGCATTCAGGTTGAGAATCCTTCTATTATCCTGAACAAGGACGAAAAGACATTTCTAAAGCAAAATTCTCCTTACAAGGCTAAAATACTTGAGCCTAAGCTGTTAAATCAGTTCAGGCGGATCACACTTGTCCATAAAACAGATCATGAACGGGTTACATTGGATTTTGACCTGGGATTTCATTTGGGTAATAATTTTGTAAATTTGCCATTCCTTTCGATTGCCGAGATTAAAAAGGAACGACTTTCAGGTACCTCTGATCTGGGAATGATCCTCAAAAAGGAAAACATACTTCCTATGAAATTCAGCAAGTACTGCATGGGTTCGGTTTTATTAAACGATCAATTGAAATATAACAGGTTTAAGACCAAATTGTTAACATTAAATAGGTTAAAAAATGACAGCATTTATTCTTCATCTTTTGTCGGATTATAGATTATTCGGAATCGAGTTTATTAATCCGAATGATTTGTTGATTATGGTTTTCAGGTTTGTTTTTAATTTCATTTTTACGCTAATTATTGTCAGGTACATTTATTACGCAAATTCGCGAAGGAAGGACTATCTTTTTACCTACATCCTGATCAGTACAGCCATATTTTTAATTTCCTACACGCTTCAAAGCGTTGATCTTGAGCTTGGTTTTGCCTTTGGACTTTTTGCGCTTTTCGGGATTATCCGTTATCGCACCAATCAGATTCCAATCAAGGAAATGACTTATCTTTTCTTAATTATTTGTGTTTCGGTAATCAACGCGCTTTCGGATAAAGAAATCAGTTATGTCGAATTGCTTTTCACAAATCTTTCGCTTGTAGTTATTACGTGGGTTATCGAGTATTTTTGGAGTTACAAGCACGAGTCGAGCAAAACAATTATTTATGAAAAAATTGAACTGATCAAACCTCAAAACCAGAAAAAGTTCATTCAGGATCTTGAAAAACGTACCGGATTGAAAATTAATCGTGTGGAAATTGGCAAAATCAATTTTCTGAAAGATACCGCCGAGATTACCATTTACTATTTTTGGGATAAATATTCGACCAACTTTTTTGAAGGAGATACGATTGATAATTTTTCATTTAAAGAAAGTCCAAAAACCGATAACGGAAAATAAATTTATGTGTTATAGTATTGTCAGACAATTATTTACAGCATTATTCTTATTATTTTTCTTTGCAGGTTTTGGTCAGGAGAAAAATTCAGGTAAAGCAGTTCCATTATTTGCGACGAACGACATTCTCAGATTGACCATAAAAGGTGATATTAAAAGCCTCATTAATGATGTTGGTGAAGATCGGAAGGAACATCCAACAATTGTTGAATTTGTCGAAAACAACGACACCATCCGGTTGAATGTGCAAATCGAAACCCGTGGAAACTTCCGCCGCAGTAAAGCAAACTGCAATTTTCCTCCGCTAAGTCTTAATTTTAAAAAGAAGGAAGTTAAGAACACGCTTTTTGATGACATTAATAAAGTAAAACTTGTAACGCACTGTAAATCGAATTCTAAGTTGTTTCAGCAATATGTTTTGGAAGAATACCTGATTTACCGGACCTACAACATTATTACCGACACAAGTTATCGGGTGCGGTTGGCTTTTATTACCTATTACGATACTGTTGAGGATGAAATTTTTCAGGAGAGTTATTCGATTTTTATCGAGTCAGACAAAGTTTTGGAGGAGCGTTTAAATCTCATCGAGTTTGAGAAAAAATATGTGATGCAGGATAAGACAAAATACGATCACATGTCAAAACTTGCTGTATTTCAGTACATGATAGGAAATACTGATTGGGCGGTAACGACACTCCACAATATCAAACTTTTCACTTCCGACACAACCTTGCCGGCCTACGCCATTCCTTACGATTTCGACTGGAGTGGTATGGTTAATGCCATGTATGCTGTTCCTTTACCACGATTTGGCACAAAGTCGGTTACCGAAAGGGTTTACAGAGGATTTTGCCAGCCATTGGATGAGTTTAATATGACATTTGAATATTTTAATTCTAAAAAAACTGAGATTTATGCGCTTTATCAAAATTTTGATTTGCTTAAAGAAAGTGAACGAAAAAGGATTCGTTCGTACCTCGATGATTTTTACGAAATCATTGGCAATGATAAGTTGATCAAAGTTGAATTTTTGGATGCATGTTTGAAATAAAACTGACGATACTCTAAATATTTGAACAAAAATTATTCATTTTGAGTTAATTATAAAACTACGTCTGAACTAAATTTTTCAATTGTCGGGTTAAATGATGATGAAAACCTTTAATTGTCTGTTTTTTTTTCTGATTGCTGGTATTTCAGTAGCTCAGGGTGATTCGTTAATTACCGAAAAACTGGTTATTCAAGCCATCAAAGAAAATGATCTTGAAACAGTTTTGAAGTTTATCGGCGAAGGCAACGACATTGATGGAATTTATGGCAAAGAAAAAATGACATTGCTAAATCTTGCGATAAAAAATGGAAATGAATTAGTTGCAGAGAAACTGGTAAAAATTGGTGCAGATAAGAATAAACAAAGCCATGGTAAAACACCTTTGATGTGGTGTATTCAACACCGGCAAATCGATTTGATGCGTTTTTTGATACGGAATGGAGCTGATATAAATGCAAAAGCAAGAAATGGAAACACAGCCCTGATTACCGCAACACGGATGAACAAGTTGGAGGATGTGCGGTTGCTCGTCGAAAACGGTGCAGATGTTAGCCAGGTAAACGATAAAAGAATGACGGCTCTTGATATTGCCAATTTTGCTGATTTTCCAGAAATTGCTGAGTACCTTGTGAAAATGACCGAATCGAGGCACTATTACACCGAAATGCACGCTTACAACGACGGGCCTTATGTTAACTGGGAAAATGACACTACTTTGAGGATGTATTATTTTACATACGATACCATAAAAAATGTTCCGTTGATCCAGGATGATTATTTCAGAATTTCATCCGATACAGTCAAACTTAAAGGATTTATTAAGGATACCAACGATTATGTGATTTTAAGGAAATGTTCGACCAAACCTGCCATTTATGAAAATGTTTTAAAAGTGCTGGCTATTGGCGATTTTCATGGGAATTATGGTGCTTTGGTAAATTATCTTTTGATCAATAAAATAGTCGATAAAAATTTGAATTGGAACTGGGGTGATGGCCATCTGGTTTTTTGCGGAGATGTTACTGATCGCGGAAATGAGGTTACCGAAAGCCTTTGGTTTATTTATCATCTCGATTTACAGGCAAGAAAATCAGGAGGCCGGGTTCACATGCTTCTTGGAAACCATGAGGTAATGGTGATGAGCAACGATATCAGATACCTCAATGAAAAATACGCTTTTTTTTCGAAATATTTTTCCCGTGACTATGCTTCAAATTTTTCCAAAAGCAGTGTTCTGGGAAGGTGGCTCAGATCACAAAATACAGTGATAAAAATTAATGGTTTCCTGTTTTCACATGCAGGAATATCTCCACAGGTGCTTTCACAGCAAATCGAAATAGATGAGATTAATGGAATTGTGCATGATTATTTGGTAAACAAAAAAGCTCCAAAAAAGGATGACATCACAACACTGATTATGGGAGTCAATGGGCCGATGTGGTACCGGGGATATGTTTTTGCTTCCGATAAATCGCCTTTAATCACTCAAAATGAAGTCGATTCGATTCTTGATTTTTATGATGCCGAAAAATTGATCATTGCTCACACCGAAAATGGATCAATAAAGTATTTGTACGATCAAAAAGTAATTGCCATTGATGTTCCTATTAAAAATAAGGAAATAATTTCGGAAGGTTTATTATTCGAAAATGGTAATTTGAAAATAGTAGATTTCGAAGGGAAAATCACCAGATTGTTCTAAGGCACGTTTTCAGGTATACTTCATCAATTTAAATAGAATTTGTAACCAACCTCCTGAAGTTTCTTATTGATCATCAGCAAAAAATTCAGTTTTTCGATCAGCAATTGTTCCCTGAGTTCGCTATTGCTGAGTTTAATAATTTTGTACTTTTCGTCGATTTCCAGCGGAAGTTGGCCGGCTATATCCAGAATGTGTCGCGGAAAATGAGCATCTGTAGTATTTCCGGGCATTTTATTGATTACCGAAAGTTGTTGTTTGTAGGTAATAAATTTTTCCTGAAGCATCTGAACAGCAGTTTTATTCATTTCATCCAAAATCATCACCGATCCTCCGGCATACAACTTGCCCGGAAGTTGTTCTTCGATACTCATCATTTTAAACAGGTTTACGCCTCTGACGAGGATATCCATTTCTCCGCCCGGACTTTTGGCAAGAATTTTATGAATTACCACACCAGAGCCAAATTCACACAGCTTCCCATCTTTAATAAATGGGATTCCAAAAATTTCACCACTGCTTTCCATATCATTGATTAGCTGTTTGTAACGCTTTTCAAAAATATGAATAGGTTGTATTTCACCAGGAAAAATGATGATACTTATTGGAAATAAAGGAAAGTTTTCCAGGATTCTCGACATACTTCTTTTCACTTGTTTTAAATCTTAATTGACCTAATAACACCTAAAATTTGAAATTGTTTGAGATTTACAATTTTTAAAGGCAATTAAATCAAATTAGGTCGAAAATGATGCAAACTTATGGTTCTGAATTTTGTCTGGAAAAATTACTGTTGTAACAGACCTTCAATTTTTGTCTTCATCAGATTAAATTCTTCCATATTAAAAAGCCTTGTGAGGTAAGCAATTCTGCCGTTTTTGTCAACAATAACGTTGCGGGTAACGCCTGATTCTTTGAGGGCAAATCTGGAAAAAATCTTGGCACCCGGGTCCAGCGCAAGCGGGTAGGTGATTTTTATTTCGGTAGCGAATTTTCTAACTGTTTCAACTGGTTCATCACGATCAATGCCAATCACCACAAGGCCTTTCGTTTTTAAGGGAAGCCAGATTTCATTTTCGATATGAGGCATTTCCTCCCGGCAGACGCCACACCAACTTGCCGTAAATTGAAGCATCACTACTTTTCCTTTCAGATCGCTCATTTTTACCAGCGAATCATTAGCTAAAACCATTTCAAAATCGGGGCAAATATCTCCCTCTTTAATGATGAAGCCTCTATCTTCAGGCTCTTTGCTGCTTTTGCAGGACAGGATTACAAATGCTGCTGTTACAAGCAAAGCGATAAATTGTGACTTTATTTTCATGACTGAAATTTTGAACAAAGAAAAGGAAAATTAAGCTTCTGAATAAATTGAATCTCTAAACCGCATTTTCGACATTATTATTTGCTTACTTTGGCTGAAAAATTCAAAACCTATACTATGAGATTAAATTTTGCAAGAGCGGTGCGGATCGTCGCAATCGTTGTTTTTATACAAATAACTTTAATCCAATTCATTAAAGCCCAAACCAGCGTACCTGTGAAACCAGCAGACTTTTTTGGGTTTGAGCCTGGCAGCGACCGAAATCTTTTTGATTACGAACAACTGATTTCTTATCTGCAAAAGCTGGATGAAACTTCTCCCAGGCTTGAGATGCGTGAAATAGGAAAATCGCCCATGGGAAAGCCCATTTTTATACTTTTTATTTCGTCAGACGAGAACATCAAAAATCTGGATGAATTAGGGAAAATCAATAAAAAACTGGCTTTGGATGCTGAGTTGACTGAAGCCGAGGTTGATCAGCTTGTAAAAGACGGAAAAGTCTTTTTTCTTGCCACTTTATCCATGCATTCAACCGAAGTTGGCCCCACTCAAAGTGCGCCTTTAATCGCCTTCGATCTGGCAACCACCAATGATCCTGCAAAATTAAAATGGCTCGGGGATGTTGTTTACATGATGGTTCCAAACCACAACCCCGACGGAATGGACATGATTGTGGAGCATTACCGCAAATATAAAGGCACCAAATTCGAAGACAGCGACATGCCGGGAGTTTACCACAAATATGTAGGTCACGACAATAACCGTGATTTTGTGACACTGACTCAAAGTGATACCAGGGCAATTTCCGACATAACGAGCAAAACCTGGTTCCCGCAGGTAATGGTCGAAAAACACCAGATGGGCAGTGCAGGTGTGCGCTATTTTGTGCCACCAAATCACGACCCGATTGCCGAAAATATTGCCGAAGGTTTGTGGAACTGGAATGGAATTTTTGGCAGCAACATGATTAAAGATTTGACTAAAGAAGGCTGCTCGGGTGTGGCCCAGCGTTATGCTTTCGATAATTACTGGCCTGGCTCAACCGAAACCTGCCTCTGGAAAAATGTTTCAGCATTTTTAACAGAAGCGGCAAGTTGCAATATCGCATCTCCAATATTTATCGAACCTTCCGAAATTACTGTACGTGGCAAGGGACTTTCGGAATACAAAAAGAGTTCGAATATGCCTTTGCTTTGGCCGGGTGGCTGGTGGCGTCTGAGCGATATCGTAAAGCTGGAAATTGTGTCAACTAATTCTATCCTGAATACCTGCGCAGTTAGCAAAGATGAGATTTTGAAATTCAGAAACACCCTGTGCAAAAAGCAGGTTGAGTTGGGTAAGACCGAAGCGCCATTTTATTATATTTTGCCGGTCGAACAACACGATCGGAGCGAGTGGATTGATTTAGCCCGCCTGTTGACCGATCATGGAATTAATGTTTTCAAACTGACTAAAAAGGTGGTAATCGAGGGTCAGAATTATGAACCCGGTGCTTTCGTTGTTCCGCTATCACAGCCTTTCAGAGCTTTTATCAAAGAAGTGATGGAAGTACAGGAATATCCGGTTCGCCATTACACCATTGATAGTGAGATTATCAAACCTTACGATATTACCACCTGGTCGTTGCCACTTCACAAAGGCGTTAGCAGCGACGAAATAAAAATCAGATCAGAAGAACTGGAAAAAAACCTGGCTCCCTGGACACCTGAACAGGAAAAAAGTTTGACAATGCCCGAAAATACCGCTGCTGTAATTTTTGATGTAAATAGCAACGCTTCCTTTAAAATGGCTTTCGCAGCATCAGGCTCAGGCCTAAAAGTTCAGCGTTTGGAAGAAGATTTTTTATCCGAAAGCAAAACCATCGAAAAAGGCAGTTTTGTCATTTTTACTGATGGAGGCAGCAATTCCCGGAAAATGAACCAAATATTGGAAAACAGCAACATGCTTCCAGTTTTTATCCAGGACACCAAGAATTTAAAACTTACCGATTTTACTATGCCACGGATTGCTTTGGTCGAATCGTGGTATCACGACATGGATGCTGGCTGGACCAGGTACGTTTTTGATACCTACAATATTCCTTTTACGGTTTTGCACCCCGGAGATTTTGAAAAAGCAGAGCTGGAGAAATCCTTTGATGTCATTGTTTTTCCTGATGAAGAACCAGATGTTATGATGACAGGAAAATTCAAATCCTTCGACGGCACCTATTCACCTTCGAGCTATCCTCCCGAATTTACAAAAGGAATTGGTGAAATTGGTTTTGATAAAATCCTGAAATTCCTCGATAACGGCGGATTAATCGTTTCGTGGAGTGCATCCACAGGCTTGTTTAACGGACCATTGAAAATTAAGCATTCCGAACTGGATATCGAAGATTTCTCATTGCCGGTGCAGGATATTTCAAAATCGTTAGTGTTAAAGGAATTGTATTGCCCGGGTTCACTTGTAAAAATCAATCTTAAAAAAGATCACCCGCTCACTTTGGGAATGGAAAACGAAATTGGAGTTTTTTATCGCGGCAAACCGGTTTTTAAAACCCGTGAGCCATACTTCGACATGGACCGGCGCGTAATTGCCAGTTTTCCTGAAAAGGAAATCCTCAAATCGGGGTATATCGAAAATGAGGAATTACTCAGTAATAAGCCAGCAATGGTCTGGATTAAAAAGGGCAAAGGCCAGCTGGTTTTGTTTTCCTTCAACCCACAATTCAGGGCTTCTACACCGGTTTCGTACAAATTGCTTTTCAATGCTTTACTACTTCCTGATGTAAATTAACATAAAAAACCCTGACGGGGTTTCAAATCCCCGTCAGGGTTAGGACGTTAACTTTTTAAGCAGGGTTGGTCTTCAGCATCAGCAAGTCGTTCACAACAATTTCGGTGATGTACTTTTTGTTCCCGTCTTTGTCGTCCCAACTGCGGTTTACCAACTTTCCTTCAACGGCAATCTGGTTGCCTTTTTTCAGATACTTTTCGGCAACATCAACCAAATTCCCCCAGATTACAAGGTTGTGCCACTGAGTTTCGGTTACTTTTTCGCCTTTCTGGTTTTTGTAGGTGTCGCTGGTGGCTAATGAAAACCGGGCCATCTTGCTGCCACTCGACATTGATTTTACTTCAGGATCCATTCCGAGGTTCCCAATTAAATTTACGGTGTTGCTTAAACTTTTCATGACTTTAAATTTTAAATGAATTATTAATTTAATTTGATGAAACAAAGGTAGGGTGGGGGAGAACGGTTATTCGGTTAATAAACAATTGTATTCGTTTGTAAACGAATTTAAGCGTTTTTAACCGTTTACAATCGGTTCGTGTCGGATAATGACTACTTTTATA
>CAYOWJ010000101.1:0-2478 GCA_964407625.1 uncultured Lentimicrobiaceae bacterium
TCTGATGAGGTGCTTTTACCCGAGTTGCTGAATAAAGTTTTAAAATATCCCAGACTTACGGCCAGGTAACCGACTCCTTCTTTTTCCATTTTTTCCATCAGTTCCGAAGCTTTTTCGGCAATTTTAACGTCAATAGCCAGCATTCCTCCAAAGCCAAAAGCCGGGTTGTACATGCTTTTCAGCAGCTCATGTCCTTTGTGGTTTTTTAACCCTGGATAAATTACCCTTAGCCCCATTTCGCTTAACTTTTCGGAAAGATACAGTGCATTTTTACTATGCTGCTGCATCCTGATATGCAAAGTGTGCATGTTTTTTAAAATTGATGAAGACCTCAAAGGATCGAGTACCGGGCCTAAAAGCATGGCGGTTCCGTTGTTTACGTCAATAAGTGCATTGATAAATTCGAGGCTTCCGCAGATGGCACCGGCAACGCAGTCGTTTTTGCCGTTCACAAATTTGGTAAGACTGTAAACCACCACATCGGCACCAAATTTTGAAGGAGAAACCATCATGGGTGTGAAGGTATTGTCAACAACTAATTTCAACCCGTTTTCGTGAGCCAATGAAGCAAGCGCAGGAATATCCGAAATCTCAAGCATTGGGTTGGTCATGGTTTCGGTGTAGATGATTTTTGTATTTGGCCGGATTGCCGCCTTAACCTGGGCAAGGTCGGTGATATTTACAAATGTAACCGAGATATTGAATTTTTTAACATAATTACTCAGGAAAGCATAGGTTCCTCCATAGGTTGTCATGCTCGAAACGATGTGGTCGCCTGCATTGCAGATTTGCAAAATCGCCGAAGTGATCGCCCCCATGCCGGAAGCAGTTACCCAGGCGGCCTCGCTGCCTTCCATGGCTGCGATGGCATCGGCCAGGTATTTGTTGCTGGGGTTCCAGTGCCTTGAATACAAAAAGCAGCCCTCTGCCTCGCCTTTAAAGGTTTCGAGCATGGTTTTAGCCTGCATAAAAGTGAAGGTTGCCGAATCGCAAACCGAAGGGTTTACATCGCCATATTCGCCAAATTGTAATAAATCCTGAATGTTGCTTGCCGGATCGAATTTCATAATAACTATTTTTTTTTATTAGATTTTTACTTTCAATACGGAGGCAAAATTAAAGATAATCAAACAAATTAATGGTTATTATTTTAATATTCAACAAATCCATAACCAAAAATGTAGATATTATTGAAATTCGTAAAGGAAATAAATGAAAATTGATAATCCGCTTTCAGATTGAAAGGAAAATGGCTGAGAGGAGGAATGATGAGAAAATTTAGAGAAGATCGGGGATTGATTTTTAAAGGAAAACCTGACAAGGTGAACAGTAAACGACAAATTTAAAATCAGAGAATCCCTGCATTTTTGAGAATTTCGAGCAATTTGGGTTGGGATTCGGCCTGTTTGATAAAAATCGCCTTCATCTTTTCATTTGCCCGTTTTAATTCCTCAATTTCTGATTTTATCGGAGCCAGTGTTGTTCTTCTATCCCAGATTATGAAACCTAACATAAAAATGATTAAGCCAACAACCACACTGAGAATCCAATAGATTGGATCAAATTTGTCATCCAATGAATCAAATCTCTTATCAACAGCTTCAAATTTTGCGTTCATTTCATTACGAAGGCCATTCAGGTTCGCTTCAACCTGGATTATTCGGTCTCTGTCGGCAAGTGTGTAATGCACTTCCTGCTGTTGGGCATTTGAATAAATGCCGGAAATTAGTAAAACTAAAATGATGAAATACTTTTTCATGTTTTGATGATTTTCAAGGCAAAGATAAGTTGAATTATTAAAAACTTACTAATTTTTATCAATGGCGTTACTAAATAAAACATGAGCAAATCATCCGTTAACCCGAAAAAAAACCGAACAAATGCCAGAATCGGACTATTAAAACCATATCAAATTTAGGGTGGATTCCCCTACTCCAAAAGATACTGCTCCAGCAGTTTACGCAGGTTTTCGTAATCGTAAACTACGGGGAGTTTTGGATAATCGTCAATCACGTTTTGTGGTGGGCGGAAAAGGATGCCGACCTCAGCCTGCTGAAGCATCGTTACGTCGTTGTACGAATCACCAAAGGCGATAACCTCGTATCGAAGGCTTTGCAGGGCTTCGACAACTTTTCGCTTGGGGTCTTTTTGCCGAAGTGTATAATCAATAATATTGTCGTGTTCGTCGATTACGAGTTTGTGGCAAAAAAGCGTGGGGCGATCCAACTGTTTCATTAGCGGGTCGGCAAACTGGGCAAAAGTGTCGGAAACAATGATGACCTGCGTGATTTCCTTAAGCCAGGCCAGAAACTCCTTTGCACCATCCATTGGTTTGATAGTGGCAATCACATTTTGGATGTCTTTCAGTTTAAGGCCATGTTCGGCAAGGATACGAATGCGTTGTTTCATCAAAACGTTATAGTCGGCAACATCGCGGGTGGTAAGGCGAAGCTCGGGAATACCGGTTTTTTCGGCGAC
>CAYOWJ010000101.1:2578-3987 GCA_964407625.1 uncultured Lentimicrobiaceae bacterium
TTGAGATAATCTTTAAACGCCTCATAATTATTTTCCAAAGTGTCGAATTTTTCGGGTTTGTCTTCAAGGCCTTGAAGGCTTGGCGGCAATTCGGGATCAAAATTCAGGATTTCGATGATTTGCTCGGGAAACTTGGCTGGATGCGCCGTTTCGAGCGACACACAAAGTTGATGTGGATTATCAAACTCAGGATTTTGTTGTAAAAAAACTTCCAGACCACGCCAGCCCACCGCTCCGTGAGGTTCGAGTAGTAGTTGGTAATTTTCCCAGGCCGATTTGATGGTTTGTCTGGTTTCGGCATCTGTAACGCTGATGGCGAAAATTTCGCTGCGGATTTTTTCCATATCAGGCATTTTGGAGATGTTACCTTTTTCGTCCATCATCCCGCCATAAAGCGCAACAAAACGCGCCAGGTTGCTGGGATGGCCCACGTTCATCGCACTCGAAATGCAGTTTTTGGAAGGTTCGATTTTATTGTATTTCCCGGTTTTGATAAAAGCTGGGAACTCATCATTTTCGTTGGTGGCAATTACGAATTTCTTAACAGGAAGCCCCATCTGCTTTGCCAGCATTCCTCCCATCATATCGCCAAAATTGCCTGATGGCACCGAGAAAATGACTTCTTCGCACGAAGGAAATTCACAAAGCCTGGTGTAGGCATAAAAATAATAAACAATCTGTGGGATGAGCCTTCCAATATTGATGGAGTTGGCCGATGAAAGGTTCAGGTAATCGAGCTCAGAATCCGAAAAAGCCTGTTTTACCAGCGCCTGACAATCGTCGAATTTGGCATCCAGACCAATAATCCTGATATTTTTACTCAAGGTTGTCATTTGCTTGCGCTGCCGTGGAGTAACCTCATTTTGCGGGAAAAGCACCACAACATTGATGTTCTTAAACCCATAAAAAGCATTGGCAATCGCGCTGCCGGTATCGCCCGAGGTTGCCGTCAGAATTAATAATTTACGGTTGTTTTTTTTGAGATAATAGTTCATCAACCGGCCCATCATCCTGCCGGCAAAATCTTTAAAAGATGCCGTTGGCCCCTGATCGAGACGCATCACATATTTTCGGCCCGAGACTTTTTGGAGCGGCACATCAAAGTTGTAAGCTTCTTTAACCAATGCTTTTAATTCACTTTCGTGGATTACACCATGCAAAAATTTGCCGATGATTATTTCGGCAATTTCGAAATATTCCATCGGTTTCATCCACTTCAAAAGGTCGTGAGAGATTACAGGAATCGTTTCGGGCATGTACAAACCTTTGTCAGGTGCCTGGCCTTTAAGCAATGCATCATTAAAATGCAGAGGACTGGATTGATGGTTTGTTGAATAAAACTGAACCGGATTTTTCATCATTTATCTCCTTAAAGTTGCTGAAGATGCACCACCAGCCGAAAACTCAGG
>CAYOWJ010000101.1:4087-6575 GCA_964407625.1 uncultured Lentimicrobiaceae bacterium
GCCGTATTGTTCGTCAAATTCCGAATCGACAAGCCATAAATATTCCGAAGCCAACTTGTGCAAAGGATGCGATTCAAGACCTAAATAATCGACCTGTTCGATATGTTTATGAGTTTCCAGAAAATTTGAAACCGTCATTGTTGAGCGGCTCTGTAAATCAACCCTGGAACGTAAAGTCCGGATATCGTTGATGGCAAGAATTGCGTTCATGGGTGAAAGATTCGGGCCATTATCGCGGTTGGGAAGGGTTTTGCAATACATCGAAAAATCAGCCTTCATTTCAGGGTTATCCACATTCGAAGTAAGGTTTTTTCGTGAAATCACTGCTCCTGAAATTCCAAATCCGCTGGTATTCAAAGTTTTGGAAACAGATTGCACCACGATGTCAGCGCCAAGTGCCAGAGGCCGCATCAATGCCGGTGTTGCAACCGTCGAATCAACAATCATCGGGATGCCGTGTTTATGCGCCAGTTCGATGATTTTGCTCAAATCGAAAAATGCCTGTCCGGGATTGCTCGGCATTTCACCGTATAAAAACCTGGTATTCCCGTCGATCAGCTTTTCCCACTCATTAATGTCGTGCGAATGAATTACTTTGCGCCACTCGACGCCTCTTTCTTTTTGTTTCCGGATGGCAAATTGCTGAAATGTTCCGCCATAAATCTGAGTTGTGGCAACAAAATTTACCGGGCTTGAAGGATGTTTTGGATCGGGCAAAAGAAACGGGTCAACGGCTGTCTGGATTGCCGCCATCCCCGATGCTGTTGCGATGCAGGAAGTATCTTCATCAGCGCCATAACCTTCTAAAAGTGCCAGCACGCCTTCGAGGTAATAAATTGTTGGGTTGGCAATACGCGAATAACACCATGTTGGAATCTGATAGCCGAGCGCTGCCTCCATTTCGTCGGAGTCTCGGTAAGCCTGCGAAGTTGACATATAAATTGGTTCGATGATGGAGCCCTGATTAAAATCGAGTGCTTCCTGCATCGAATAAATGCCATGCACAGCGATGGTGTCGAAACGACATTTTTTCATCTCCTTCAAATACTGTTGATGCCATGTTGCGGCCCGTTTTGCAGCTTCGAGATAATGGTTGATTCCCGTATTACCCATAATGCCTCCTTTTTTATCTGATTGATTTTTAGATTAAAGAACAGATCACAACAAATGTATCAATGTTTTCATTTCGGAATGGTGAAAATTAATAACTGAATTTAAAACATCAGATATTTTTGAAAAGTGTAAGCTGAAATCGCTATTTTTGAGCCAAATTGAAATAATGTACTGATATGTCTCAAAACTTTCATCTTGATAGCCTGGACAAACGAATCCTTCAATACTTAATGAAGGATGCCCGGATGCCATTTTTAGAAGTCGCCCGGAATTGTAAGGTTTCCGGTGCCGCCATTCATCAGCGGGTTCAAAAAATGATCGAAGCTGGTGTAATTTCGGGAACACAGTTTACCATCTCACCAAAAGGAGCCGGTTTTCAAACCTGCGCATTTATTGGTATCCAGGTTAATCTTACCTCAACTAGTACGCATGAAGAGGTTTTTCAGAAAATAAAACAGATTCCCGAAATCGTCGAATGCCACCACATCACCGGAAAATATTCATTGCTTCTCAAGATTTTTGCGCGAAGCAACGAACATCTGAAACAAATTATCGTTCAGAAAATTCAATCCATCGTCGAAATTGTAAATACCGAAACCTTTATTTCGCTGGAAGAGGGCTTCGTAAGGCAGTTGCCGATAGAGTGAAAAGTTTAATACAAGAAATTCCTGAAAATAGTGGTAAATCATTTCTTTCATTTCAGTTTTATCTATTTTTGTGAAAAATATATAACAAAATGGAAACATTAATTTTAAGAGGAAATTCAAAGCAAAACTCGCGTTTACTTTTACAATTGGCGACTCAGCTCAAATTTAAGGCAAAAAAATTGTCTAAAATTGAAGTTGAAGAGATGGGACTTGCTTTATCAATTTTTGAAGGTTTAAATTCAGGTATTTTAGATAAAAATGAGACATCGGAATTTTTGAAAACTTTATCAAAGTCATCCATCGATGAAAACTGAGTTTACCCGGAAATTTCAACAACAGGTTAATGCTTGCAACGATCAAAAAGTCAGAGACAAGATTAGTGAAATTATTCATCTTACTCAAATTGCAGTGAGTTTGTCAGGCATTCGGAACCTAAAGAAACTTAAAGGATATAAAACTACTATCGTATCAGGGTTGGTGATTATAGGGTAGGAATCGCTGTTGTCGATCATGTGGTTATCTTTTCTGCCTTCGATCATCGTTCCGATATTTACAAATATTTCCCATAAAAAATCTTCAAAATATTCTATACCAGATACTTCACCTCTCTGGAGAATTCCTTTATAGGGCCGTTGCTGGTTGAAAAACTCATTTTTTGTCATCTTTGAAAATTAAAAACCAGGTTTTTAAATACTTTTGCAGTGATAATGATTTGATGTTTCATTTTC
>CAYOWJ010000101.1:6675-8052 GCA_964407625.1 uncultured Lentimicrobiaceae bacterium
AAAAACCAGGTTTTTAAATACTTTTGCAGTGATAATGATTTGATGTTTCATTTTCATTCCTATAAAAATGAGCAGGTTAAAAAAGGATTTAAAAAAAACAAACGAAACCACTTTCTGGAAAAAAAGCTGGATTTACCTGACAGGTATCTTGTTCCTGACCATCCTGATTTATTCAAATTCAATCAAAAACGATTTTATCTATCAGTTGGACGATGATGTTTACATCACGAATTGCAACGACATCAAAGCTTTCAGTTCAGCAAATTTCGATGCCATTTTTTCGACGGCTTATGCCGGCTTGTACCTGCCGCTGACCATGCTGACCTACATGATCGAATTTCATTTTTTTGGACTCAACCCAACAGCTTATCATACGGTGAATCTCTTGCTGCATCTGATAAATATCGTTCTGGTATTTTTACTGATTTTCAAAATTAAACCTAAACCACTCATCGCAGGCTTCGTTGCGCTGTTTTTTGCCATCCATCCCATGCATGCCGAGGCCGTTAGCTGGCTTTCGGAACGCAAAGATTTACTTTTTTCGATGTTTTATCTGATCGGCCTGAATACCTATGTTTTATATGCAAGGGAAAAACAACCGAAATTTTTCCTGATTACGCTGGTGGTTTTTATCCTTTCACTTTTATCGAAACCGCTGGCTATTTCTTTTCCGTTGTTTTTGGTAGTGATCGACTGGTATTTTGAGCGTAAATTTACCCTTAGCGTCGTAACAGAAAAGGCACCCTTTTTTGCTTTAAGCCTGATTTTTGGCCTTACGGCGATTTATTTTGCAAAAACGCTCAATCCCCAGGATAGTATAACGCCGGTATTTAGCTTGTTTAACCGGATTTTTATCGTCAGCGATGCAATTTTATTTTATCTGTACAAAGTTTTTGCTCCGCTTAATCTGTCGGTTTATCATTATTATCCAAAAACTGTAAACGGCCTGATCCCGGCAGGTTTTTATTTTTCGGCAGTGCTGCTCCTTGCCATTGCACTTTTTGTTTTATGGCTTTTGGTATATAAACTCAAAAATTCGCGCAGGGATATTATTTTCGGGCTGGCCTTTTTTGTCATCCCGACAGCTTTCGTTCTTCAGCTTGTTCCGGTAGGCCGGGCTTATGCTGCCGAGCGATACACCTACCTTTCGTACATTGGTATCTTTTTTATCGTCGCATTTTTTGCCGACCAGTTTTTAAGCAACAAATCAGCGTTTTCGGCTAAGATAAAGCCCTGGCTTACCGGACTTTTTATTCTGGTGACCATCGTTTTTTCAACCCTGACGTGGGAACGCAATAAAGACTGGAAAGACAGCCTGACGCTGTTTACCGATCTGATCGAAAAAAATCCCGAACATGGGCACCCTTACCTGGCACG
>CAYOWJ010000101.1:8152-11682 GCA_964407625.1 uncultured Lentimicrobiaceae bacterium
CTATCAGGATTGATTCGCTGAACACGAAATCGTACAGGAACCGAATCGCCATTTCAGAAAAGCTAGGCAACAATAAAAATTTATTGGCTGATTTTACGAAGTTGTTGCAGTTTGAACCTTCCAACCCGGCTAACTACGCCAATCGCGGAAATGTGTATTATAAAACAAAGAATTTTGAGCTGGCCATTGAGGATTTTACAAATGCTTTGCAGCTAAATGCTTCGCTCTACGCAGTTTACTTCGACAGGGGTAATGCATATTTTAATATTGCAAATTATGATCTTGCCGTTAAAGATTTTACGAAGGTCATCGACAACGAAAAAAACAAAGCACCGGCCTATTTCAACAGAGGAATTTGTTATCTGAAGCTTAACCAGATCGAAAATGCCTGTAGCGACTGGACGCAGGCCATGAATCTTGGAAACCAGGATGCAATTAATCAAATTAACAGGTACTGCAAATAGTTTTAAAAACATCAAAACTGCAAAACCTTTTTGGTTAACGAAATTCCGTCTCCACTCAGGTGAGCAACGAAGATGCCCTTTAATCCGGGATTTAAAGCAAGGCTTTCGCCGGAATGGATTACATTTTCAAAAACCTGCCTCCCATCTGTCGAAAATAATTTCAACAAATAACCGGTGCTGTCATCACCTCTGAGGTGATTTTCGAAGAATATCCGGCCATTTACGATTTTGAGTGTAAATTTTGGAACAAGTTCATTACCGTTGATTTCGTTAGAAGGGTTGAGAAAAAGCCATTCGTAAGCATCCGGAAATTGGGTGCGCCACAAATATTCGTTGTGCTGCCCGCCGGGAACAATTTTCAGTTTTATTTCCTCCTCACCGAAACCTGCCGCAAATAAAGTGTCGATCATATTCTCCATCTCCTGCACCAACCCGCCACTTTCGTTGTTGCCACCCATGATGTAAAACTGCATCGGAAAATGCTTTCCGGTGGCGCTTGCAAAAGTATAGCACGAATCGGAGTACCAGAAAGAAGGCGAAAAAATGCCCGCTTTGCTGAAAATATCCTGGTATTTTACAGCAATGTAAAACGAAATCAAACCACCCAATGAGCTGCCCATAACGCCGGTATTTTCGCGCCCGGGTTTGGTGCGGTAATTCGCGTCGATGTATGGTTTTAAAGTTTCGACAATAAATTTTGCGTACTTATCGCCATCACCGCCACCATAACTGGGATTTGCCCAGGGGGTATATTCGGCAATCCTGTCGGCTCCGCCATTATCAACGCCAACAACGATGGGCACATCTTTTCCCGCATTAAAAAAATCGTTCAACGATTCGTCCACTTCCCATTCTCCGGCAAAAGAGGTAGCGATATCGAAAAGGTTCTGGCCATCGTGCATATAAAGCACCGGGTAGGATTTTCCGGACGTTTCATAATCTAAAGGTAGCAAAAGCCAGATACGGCGGGTGCGGTTAAATTGCGGCATTTCAAAATCCTCGTCCATCACAATTACATTTTCGGCTGCAGTATGCGTGGCACCTCCGGTATCTTCCCAACTTAATATGGACAATAGGAGTGTATCTGCGGTGCCAAAGGTAAACGTCCGGTTTGGCAAAAAACCACCGTTTTCGCCACCTTCAACGGTCTCCCAACTTCCCCGTGTAAATTTAAATTCAAGACTACTTGTTCCTTCCAAAACGATTTGCAATTGGCTTAAAGCATTTGCTGTCAGCATAAAATCAGGATTTCCGGGATTCCATCCGTTAAAGTTTCCAGCAATGTAAATATTTTCGCCCGGCGGCGTGTTTACAGGAACCGAGGTAACGATGATCGTTACATTTGCTGCATTTAGCCGTAAGGCGAAAAAAAGCAGTAAGATGAATGATGAAATAAAATTTCTTTTCATTTTTTGTAGTGTTTTAATAAAAATCTGAAACTTATAAACCTAACCTGGATAAACCAGAAAAAAAAATCAAAACTCAAAATTCAAAACTCAAATTTTTCTGAAATTTAATTTGTCATTTGATATTTGATTTTTGTAATTTCTGCCAATAAAACCATCAATTTCCAAAATAAGAGCCTAATCCTCGGTACCAAGCATTACATTGCTGGCTTTGATGAGTACATAAACCTTTTTTCCAATGGCCAATCCGAGATTTTCGGCGGAAGTTTTGGTGATGATCGAAACGATTTCCTGTCCACCGGGCAGTTCGATGATAACTTCAGAGTTTACCGAGCCGTGCTCGATTTTCTTTACTTTTCCCTCAAAGTTGTTGCGTGTGCTGACTTTCATAAGTTTTGCCTTTAGATTACAAATAATTGTATAAAAATAGTAAAATTGGGAGACCAGGAAATCTGATTTTAAAATTTAATCCGAAAATCAGCAATCAGAAAGGATTTTATTTGGCGAAAGCACAAATATTAACTGCTGAAAATGAAGGTTTAATATTTTCGGAAATTAATAATCCGGTAATAAAAACAGGATTGTTACCTTTGAAGAAATATTTTACAACAACCTGAAGCTTGATTATTGGTTATTATGAAGTCAGCACGTTATTATGAGGAATTGCAGCGGAATACATTAAAATGTAATCTTTGTCCGCATCATTGTGTTATCGGAGAAGGGAAACAGGGGATTTGCAGGGTACGAAAAAACACCGGAGGCGAATTATTCCTCGAAACTTATGGAGTCGTTTCGTCGGTTGGCTTCGATCCGATCGAGAAAAAGCCGTTGTATCATTTCCACCCCGGCAGTGTTATTTTTTCGGTAGGAAGTTTTGGATGTAACTTGAGATGTAAGTTTTGCCAGAACTGGGAGATTTCGCAGGAAGTTCCCAACGGTTTTAATCTCCGTCGGCAAAACTCCCCCGAAAGTCTTGTTGCATCTGCCCTCGAAAACAAATCGAATATCGGCATTGCTTTTACCTACAACGAGCCTACAGTATGGTTTGAATACATGGCCGATATTGCTGAAATATCAAGAAAAAAAGGATTAAAAAATGTGATGGTAACCAACGGTTTTATCAACCGGGAACCACTTGCCGAACTTACCGATCTGATAGATGCTTTTAATGTCGATTTGAAAGCTTTTACGGATGACTTTTACAAACAGCAGACTTTTTCGAAACTCGAACCTGTAAAAGAAACGCTGAGAAATATCCGCAAAAGTGGCCGTCATCTCGAAATAACAAACCTCGTTATTACAGGTCTTAACGACAATGTTAAAGATTTTGCTGAGATGGTGAAATGGATTTCGGGCGAGTTGGGACGAAACACGGTTTTGCATCTGTCGAGGTATTTCCCGACCTACAAAACCTCGGCAGCACCCACCCCGGCAGCAACTTTGGAAGAATTTCATGCATTGGCAAGCCAGTCGCTCGATTATGTTTACCTCGGAAATATTACCTCAACCACGGGCCAGGATACAAAATGCCCGAAATGCGGCGCAAAAGTCATCAACCGCAGCCGATATGATACGTGGGTTAGCGGTCTCGACAAAGAAGGGAATTGTAAAAAATGTGGTTTTAAAATTTTGGATCATATTTAATAAAAAGCCGCCTCAA
>CAYOWJ010000102.1:0-3492 GCA_964407625.1 uncultured Lentimicrobiaceae bacterium
TTCCTAAAAATCAATCGTTAACTGCCGTGGTTCATCATCATCTTTTTTTATCCTGGGTCGGCGGGTTTTCTTTTCGATGAAGCCGGTTTCTTTACCAGATTCCTTTACCTCTGGTTCCTGTTCTTCAACTTCTTCAGGAATCACAAACTCAATTTCAGGTGTATCTTCGATCGCTGAGTCCTCTTCTTCAATGGCTTCCTCTCCTACCCCATTTTCTTCATCAGGTTCATCAGAACTTTCGATAATATTTTCATCATCACCAGTCAGCAAATCTTCTTCTTCATTCCCATTTACATCTTCGGTTTCATCCTCACCTTCCGTAATCAAAGGCTCAAGAATATTTAATGTTTTAAGATGATGCGTAGTGAGGCGCTTTCCTTTGGCCTTAAAACTCTTGACCGCGATAAATTCGGCAACATTTATTTCCTGATTTTCGATTACCCGCTCATTTTTCTTAGCATCAAAAACCAGTTCGATGATGGGGAAATCGTCCAGCGAAATCGCCATCAGCTTCGATGCCGGCTCATCACCGATAAAGGAGGTCTTTTTGTCGGTTTCCTCAATCTGGAAGCGTTTGAGATAAGCGAAACCCTGGGCTGCATCAAAATATGCTGCCGAGACAATCCTGTCGGGGTCATATTTTTCGATGACAATCAGGTCATCGTCAAAATGGGTCGAAAGGTCGAAACCAATGAGCCGGTAATGTCCCGACTGCATGATGGTAAGAATTTTATCATCGCCCTTAAAATCGCCGATGTATTTGCCGCGCTGCTCGGTGTTGAGGCGTTTCACGCTTTCGTCGAACCAGATATCCATTGCGCCGAGTGTGGAAATGCCTTCTTCCTTTTTCATCACTTTTTTTACGGCATATTTTGTTAGCGTGTTACCCAGAGAATTCCGGTTTTTGATGGCCAGTTCGCTGAAGTTGAAATCGATGTTCGGCTTTTTCAATTTTGGCCGTGGCTTGAGGTTCACACGCACAATTTCGGCTTCGCCGTTGGGGTTTGCCGAAAAGTAAAGCACCTTGCTGTCGGCAGTACCTTTGGTAAGATCGTATTCTTTGTCGCGGGTGACGCCCTTAATGGGAAAACGTTTCACATAAACCTTCCCGTTCTTGCCATCGCGGTAAATCAGGTTATAGATGGTGCGTTCATCATTTTTCTTAAACACGTCGATATGAATGACGTTTTTACCCACAAAAACCTTGGCAGCAACCTTGGCCACCAACACTTTTCCATCATCCCTGAAAACGATGATGTCGTCGATATCGGAACAATCACACACAAATTCATCTTTTTTGAGACCTGTGCCGGCGAAACCTTCTTCGCGGTTAACGTAGAGTTTTTCGTTAGCAGCCGCTACCATGGCTGCTTCGATGTTGTCGAAGTTCCTGATTTCGGTCTTCCGTTCCTTGCCCTGCCCGTATTTTTTCCGGATCTGCCGGTAATAATTGATGGTAAAATCGATCAGATGGGCCAGGTGATTATCAACTTCATCCATCTCAACCTCAAGGCCACGGATGTGTTCGTCGGCTTTGAAGGAATTAAATTTTGAGATGCGTTTGATTTTTATTTCGGTGAGCCGCAGCACGTCGTCCAGGGTAATTTCCCTTTTAAACAGCGTAATGTAAGGCTTCAGACCTTTAAAAATCGCCTCGATAACGGCATCCCAGGATTCGCATTCTTCGATGTCGTGATAGATGCGTTTTTCGATAAAAATCTTTTCCAGCGATTCGAAATGCCACTGTTCGGCCAGTTCGTGCCTCCGGATCTCAAGCTCCATTTTAAGCAGATGGACCGTTTGATCGGTGCAGATTATCAGGATTTCGGTAACTCCCAAAAACCGGGGTTTGCCATTATAAATTACGCAGGAATTTGGTGAAACGGAAACTTCACAATTGGTGAAGGCGTACAGTGCGTCGATGGTCTGGTCGGGAGAAACGCCGGGGATAAGCTGAATTTGTATCTCGACCTGGTTGGAGGTGTTGTCGTCAATTTTCTTGATCTTGATTTTTCCTTTGTCGTTGGCCACCACGATGGATTCGATGAGCGAGGTGGTGGTTGTCCCAAAAGGAATTTCAGTAATCGTGAGCATCTTTTTGTCGGTCTGCGAAATCTTTGCCCTTACCCTGATACGGCTTCCGCGCAGTCCGTTGTTGTATTTGGAGAAATCGGCAAAACCACCACCAGGAAAGTCGGGATATATCTCGAAATCCTTCCCTTGCAGATATTTGATGGAGGCGTCGATGAGCTCGAGGAAATTATGAGGCAAAATTTTGGAAGCAAGTCCAACGGCAATCCCTTCGACACCCTGAGCCAGCAATAACGGAAATTTTACAGGCAGCGAAACAGGCTCTTTATTTCTGCCGTCATAAGAGGCTTTCCAGGTCGTTGTTTTTGCGTTGAAGGCAACCTCGAGGGCAAATTTCGACAGCCGGGCTTCGATGTATCGTGGCGCTGCAGCGCTGTCGCCGGTGAGGACGTTTCCCCAGTTACCCTGCATATCAATCAGCAGGTCTTTCTGGCCAAGCTGAACAAGTGCATCGCCAATAGAAGCATCGCCATGAGGATGGTATTTCATGGTCTGCCCGATGATGTTGGCCACCTTGTTGTAACGGCCATCGTCCATCTCCTTCATGGCGTGAAGAATGCGGCGCTGCACCGGTTTAAAGCCATCGATAACGTCGGGAACGGCGCGCTCCAGAATTACATAGGAAGCGTAATCGAGAAACCAGTTTTTGAACATGCCACCTACGGCAACGGTCTTGTAAATGCCAGTGGAGGTGCTCTGACCGTCCTGATCCGGGTTCAGGATTTCATCATGGAAATGTCCAGATGTTTCTTCGGGAATGATGTTTTCTTCGTTGTCCATGGATGCGCCGCCGGTTGAGGCGATTATTTTACAAGTCGTGATATTTTTTTAAAGGATTCGGTGCCCGAATAACGGAGCAATTCAAACAAAATCGACTCGTAAGTGGTAATCACGGCACCTTCTTTTCGTAACCTTTCGATAGCGATTTTTTTGTCGTTTGGATTTCTCGAACCTACGCAATCTTCGACAATTACGGGGATGTAACCGCTACTCAGCAGGTCGATGGCCGTTTGTAAAACGCACACATGCGACTCGATACCTGCGATAATCACATTACGGACGCCCAGCAATGACAGTTTTTCATAAAACGCGGGTTCATCACAACAACTGAAAGCCATCTTTTCGATAAAACTGATTTCGGAAAGCAGGTTCTTCAATGGTTCGATGGTTACACCTAATCCTTTGGTGTATTGCTCGGTGACCAGGATTTTAATATTAACAGCCTTTAAACCTTCGATAAGGATGGCTGTATTCCGGGCAACTTTTTCGTTGTCAGCAATCAGTGGGAACAATCGTTCCTGGATGTCGATGATCAAACCGACGGATTCGTGTGCTAATATTCTCATAAGATTTGTATTTTAAATGCATAATTACCTCATCCCCTGCCCCTTCTCCTATGAG
>CAYOWJ010000102.1:3592-7801 GCA_964407625.1 uncultured Lentimicrobiaceae bacterium
GCAGATTAATGCTGCTGATGCGGGTCTGGAAAGTGTCGGCAACCGTAAATCCGGTTACAGCCATCAAACCAAAAAATTCGGTATAGGAATCAAAATTGATTTCATTGCCTGGAAAAACCATGATGCTTCCGCCGCCATCGGCAAAACGGCGGATCTCCTGCGCCAAACCTGAAGAAATGTTTTTCAGTCCGTCGAGAACAATCAGACTGTTTGTGCTGAAAGCCGAATAATCGAGCTTGTTATCGGGAGCAGTGGTAAACACGAAAGCCGAATCTTTACCAAAAAGTGAGTTCAGGTAAACATTTTCATTCCCATCATAAATGGCCAGCACGGGTATTTCTGACTTCACTTCAAAGGTAAAGTAAAAGGAATCGTCGTAAGTTATCGGGAAATCGGTGATCTCGAGCTTGCCTGACTGGATGCCAGGTTCGCTGGCCGTAAAAGGCATCCTGATATCCGTCTCCTCGCCTGATTTTACATCGAAGCTGGCGATTGCCCTTTGCTGGTTGTTGATTAAAAGTTTGACCGGAATTTTCTCGAAATCATTTTCAGAGGCATTCTTAATTCTGACATTGAGATTCAAAACCTGGCTGACCTGGAAAACCGGTGAATCGAACCAGATGGTGTCGATATAAAGATTATTCCGACCACTGGCTTCGAGGGGAATCGCAACAACCTGAACCAGCGAATCCGGGCTGAGGTTGCCGAAATCGGTGATGCCCTTCTGAAAATCGGAAACCAGAAAAGCCGTATGATTGGTCTGTGCCTGTTCGGCGAAAAGATCGGATTGCCGCTTGACGACTTCCGAAAGTGGCCGTGTAACCGGCGAAATCTCTACCTCATCAAGCATCTCGACAAATTCTTCCCGGCTGACAAAACGCTGGTGTTTGCCTTCAAAATCGCCGGTAAGCAACTGGAAGCGGTCAGAACTTTTGTAGGCTGCAGTTATCTCTCCTGCTTTCTGGATAGCCAGATTAAGAAGCGTCCCATCGGAAGAAGCTGCTTCCATGCTGAACGAATTGTCGATGAAAACACTCACTGTATTTTGGGCTTCTTTTTTATTTGCATTTTTATTGAGCGGAATGTAAGGCTGGGCAAATGCAAGCACCAGGCTGACAATGGCCAGAATGCGCATCAGCAGCACCAGGAGATGCTTGAGTTGCGAATGTTTCTGCGTTTGCTGCCTGAGTTCCTCGATGAATTTTACGTTGGTAAAATACACCTTCCGGAACTTGCGGAAATTGAAAAGATGAATGATAACGGGGATTGATATTGCCAGAAGTCCCAGTAAAAACAGCGGGTTTACAAATTGCATACAATGATATCCGGTGAAAATTTAAAATAATATTGCCGGCAAATTTAATGATTATCCGGTTAAGAAAGGTTAAGGCATTGATGAGAAAATAGGATGAATTTTTGAATCAGGAATTTGCAGGGATGCCTTATCTTCAACAAGGGTTCTTTCCTAATGCACCGGCAGGGCCGCCATCCCTTTAAAGAAGTTACCTGTGGTGGGAAGGTTTTGCATATTAAGGGCTTGCGTCCCGGTTGTTGGCGTGAATATAGGGCTGGCGTCCCGATCAAAATACAGAGCCACCATCCCTTTAAAAAAGTTACCTGATGTTGGAAGGTTTTGCGGATAAAGGGCTGGCGTCCCTCTATCGGTTACTTTTTGATTAACCTGACGATAAAGGGCGAGAAAAGGAATGCGGCAACGATTCCTGAGATTACACCAATGACATTGGCAAGAATATCAGCGGCTTCAAAACTCCGGGAAACGCTCCTGATTACTAATTGCATTACTTCCATCAGCAAGCCATAGGCTGAAGCCAGGAAAAAAACATACACAACATTTGTTTGTTTTGATTTTGGCCTGATTTCGATAAAAAGCAAAAACAGCAGAAAGGAAAGAATCGAATAGATGATGCCATGGACAACCTTATCGGCACCTTTAAAAAACACAGGGCTTTGAACAAAATAGTTGGGGGGCATTAACGACAACCATGCCAGGAGGACAAGATAAAGAATTATTATTAATGAAAGAAACAGCCGGTAAGGAGGAAACATGATATTAGTTGAACGTTGTTATGGCTTCCTGCTGGACCACATCAAGGCTTTCGTAAACAGAGTTCTTGCTGATGTATTCAGGTATCGCTTTCTTGAGCACAGATACCATTTTCCGATGATCACCGGTTGTCAGGGCGTCCTGCAATTCCCTCAAAAATACCAGCATGCTTTCAGAGGTATTCCAGCTAACTTTGCCAATCATAATTTTAGGGTGATAGGTCTGAACTACATCTTCACTACCGGTATCGAGCAGTTCTTCATAGAGTTTTTCGCCTGGTCTGAGTCCTGTGAATTCGATCATAATATCTTTATCAGGCTCATATCCGGCAAGAATGATCATCTTTTTGGCAAGGTCAAGAATTTTTACGGGTTCGCCCATGTCGAAGATAAATATTTCAGAGTTTTCGCCCATAACACTGGCCTCGATCACCAACTGGCAAGCTTCCGGAATGGTCATAAAGAAACGTGTAATATCAGGATGAGTTACCGAAACGGGTCCACCGGACTCGATCTGTTTTCTGAAAATTTTAATTACAGAGCCATTGGAGCCTAAGACGTTTCCAAAACGTGTAGTTATAAAATGTGTTGTTTTTCCATTCTCATTAGCCATGGCCTGGCAATACATTTCGGCAAACCTTTTTGATGCGCCCATCACATTGGTGGGTTTCACCGCTTTATCTGTCGAAATCATTACAAAGGTTTCAACTTTGTGCTTTACCGAAAGATCGGCAAGAATGCGGGTTCCAAAAATATTTACCCTGACAGCTTCCATGGGATGGTCTTCCATCATGGGCACATGTTTGTATGCGGCGGCGTGGAAAACCATCATTGGTTTGATTTCATCAAAAATTGCCTCCATCCGCTTTTGATTGGAGACATCAGCAATAAAATAAACCAATGTACCATTAAGATGAGGATGTTTTTTACGTAGTTCGAGCATCAACTCAAACAAAGGTGTTTCGGCCTGATCGATGAGTATTAATTTTGCAGGATTATAAACGATAAGCTGTCGGACCAATTCACTGCCAATGCTTCCTGCTGCCCCGGTCACCAGAATCGTTTTCCCAAAGACAATTTCCTTGATTCTCGGGTTGTCAAGTTTTATCGCTTCACGTTGAAGCAAGTCTTCAATTTTAACCCTCTGGATTTGTCCGAAATTTAATTTTCCCTGTATCCAGTGATCTACCGGAGGAATATTTTTTAAAACAACACCAAGCTTTAAGAGTTCATCGAGCACTTCTTTTTTCTTGAGTGGTTCAATATTCTGAATTGAAAAAATGATTTCTTCAATATTTTTCTTTTGAATAAATTCTGAGGTAATATCCCGGGGAGCATAAATATCAACCCTTTCGAGGGTTTTACCAATTTTTCCCAAATCTTCGTCTATAAAACCTACTACTTTGTATCCCGACACAGCCCGCTGAGCCAGCGTATTTTTTACGATGATACCTGAATCTCCGGCACCGTAAATCAAAACATTAATCTCTCCTTTTTCTTTACGCAAAATATTGTTGTAGAGTAATTTAATAAATATTCTTGTAAAGATCAATGAAAACATGATGATAAGGTAGGAAACGACAACCACCGAAAGAGGGACATTAAAAAATGATTTATTAAAATATTTCTGATCGATTAAAACAAAAACTAACAAGGTTAGAGAAGATGCAGTAACTGCCTCAAAAAGCCTAACTGCATCGCTGATACTGGTATGTCGGATTATCCCGAGATAGGACTTGAAAATGAGAAAGTAACCGGTAAAAACAGCTACAAAAACGAATGAATTTCTAATATTCTCATATGAGAAAACATCAGTAAGCACAAAATTAAACCTTAAAACATAGGCAAACAAGAAACTCAGCCAAACGATGACGATGTCCTTGGATAAAATCACCCATCGGCTTAAAATCTTAGCTGCCATGAATTTGAGCAACTTTTCTATTAGATTATTAATCATACCCGGGGCACTCATAAATTAATAAATTTCGGATTTCGATAACTGCACAATTGACGCACAAAAATATATCTTTTAAAGTCAAATGTAAACACTTTATTAATTTAATTTCATAAATTATACATTTGATTGATAAATAACCTCTTATAGAGGGTGACTTTTTAAAATTACTACCAATTCAGAAGGAAAAA
>CAYOWJ010000102.1:7901-10011 GCA_964407625.1 uncultured Lentimicrobiaceae bacterium
AGTCGGGAGACGAGAGACGGGAGACGGCAGTCAGAAGTTAGCAGTTGGCAACGCTTTTAACGATAAATTTAAGCCGTTGATAGTTTAGATGCTTACCTGGAGAGGAATGTTTTTTTTATCAGAAACTATTGTTCAATGCACAAAAAACAACTTAGGTTTCGAAATTATTTGAGTTTTGTCCCCCCGATAGCTATCGGGGCTATCGGGATGAGTTTTGTTTTTTCTGGCTTATCCAGTTTAGGGTAATTGGAAGCGATAGCTTACACCACACGAAAATGAATCCATTCCTTCGTAGCCGGCTAACAAAATGATGTGTTTTAACAGGGTGACCCTGGCTCCGGCATTCCATTTTTCGGCATCATATTCAACCATCAGTTCGAGATAATCCATTGATTTTGGCGTGATTTTAATCCCACCGAAAACTCCGATAAACTGGTAGGTTTGAGCCTCCATCAAGTCTTCACCATAACCAAGCGAAATCCCGATGTTTTCGATAACCCTTTTCATTTTCAAGTTCTTGGTGGCAACGATGTAGGTCGAATTGAAATAATTTGCACCACCACCTTCTCCGGTAGTAAAAAAACCCTGAAATCCAACGGCAATAGCCGGGAAATAGCGGGTTTCGTACAGTGGTAAAAATTTTGTTGAAATCATTCGGTCCCAGGTTGTTTTATTTTCAGTTTGAAATCCACGGGGCCTTGTTATCCGTATTCCCACTTCCATGAAAGGCAAAAATCCGATATCAGCAAAACCTACATCCAGGTCGTATTTTCCATCGTAAAATCCATAATATTTACCGCTGAGCTGATTATAGCCGATGTTTACCGATTTTTCAGGGCTCAGTTCGGCAGCAGGAATGCTGAAATAACCAGAGAAGCCGGTTGTTGCCTGCCCCATGGCGCCTGATGAAAGTATCAGCAAGACCATGAAAAACAAAAGCCCCGGAAAGCGACTTAATAGTCTGTTTTGCATCATAACCGTTGTAAACAATTTACAATTCATTCTCATCATACAACATATCAATGTTAAAGTTCAACATCCTTTAAAACTACTTTTATAAATTATCACATTCAACTTTTTGATGTTAAATTTTGAACCGCGAATTTGCATATTGGGTTGCAGAAACTTTATGATGATTTCAATTTCAGGATCTTATTCGAAAACCTTCCTCATAAGCACCGAACCTGAAGCGATCACAAAGTCATTATTTTTGATCAGGTTATTGAGCACGGAAATATTATAACCCGTCGAAACCGCATTAATAATACCGATGCCTCTGTTTTTCAGAAAGTCGATGGTAAATGCTTCGAGCATATTTGCAGTATGGTCATGATCATAACCTGAGGCAATCCCATATTGATAGTAAATTGCTTCGGTATTCGAAATAAATGCACCCGAGCGAAATCCAATCAGCGCATCAGTATTTGAATTCAACAGTCCGAGAAGAAATTCCTTAGGGTACGCTGTAAAAGACTTCCGCAAATTAGCCACGAGGCGGTCTTTCGAAAACTGGTGTCCGATAAGCGGATCATTCGAGAAGCGATCATCATCGTGAGAGGTCATCAATATTTCGACAGATTTTTCGTACAGTTCTTCCTCTCCGATCAACTCCATTTTAAACGGAAAAAATGAGCGTGTGCTGATATCCAGATCTGAAGTATTGAGACGCGTCCTGATGCGAAACTCACTGAAGCTGTATCCATTTTCTTCGAGTTGATGCATCGAATAAAGGTCGGTAGCATCAACCTCGAGGTAAATATAGGCGGGATGATAGCGTGAGATGATTTCGGCCTCTGCATCAAGTATTTCTCCGGCGGTTTCCCACTCATGGATGCGCAACATGTTCCGCCCCATTAGTTTTGATTCTGTTTTTAAAACATTAACCTGCATCGTTCAATTTTTTTTGTGTTTAAAATGCTGGCAAGCGGTTAAATCCATCTTGCTATGCTTTGGCAAAATTAATAACTTCCTGCTGGATGTTACAAATTCTTTTGTTGTCAGGTTGTGATTGTTGTGATTGCTGTCGTGTCTGCATGCTGGTCAGGCCATAAAGCATTGTTGTTTGGTGTTTGGTGTTTGGTGTTTGGTGTTTGGTGTTTGGTGTTTGGTG
>CAYOWJ010000102.1:10111-11672 GCA_964407625.1 uncultured Lentimicrobiaceae bacterium
TTGGTGTTTGGTGTTTGGTGTTTGGTGTTTGGTGTTTGGTGTTTGGTGTTTGGTGTTTGGTGCCGGATTTATTGTTCGTAACGTAAAACTAAAGTTATAACGCAAATGAGGAAGAATTAAAGCGAATTAACACAAATCAAGAAACCGGATAATTTTTGATTGGCGAAGATTGGCAGTTTAATCTTAGTTTTGCAGCCTTAATGCAATTTGAAAACATACTATTGATGAATACAAAAATCTGGCTTTCTTCGCCACACATGAGCGGTCATGAAGAAATATTTGTAAAAGAAGCCTTCGACACCAATTGGATTGCCCCACTGGGGCCACATGTCGACGGGCTTGAACAGGATCTGCAAACATTCACAGGAAACAGCCATGCAGCGGCACTCAGCTCAGGGACTGCTGCCCTGCATCTTGCACTTATCCTGCTTAATGTTAAACCCGGCGATCTGGTGATCTGCCAGAGTTTTACCTTTTCGGCATCAGCTAACCCAATTGTTTATCAGGGTGCTATTCCTGTTTTTGTGGATTCTGAAAAAGATACCTGGAATATGGATCCTGTCTTTACGGAACAGGCCATCGAAGACTGCATCCAAAAAGGAAAAAAACCTGCTGCCATCATCGTGGTTCACCTTTACGGGATGCCTGCTAAAATGAAGGCATTCAAAGATTTATCCGAACGATACGATATTCCGCTTGTCGAAGATGCCGCCGAAGCACTTGGTGCGCATATCGACGGCAAAATGTGTGGCTCATTTGGAAAATTGTCGATACTGTCGTTCAACGGAAATAAGATAATTACCACCTCCGGAGGCGGGGCTTTGCTTTCGTCAGATGAGATACTCATCAAAAAAGCCCGCTTCCTTGCCACTCAGGCAAGAGATCAGGCTCCCCATTATCAGCACAGCGAAATTGGTTATAATTACAGGATGAGTAATGTTGTAGCTGCCATCGGCCGCGGCCAGATGATGGTCATCAACGAACGGGTGAACCAGCGGCGCTGCAACTTTGAGCGTTACTTAAAATATTTTAGCGAAGTAAACAAACGGGGATTCCGGATAGATCTTTTACTCGAGCCTGATGGCTTTTTCGCCAACCGCTGGCTGACTACCATTACCGTAGAACCTAAAAAAAACAAAGGTATCACCACGGAAACCATCCGCGTGGCTCTCGAAAAGGACAATATCGAATCACGCCCACTCTGGAAACCGATGCACCTACAGCCAGTCTTTGCAAAATCGCCTTTTTATGGTAACGGCACCAGCGAACATCTTTTCGATACCGGGCTCTGCCTGCCTTCAGGGTCAAATCTGGTTGAAGATGATTTTAGAAGGATTTTTAAGGTACTCGATGAGGTATTTGGATTTTGAGGTAACGGGGAGACGGGGAGACTGGGAGACTAGGAGACTAGGAGATTGGGAGACGGGGAGACTGGGAGACTGGGAGATTGGGAGACTAAGAGACTGGGAGATTGGAGACTGGAGGTTGTGTCAGACTGTTAAAAGGAATCACTATTGACCGACAAAGTTAATATTACGTCCCTACAGGACTTTTTGTTTTT
>CAYOWJ010000103.1:0-7050 GCA_964407625.1 uncultured Lentimicrobiaceae bacterium
TATATCAAAATTTTTAAAGATGCTGGTGCTATGGTTTCCAATGCAGGTTGTGCAGGTTGTGCCGCCGGTCAGGTCGGACAGAATGGCCCGAATGAAGTGACCGTGAGCACAGGAAACCGTAATTTCTCGGGAAAACAGGGAAAAGGTTTTGTTTATCTCACTTCTCCGGCTGTTGTTGCAGCTTCAGCAGTGGCAGGTTACATCACTACTCCGGATGAAATTCCGGATGTGCCGGCAGTTTTCTCAAAAACCGGCATGGCAGCGCAGTCACCGGTAAAAAAAGAAAAGACCGAATCTTCCCGGCCTGTTGTAGTTGAAGGCCGAGTTTGGATAATAAAAAAAGACGATATCGACACTGATATGATCTTCCATAACCGCTATCTTACCATTACAAACCTGGCCGAAATGGGGCAATATACTTTTGATAACCTGGCTGGTTACGAGGATTTCGCTAAAAAAGCCCAACCCGGCGACATTGTAATAGTTGGTAAAAATTTCGGGGCTGGCAGTTCACGTCAGCAAGCTGTTGACTGTTTCGCTTCATTGGGAATTTCATGTATTCTGGCGGAATCATACGGTGCTATTTACGAGCGAAATGCTATTAATGCCGCCTTCCCGATACTTGTTTATCATCCTGAAGAACTTGAAAAAACCGGTCTTGCTACCGGAGATAAAATCAGTGTCGATTTTTCGACAGGAAAAGTTGTCGATATCAAATCAGGACAGGTTGTTATGATAGAACCTTTCTCTGATGTCCAGGAAATAATATACAAAAAGGGTGGATTGTTGGGCTCATAATCCAAATCCGGCTTAAATAAAAAAGCTGCTTTTTCGATCGAAAAAGCTGCTTTTTTTTAATCAATTCTTTACAATCAGAGCACCTCATTTTTAAGAACATTACCCGATTCATCAAGTATTAACTGATAACGGGTAAGCGTTTGATCTCTGAAAATAATCTCAAACAGCGTTTCCGATTTCCGGTCAATTTTTATTGCATTCATCAGTTCACCGTAAGTTTGAGCGGGGCGCCTGATATTTTCAGGAAGTGCGTTAAAAGTAAAGTTGGTACGGATTTCGAAAAGCATTCCGGTATGGTCAAAACGAACGATTTTTTCGGTCTCTCCTTCATGAAACAAAGCCTCAAAACCTTTTTCAAGTTTAACCCATTCAACATTTATGGCGCCAGGAAAGCGTTTCTTAAAAATCTGCTCGATATGTCGGCCAGGTCGTACTTTTCTGGAATTAAATAATTTGAGGAAATAATTTTTCATAACAAAACAAGCTTTACATAATGACGGCCAAAATCAGGAAAGTAACAAATTAAATCAAATTTTTAGTTTTTTCCTGATAGAGAAACAAGAGTCGTGCTCTTGCTCTTTTTAACCTCATTTTTGCTGCGCTTTCTGTTATTCTAAGAGCTTCACCGATTTGTTTCATCGATAAATCATCATTATATTTCATTACGATGAGTGCCTTTTCTTCGGGATGAATCAATTCCATTAATTCCAGAAGTAATTCATAATCAAGGTTGGTTAAGTCTTCATCGGTTTCGTCGATAATTTCGGGTAATTCATTCTGGCTGTTCCATTCGGGATAATGCAACTGCTTTTTCAATCTCAAAAAGTCGATACAATAATTATAGGCAATCGAATAGAGCCAGGACGAGAAAGAGGCATTACCTTTATAGCCTGCGAGTTTTTCAAAGGCTTTGGAGAAAATATTCTGGGTTGCCTCCACAGCAAGATCTCTGCTTTTTAGCAAACTATAACTTTTATCCAAAACTTTGCGATAATAGCGTTCATACAAGACGCCAAACAAATCATTGTTCTTTTCGGTAACAATAATTTTTATCAGATCTTCATCGCCTATTAACTTGTATTTCTGCGGATTCATTAAAGAAAATTCGAAATAATCTTGTGTTTAATTTCTGTTCGACGCGTAAAAGTAAAAATATTTTCTGATTATTGGTTACTTTATCAAAACCCACCGTCTAAATAGTGTGAAATTTACAAAAAGTTCTTCACAAAACATGAAAGTTTGAATTGGAAAGGATCGGATAATAATACTTTGGTATTGTAATTAATGTTCCGGGGGTTTATTGTTCAATGTCTTTTCAGTCAGATTAACATAAAAATCAAATTATTTCAATTTTTTAAACCATTAAAGACTTTCGGAGGAAAGAAAATGAAAAATCGTATGTTAACCGTTTTTGCAATGATGGCAATGGTAATTGTTATGGCCGGATGTGCAAAAGTACCACAAGTGGAAATCGACGCCGCAAAAGCAGCCGTTGAAGAAGCAAGAGCTGTAGGTGCTGATCTTTATCAACAAGCTCAGTTTGCCGCAGTTCAAGATTCGTTAAAGGTAGCTTTAGCTAATGTTGAAACCCAAAAATCAAAACTTTTCAGCCGTTATGGTGCTGTAAAAATTCAGTTAGAAGGTGTAAAAACTTTGTCGATGCAAGTTAAAGAAAGCACTTTAGCTCGTATTGAAGAAGTAAAACAGGAAATCAATACAACGATGACCGAAGTTTCTGCACTTGTTTTAGAAAACCAGGATCTGCTCACCAAAGCTCCAAAAGGCAAAGAAGGCAGAGAAGCTCTCGAGCAAATTAAAGCCGACATGGCAGGTATTGATGCATCAGTTGTTGACGCACAAAACATGCTTAATACAGGCGATTTACTTGGAACTTTGGACAAAATCAAAGCAGCTAAGGAAAAATCAATGGGCATCAACGCTGAGTTGAAAGAAGCCATTGAAAAATCAAAAGGCAAACGCTAATAGCCTCCGAGAGGCAGCTTTGAAATAAATTGTACACCCCCGGGGATTTTTCTCCGGGGTTTTTTCTTACCATTCTTTAAGCTTTATGAAGTATTATCGGTCATTTTGGGGTTTTTTTATCATCATTTTTATTGTGGGTGTGCTCACAATAGGAATTTTTACTTTTTTTTCGTACTTACCTGAAACTCCCGACAAAGAAATTGATCAGGCCAGAATCGCTCTGGCAGGCGCCCGCCAGTCAAGAGCCGATATTTATGCTCCTGACTTATTTAAAGAAGCTTCCTTACTGTATGACTCGGCCATTATCAATTGGCAACTTCAAAATCAAAGATTTGTTTTAAACCGCAATTTTGGTAAAAGCGTTACTTTAGCCATGGTTTCCGAACGTAAAGCACTTGATGCAAAAAAACTTGCCGAATCAACCTCAGCTAATATTCAGTCAAGTGTTCAGGTTGAAATTAACCTTATTCAAAAGCAGATCATTGCATTTGATCATGCATTCGTTGATTTGCCTGTTCGTGACGAAATCCGTAAAACCTATCAGCGAGGAAAACTCCTGCTTTCGGAAGCAAAAGTTAGTTACGCAAGCGGTAATTTTCTGGTTTGTAACGACAGGGTGAAGCAAGCCAAAATTGCAATTAACAGTGCAACAACTTCTGCAAAAGGAATGTTGGATGATTATTTTACCAATTACAATTTGTGGCAACGTTTGTTCAAGGAAACTGTTGATTACTCCAGGAATAATCAGACCACTGTGCTGGTAGTCGATAAAATTTCAAAAGCTTGTCACCTCTATAAAAGTGGTGTGTTAAAAAAGACTTATGAAGTTGAATTGGGCAAAAATTGGATTGGAACAAAGCGTTACCGAGGCGATAAAAAGACCCCCGAAGGAAAATACAAGGTTGTAAAAAAGAAACCCGGAAATCAAACCAAATACCATAAAGCTTTGTTAATTGATTATCCCAACGATGATGATAAAAAGCGATTTGCCGAAGAAAAAAGAAAAGGAAATATTCCACGCAGGGCAAATATTGGCGATTTGCTCGAATTGCATGGAGGTGGCGGAAAAGGAGTGAATTGGACAAATGGATGTGTAGCCTTTACAAATCATGATATGGATGATTTATATAGTCGTGTTTCTGAAGGTACCCGCATCACAATAGTTGGCTCATTGGTTACACTTGATGAACTTTTAAAGAAATAGTGCTTCGAAAATGATACACAGAGAATATTCTGATAACACAACAGGTACACCGCAGGTAAACAGTTACAAACCTATGATGGTAGTGAATACTTCTGAAAATACCTCAAAGGTCTCAATAGCTAAAGTGACCTTCGTTTCAATTTTAAAAAGTATTCTGATTTACTTTTTTTCGTCTGTTCTTCTGCTTATTTTTCTTGTTGGGATAGGTGTTTTCTTCATTTTTGGAATTCCAAAAATTCAGGACAGAACGATTGCTCAGGCCGGACTTGTGTTGGGTGGTTCATCTGATGAAACTACTCTTGCGGCTATTGCTGACGAAACAGAAGCTGCCGAAAAAAAAATCAAAAGTTACATCAAGCGATTGTCTCTGCTTGTGCCCAAAACCTCTTACATTATTATTAATACTAGTGATAATGAGTTTCGGCTCTATACTGATAATCGGCTTATTCGTGAAGGTAAGTGTTCGACAGGAAAAAATACGATTTTGCAAAAATCCGAAGATAAAAAGTGGGTTTTTAAGACCCCAAAGGGAGCAATGAAGGTAAGAGGGAAAACAACTGCTCCTGTTTGGGTAAAACCTGACTGGGCCTTTATAGAGGAAGGATTACCGGTTCCTTCAGCCCGCCATTCTTCACGCTATGAATATGGATCCTTGGGTGATTACGCATTGACTTTGGGCGATGGATATATGATTCATGGAACACTTTATCAGAGATTACTTGGTATGCCGGTAACTCATGGTTGTATCAGATTGAGTGACGAAGACCTGGAGGTGGTCTACAATACCTTGAATACTGGATCAAAAGTCTTCATTTATTAATCGATAAGCCTGTCATGGATAATTTGAAAAGAAAAGAAAGAGAATACTCAAAAAAGCCCCTCATTGGCAGACGATTATGGACATTTTTGGGGTTCTTCATAGTATTGATGGTTTTTGCCATTTTGGGCTTCTTTGCCTATTTTGCTTATCTCTCACCGGTCGAAAAACTCAAACAATTTAACGAATCCTTTAATCCAAAACCACATACTCCTGGCCTCGTTGATTATCGTGCTGATACAGATTTATTCAGGTTAAAACAAGAAGAAGCTTTTCTTAGCTCAAAAATAGCCATGTTGGCAACCGATTCAATTTACCTTTCAGTCAATTTAAAAGACCAGGTGGTGAGCATCGAAATTCAGGGTGTGGCGATGCATGAAGTAAAAATCAGCAATTACAGCAAAAGTGGCATCTTTAATTCGATGGAGGGAATTGCGCTCATCAATCAGTTTTCGTCTCCATTTAAAATAGACAGTTCGTTTGCAACCATTCAAAAAGACCCTTTTATTCTTAAAATCGCACCACAAGATACCATCGAAGCACAAAAAGATGTTTCAACCCCTGATACAGCGCGCTCAGAACTTGTGGTTTGTTCGCTTTACCTCGATAAAGGAATTCTATTACAGATAAGCCAGTCGGAGGAAGATAAATCGCGAACAACCATGAAATACAAGATGAGAAAAAGGTACGAAAGTACCATGAACTTCATCAGAACGGCTTTAACCTTTCGTGTTCCTGAATATCAGCCTTACATCAGTATCGAAATACCGGCAAAAGATGCCCGCGCCATTTATCGTGCTATTCCCAAAAAAGCTTTTATTGCCATCAGGCTTGAATAGAAGTTTTGTTGGAAATCTTAGATTTTTAATGGTATGAACTATTTTTGTTTACCTGATTTTTACATAGTTTCCCCCATTCATTTTATTATTGTTCAATGGATTTAAAACTTTTCTATACAGCCCTCGGAAGAGTTGTTTATGCTATTGCAAAAGCTGATGGTGCTATCCAGCAGGAAGAAGTCGCCAGTGTTTTTCATTTTGTAATCACGCAGATTATCGCAATCGAAAAGGATAATTTTGATGGGCGTCATGCGCTCGAAGCCTTTTACACCGAAAAAGAATTCAACCGTTTGCGTGATGAAGATGTACCGATGAATGAAGCTTTCGATCAGTTTATCAGATTTTACGACCTGAATAAAGATGTTTGTGACACGAACATGAAAAACACTTGTTTGCACATCATCGAGAAAGTTGCCCGTGCCTACAATGGAATCGAACCATCCGAGTTGGCAATAATAGAGCATGTCAGGAAAAAATTCAGCGAAGGTTGATCTTCCTGCCTGTCAAAATCAATTATCTTCGCAACCAAAAAACATGGAAGTAATTGATCTAACCCACATCATCGAGGAAAATATGCCGGCTTATCCTGGCGAAGAATCTCCACACCTCGAAAATAAATACAATTATCAGCGTGATGGTTTCCAGGTGATAAAGCTTACAATGTTCACGCATTCAGGCACTCACCTCGACACCCCTGCACATTTTTTCGATAATGGATTAACCACTGATAAGCTGCCTTTGTCGGATTTTTACGGTAAAGGTGTTCTGGTTGATTGTTCCGGGTTTTCCGAAAATGAGATTATTGATGTTGATTATGTAAAAATGTACAGGGCAGAATTGGCCGCTGCTGATTTTGCCTTGATTTTTACAGGTTGGTCGGATCATTGGGGAAGTGACAGATATTTCGGTGATTTCCCCGTGCTATCAAAGGAAGCCTGCAGTTTTTTACTGTCTTGTAATCTGAAAGGAATCGGACTGGACGTAATTTCGATAGATTCAATAAGTTCAAATGATTTTGAAAATCACAATCTGGTGCTCAGCAATGGGCTTATCATCATCGAAAATCTGACTAATCTGGAAAGTTTAATTAACAAATCCTTCGATTTTGCTGTATTTCCTCTCAAAATTAAAGATGGAGATGGCTCGCCGGTAAGGGCTGCGGCTATTTCGAAATAGTTTACTTCCGGCAGGCAAAGGCATCAAATCTCAATTTATTTGAAAACTATAATTAACGCTATTTTTGCTAAATGTTTCAGCTAAATAAACACGCTAAAAATGAAAAAACTCAACCTTTTCTCAAACTTTTTTACATTATTCTTTATTTTTTTCTGGATAAATTCCGTTCAGGCGCAGGAATTTTTAAAAGTTCAGGGAAAGAAAATTGTTAAAGGCGACCAGGAAATTTTACT
>CAYOWJ010000103.1:7150-10206 GCA_964407625.1 uncultured Lentimicrobiaceae bacterium
AACACCATCCGTGAGGTTGATAACAATCACATCATTTTTATTGAAGGCAACTGGTTTGCCAACGATTTTACCGGCCTCACACCACCCTGGGACAACAACATGGTTTATAGTTTTCATAAATACTGGAATTATAATAATGTGAGCGATATTCAATGGATGCTCAACCTGCGGAATACTTACAACATCCCTATCTGGCTGGGCGAAAGCGGCGAGAATTCAAATGTTTGGTTTACTGCGGCCATCCGGCTGATGGAAGCACAAAACATTGGTTGGGCATGGTGGCCTATGAAAAAGATCGGGTCAATCGCCGGGCCATTATCTTCACCATTGACCGACGATTACCAGGTTTTGCTCAATTATTGGTCGGGCCAGGGTGGGCAGCCAACCGCAGAATTTGCAAAAAATACAATGTTTCAGGTTGCCGAAAATCAAAAACTTGAGAACTGCGAATATCACAAAGATGTAATTGATGCGATGTTCAGACAGGTTTATTCGACCGAAACAAAACCTTTCAACCAAAATAGCGCTCCCGGAACTATTTATGCCACCGATTTTGACCTCGGCAGGTGTAATTACGCCTATCTTGATAATGATTCTGCCGATTATCATGTAAACACAAATGTTTACACTTCCTGGAATTCGGGTGACAATTACCGCAACGATGGTGTGGATATTGAGATATGTCAGGATGTTCAGAATTCGAATGGTTTTGATGTGGGTTGGACCGAAGATGGTGAATGGTTGCAATACACGCTGGATGTGGCAGCCACGGCAGTTTACGATCTACAGGTGCGCGTTGCCTGTCCCAGTTCAGGCTTCGGATTTCATTTTCAACTCGACGAAGTTGATGTTTCATCAAAGATGACTTTTTCGTCAACGGGCGGTTATCAAAGCTGGCAAACTGTGACAATTTCAGATGTTATCCTGGATCAGGGAACTCACCGGCTTCGCATGCTTGTTGATGTGGGCGGGTTTAATGTAAACAGTTTTACGATTGTTCAAAAAGGAGCAACCACCACAATTCCGGCTAAGTTTATTTCGGCAGCCACAACCGAAGATGCTTTGTCGGTGCAAATTGTTACCAATAAACCAATAAATTCTTCATTACCATCTTCGCCGGCAGGTTTTAAAGTTTTGATTAATAATGTTGAAGTCGCCGTTACCAATGTTCAGATAGATTCTCAATATCCAAAATTTATAAATTTAGCTGTTGGCCAACAGTTTAAATATAGCGATGTAGTCAAGGTTTCGTATGATGGAAGTGGAGTTCAGGCCACTGACGGAACTTTGCTGGATGTTTTTTTTTCGAAAGTGGTAACCAATAAACTCCCAAAAAGGAAGGTCATTCCCGGCATCATTCAGGCTGAGGATTATTTTAACAGTCAGGGGATTCAAACGGAAACTACCACCGATGCCGGCGGCGGACTGAATGTTGGCTATTTTGATGCCGGCGATTACCTCGATTACCTGGTTGATGTTACCGAAACAGGCACTTTTACCGTAAAATACAGGGTGGCTTCACTTCAGCAAGCCGGGAAAATTCAATTGCTAATTGTCGGCGCAACCAACGTAATACTTCACGAAATCATTCTTCCGGTAACCGGCGGCTGGCAAACCTGGACAACAGTTACCAAAGATGTGGTTCTGTCGAAAGGCGAATACACTTTCAGGATTTTGGTTAAAACCGCCGGATTTAACTTTAATTGGTTCGAATTTGTAAGTACTGTAGGTATGGAGGAAAGCGAGTTTTCTGAATCATCGGATGCCACCATCTTTCCAAACCCAAACAACGGGCATTTCAATCTGCACATCCCGGATAACAAAAATTCAGTTCAATCAATCAGGATATTGAACAGTTTAGGGCAACTGGTGTTTGAAAAGATGGAAATTGGCCAGGAAAATACACTAATCAATATTGATTTATCAAGCAAACAGCGTGGTATTTATTTTTTGATACTCAGTGATGGCAAGCAAAATCAGACATTCAAATTTGTTGTTGAAAATAAATAAATTCTAAAAATTATGGCTTTTATCACATGGACAGACAAGTACAGTGTTGGTGTTGATGAAATTGACAACCAGCATAAAGGATTAGTAAAACTGATTAACAAGCTGTTTGATGCGATGTCCGACGGGAACGCAAACAACATTCTTAGCGGAATAATTAATGACCTGACCCGTTACACACAAGTGCATTTTGCTACCGAAGAAAAATATTTTGCAGCATTTAAATATCCCGAAAGTGAAGCGCACATCGAAGAACACCAGCAATTTGTAAATACTGTCGTAAAATTTAAAACCCAGTTTGAGGAAGGAAATATTGTTCTTTCATTCGAGGTTTTCAAGTTTTTAAAGAGCTGGTTAATCAATCATATCCAGGGTTCGGATAAAAAATACAGCGAGTGTTTTATCGCCAACGGGCTAAAATAATTTTATCTTTCAAACAACCTCACAGCCAATGTCGAAATCAAAAATGGAATTAACCGAGGTAAAACTTACCAGGAAAACTGAAATTGCCCCCGGCGTTTTCGTGATTTCATATCAGCGTAATTTCTCGTTTATTCCCGGACAGGTTGTGGCACTTGCCGTAACCCGCGACGAAAAGCCCAGGATGTACAGCATTGCCAGCGGAAACAATGAATCCGAAATCAGTATTATTTTTAACATCAAGCCCGGTGGCGAACTTACCCCAAAGCTTGCCGGTTTAATGCCCGGAGATTCCCTGTTCACGACCGGGCCAATGGGCAACTTTTTTGGAACCGATGAACCCGCCTTTTGGATTGCTTCCGGAACCGGAATTGCACCTTTTGTTTCGATGTGGCGCTCAGGATTGAAAAATGGCAAAACCCTGATTCATGGCGGGCGTTACCTTAACTCGTTTTATTTTGAGAATGATTTTAAAAATGAGCTGGGCGAAAAATACATCCGCTGTTGCACCCGTGAAAACGCTGAAAACGTTTTTTTTGGCCGGATTACAAAATGGCTGACTGAGCAGAACGCTCTTCCAACAAACAGAAAATACTACCTTTGTGGCAGCGCCGAAATGGTGGTGGAAG
>CAYOWJ010000103.1:10306-11572 GCA_964407625.1 uncultured Lentimicrobiaceae bacterium
CTCACCGATCATTCAAAAGTGCAGGTTTCGGTGGACGGAACCAAAAAATACCTTTTCCCAACCCAAAACAACAAATTTGTCGAAGCCGCCTATATTCCCGAGGAAACCCGCAGCACACTCTGTGTTTCGTCGCAGGTGGGCTGCAAAATGGGCTGCCTGTTTTGCATGACCGGAAAACAGGGTTTTCAATCGAACCTAACAGCCGGTGAAATTGTTAACCAGGTAAGAAATCTTCCCGAAAGGGAAAATCTTACCAACATCGTGTATATGGGTATGGGCGAACCTCTGGACAATTTAGACGAGTTGATGAAAAGCCTTGAAATTTTTACTGCTGATTGGGGTTTTGCCTGGAGCCCGAAACGAATTACGGTTTCAACCATTGGAATTGTGCCGGCAATGAAGACTTTTCTCGAAAACAGCCAATGCCACCTGGCCGTAAGTATGCACACACCTTTTGACGAAGAGCGCAAAAAACTCATGCCCATTCAAACGGTTTACCCGCTGCAGGAAGTTATCGAAACCATTCGCAGTTTCGATTTTGGAAAACAACGAAGAGTTTCGTTTGAGTACATCATGTTCGACGGAATTAATGACACACCCCGCCATGTGAAGGAAATGGCCAGAATATTGAACGGCATACGCTGCCGCGTTAACCTGATCCGTTTTCATCCTATCCCAAATACGCCACTTCTTGGCTCAAGTGAGGAAGCCATCGAAAAATTCATGGTTGGACTAAATGCAAAAGGAATCCGCACAACCATCCGCGCCTCCCGAGGACTTGATATTTATGCTGCCTGCGGGCTGTTGAGTACGAAAGAGCTGGTGAAGTCACAGAAATCTTAAAATTTTTGCCGTTTCCATTAATTTCAATTTATTCAAGTGAATTTGAATAAATTGGTATTTTACGATAAAATTCAATTGTATTTGAATTTTTAATAATTCCTGAACTTGGTCTAAAAAAGTGTCATGAATTTTATTTTTGTGGCTAAAACCCATCGCCGTCAAGTTAAGCCCATAATTCAGATTTTCCATAGCCCAAACCTTCAGGTTTGGGATTGTGGGAATTCACAACGCAACGATGGCAGGGCGTTTACGCCCTTATTGCCCGTAAAGTGTTTTTTTTAAGATGAAGGTCGTAAACGACCTGACATAAAACGCTCCCCGTCTCATTTTACCCGGGGCTCTAGCCCTGGGCTATTGATTCATTTTCAAAACTAAAATTGCTATTATTTCTTAACCAACCAGTTTTCAGTCTGGGCTCATATC
>CAYOWJ010000104.1:0-11538 GCA_964407625.1 uncultured Lentimicrobiaceae bacterium
ACCTGCACATAAACAGGGCGTATGCCTGATTTATCATTTTCTGGTTTTTGATCTCCAGGTAAAACTACCATTGCATAAATTTCGGCAGGGCCGATATGGTCGAAAGTGCAGGACAGTGTGTGTGTTTTGAACTGAAATGGATTACAGGCTATCCCCGGTACAGAGGCAAGTTCGATATCAGCGCCATCGGCTACCTGCATAATTTTCACGCTATAATCGCCGGCAAGCATGGCATTATTTCCATTGTTTTTAACAACTACATCAAAATTAATCGGCTCGTCTTTGGAAGGTGTCGGGAAAGGATTAAATTCGGAAACCTTCATATCGTTATCGTAGTAAAAATATTCGATACCAAAACCGATAACCTGATCAATGGTAATGTTAGCGCTCCACGACCATACAACATCGCCAACACCAACAAAACCAATATAATTGTTGCCGGCAGCCGCCGTTACATCAACTTCAAAATAGTTAAACTGGCTCGATCCAAGTGGGATGTATTCCAAATCTGACCATTGGCCTGTTTCGCTGTTTTTCCACATAATTCTTAAATTACCAGGCCACCAGAGTGAAGTTGCAGCCCAAAATGTGAGTTTATCACCGGCATGAATCACAAGCTGTGGTGTAACCAGTGTATCTTCCTCAAATGTATTAACATAACATCCTGCTGCCCCTGTTCCGGTATAAGCGTTTGTACTGCCTCCCCATGCTGGTCCGGGAGTCCAGTCTTCGGGTGGGAAATAGCCGTCATCAAACATTTCAACAAACCAACCATTCTGATAAACTAAACTTTGGATGGTTTTATAATTGTTTTCAGGATCGGTTCCGCCATCAGCAGGAACAGCTGCTTTGATAACTACGCTGCCCGCTGCCGGAAACTGATATACATAACTTACGGTTGCATAGTCTGTCGAATTTACCAAACCGGTATTTACAACGCCAACAGGAACATCATTTACATAAAAAGTTACATCTTTGGCTTGTGCCTGCGAACCGATATTTCTGACAGTAGCTGTAAAAGTGATGTCGCGATCTGTAAAAATGAGCGTAGGATTGATGGAAAAAGAAATCATTTCAAAATCGTCACCAGGCTGCTCGTAACAGTTTATGAAGGCAGACCAGCCTGTACCAAAATCCCAGGCCGGAGCCACAAACCTGATGGTCATCGCACCTGTTGGTCCCAAAGCCTTTAAAATATCGGGTTTGGTTGGTGAATTATCGCTCCATTCGCCAATCATCGGGGCATTAACATCAACGCCATCATAAACGGTCAGTGCCTGATAAGGGCCATCTCCATAGGAAACATCAAAAGCCCCAAAAAATGTAAGCATGATTTTCTTGCCGGCTTCACCCGGAAAAATTGTAACAATGCCATTGTCGCCTTCAACAAACCCGGCATTAATGCCTCCCATATCTGTAAAGGTACCTGAGCATGTTGTAAAATTAATGGTTTGATTATTAACCATGCGGTAAATGGAACCGAAGTTTACCACCTCTTTCGTAAAACTGTCGTTTGAAGGTTTCTGATCACCGGCAAGCAGCGTGGTGGCAGTAATTGTATAAAATCCACCAACCGAAAGATTTGCTTTGGTTGTAAACGAATATTCGACTGCGCTTTCGGTTGTTACCATGAGTGAACCAACGTTTTCGACTACCATCGTACCTCCGTTAATCGAGTAACCAACATTAAAACCGGTTTGCGGAAGTTTACCTTCGTTCTTAATTTTTATGGTAACGGTTTCGTTTGCGGTTAATTCGCCATCAACCGGGCTGGAGATATTAAGCACCGAAAGGTCGTTATTGTATGATTCGCCGTAAAGGGCAAATCGTAAATCGAGGCTATATCCCCAAAAATGCACCATTGTACTTGGAGTCCAGTCAATAAACCCATATCCATAGCCATCGGCAGGATTACGCCAGTGCCAGGGTTCTCCGTTTGCCTTGTTTTTGTCTTCCCAGCCCCATTGTCCTGCTACATCATAACTATCGTTAACCCGGAAACTGATCCAGTAGTGGCCTGCTGTAAAAGCAACAGGTGTTGGGAATTTAAGATTGTAATAGCTCTGAAGTTGATTATCAGCATTAACCCATTCTTCTTTATAAAATTTGTTTTGCTCAACGTAGGAACTAATCAAAGTACCGGGTTTTCCATTGTCGTCGTTATAGATGTAAACATCAACTTTGGCAGGATTTCCTGCACTTCCTTCCCACCAGGTTCCCCAGACGCCAAATGAACCAACGTTCCAGGTTTCGCCATCGGGTACAATAAAGTCATCAGCAGCCTGGCATGATAAGCTGGCACTTGCTGCGTCGGTAAATAACTGGGATACGATGTATCCGCCATATTCTTCATCCGAAGATTGGTCGTAAATAACATCACCAATCCTGATGTTGAGGTTGTGCTGGCTTGCTTTTGAAGGCTCACCAATAAATGTTCGCTGGGCAGTGGCTTGCGGCAGCACTCCAAACCCGAGCAATAAAACTAAAAAAATGTACAACGTTTTCATAATTACTTGTTTTTGTTAGTATTGAGTGACTTAAGAATTTTCTTATAGGCTTCGTTTTCGAGCTTCTTCTTTTCGATAAGCTTCTCGAAAGTCGTTTCAAATTGTTTTTCCTGTTCTTTGGTGCTTTCGGTTTTTTTAGCCGGTTTCATTTTTCTGTGTTTTATCCCACAAAGAAAATTCAGGAATGTAGCGAAAACAAATTTTTGGGCTTACATTGAATTTACACTTCAAATGTTAGCCATTACAAAACATCATTCATTCGTTACAATTGCCATACAAGGTATTGTATGAAATTGAAAATTAAGCAGATAAAAACGGTGTATCTGGAAATAGCTAAGATATTTTCCGCTTAAAATTTGAGTGGATTTGATGTGATGAAGCAAAACCTAACGGGTGGGGTTTAAATTGTATTCTTTACAAAACGCATCCCGATAGCCATCAAGACAGATACAACCGATTCGCACAGATTTTTTTCTTATCCGCGTAAATCCATAAAATCCGTCCCGATAGCCATCGGGATCCGCGTTCTGTTAAATTTTGTAAATTAGCCAGGTTAAATGCTTTCCAAAAATGAAATCAGGCTTTCGTCGGTTTCGAGGCCTATCTTTTTGCGAAGCCGCGAACGTGCCACAGTCAGGCTGTTGACTGATTGATAAGTGATGGCAGAGATTTCTTTGGTCGACATATTGAGCCGGAGAAAAGCACATAGTTTCTTTTCGTTGGCGGTAAGATTAGGGACTTTTTCGTTAAGTTTATTGTAAAACTCGTTATAAACCTGCTGGAACCTGATTTCAAAATCAGTCCAGACATCTTCGTCGGTTGTTGACTGAAGTTCCCTGATAATTTCGTCAATAATGGGCTGGTTTTCCTTTTTAAAGGCAATTTTCGATTTGATGAGTTTTTCGGAAATGCTGGTAATCAGTTCATTTTTCCTGACTAGATACATTACATTGGTGGCCAGTTCTTTGTTTTTAAATTCCAACTGCTCAACAAGGTTCAGCTTTTCCAATTGCAGGTTTTTGGTTTCGATGTTGATTTTTTCGGATTCAAGGCTGAGCCGCTGCGATTTGCTCCTTTGAAGATAGTACAACAGGACAAGAATGATTAATCCCATTACCGAAAATACCGTTATCAGCCCAAAAATCATTTCACGGGTTTTTTGTTCGTCTTCCTTTTTTTTCTGAATTAATTGGGTTTCCTGTAATCGCTTATTAAATTTTTCCTGCATCTCAAGCTGGGTCATCTGCCTGATATTTTCCATATTTATCAGGCTGTCGTTGGTTTCTTTGTAAAGTACATGGTATTTGTAGGCTTCCTCAAAATTATTAAGCTCAGCATAAATACCACTGATCATTTCCAACGAAATCAGTGCAGATGGCTTAAAATCATCCTTTTTTTGACAAATTTCGAATGCCAGGTGATAGTTTTCGAGAGCTTTTACTTTATTATCGATGGTTAAATAGTAGTGCCCCAGATTGTTGTATGCCTGAACCATTCCACGTTCATCATTATTTTCCTTCCATACTATAAGCGCTTTTCTGATCAGATCAAAGGCTTTTTCAAGGTCGCCGGTCTCGCGTGCAATAATCGAAAGATTGTTCAACAGGGTGGCATACGATTTATAATCATCCTCATTGAGGAATTGCATGGCTTTGGTGGCATAAATTCCGGCTTTCTTAAAATCCCTCAGCTTCAGATATCCACCACAAATATTCAGGTTAAACCTAAACAACATCCCCTGGTTTGCCTCCGGATATGGTGCGTTTAAATGCTGATTATAATAACTGATTCCGGATTCAAAATACTCAATCGCTTCGGTTAGCTTACCGGTGTTGAAAAATAAAACCCCAATACCATTAACAGTATTCAGGTAAAAATTTGTGATGAGCGTGTCGTGAATTGCCCCTTCATAACGCTCGAGTTTGTTTTTAACTTCATAAAAATTCTGGAGCGACTCGGGATATTTTCCGATTTTCTGAAACAGCAGCGCCTTACCAAAAAGTATTTTAGCTTTCAGATAATCATTATTTTTCTTTGGAAGAAAGGTTTCTGCCTTTACCAGCACCAGCATCGCCGAATCAGGATAGCTTTCGGTCAATGCAACGGCAAGGTTAACCATTTCGGTTATCCGTGCACTATCGTTTGTGGCCACGTTAATTACCTTGTAGAGCGAATCGGTGTTTTGCCCGGTTGTAACTTTTGAAACCGACAATAATTGCAGCAAAAAAACCAGGCTTACCAAAAGGCTGATATCGAATTTTTTAATTCCTGTCACAAGCTTAATTCAAAAACATTTTTAAAATAACGCAAAGTAAAATTTCATCAAACCCAAACCGACTATTGTTTAACCGACTACCTTCTCCTGGAGTTATTAACCAACAGTGGTTACCGGAAAACTTCAAGCAAATGTAAACAATTATCTTATTGGCAATATCCGGCAATTTCCGAAAGCCGACAGCCTGATCAAGTGTTTAATAATGTATTGGATCAATATTTCTTCCTGATCAGGCTGAGGATGAATTCAATTGTATCAGACTTCCTGACCTCTCGGGGAATGTTATGTCACCGTTTTAGCCTAAGCGATTAAGATAATGCAGTTTTAATGCCCATTAAAGAAATATTTAAAGCGGGGTTGTTGCAGTCCTTCAGACAGCTAAATCTGGTTTGGTTTTTACCTGGGATTTTGCCCCAGGTTTTAATGTAGCAGGCTTTCAGCTTGTGCACTCTGGTAGTTTGTTCAAATATTATAATCTTAAAAACCCATCTTAAAAACTCAGAAATGATGAACTAAATCCTTTTATTAAAACAATAATCAGCCTGAAAGGCAGTAACAACTTAACCGGCGGCAACATCCCGGGAATAAAAATCCAAAAAATCACATCAGGGTGCAGGCCTGACACAAATTATAGCGAATTTATGAAATGAGCGGCAAATTAATCTATGACCCAATAATTTACAACAGCATAAAATGAGCTTGTTTAATGAAAGATATCAGGAAGTCTGAATCTGAAATCATAAATCAACAATCTGAAATCATAAATCTCATCCTGTTTATTAATATTTCCCCAATGTTAAACAAAACTATCTTTTTTATTGTTTAGACACTAAAAGAAAAAAAATGAGTTTTAAAGTTTTCGATATCGTTATCAGCGTGTGGTTGATTCTTTTTGTGGTTTGGGGCTTGCCGCTGACACATTACCGCAGCCGATTCCGCAAAATTGTTTATCAGACCGAAAACTGGGTGATAAACATAAAGCCTGTTTTTTGGGATGAGATAAAAGCTTTATTTGGAAACGCTTATCCTGAAAATCCGGAATATCTGAAAATGAGAAATTTTTACAGGTTTTATCTGATCGTTTACACGCTGCTTTTTGCAGTTTATCGTTTTGTTGGATAAAAAATAAATGAAATGAAAAAGAAAGTTATTGTTATCGGGGCTGGATTTGCCGGTTTATCGGCTGCATCGGGCTTAGCAGCCAAAGGTTTTGAGGTGACCATTCTCGAAAAAAATTCAACACCGGGAGGCCGTTCCAGAAAGTTTGAAGCCTCCGGCTATATTTTCGACATGGGGCCAAGCTGGTACTGGATGCCCGACATTTTTGACGACTATTTCCATTCTTTCGGAAAAAAGGTTTCCGATTATTACGATTTGAAAAGACTCGACCCTTCGTATCGCATCTTTTTTGGTAAAGATGATGTTGTTGATTTACCCGCCAACATTGATGAAATGATTGCCTTGTTCGAATCCATCGAAACCGGAGCAGGCCAAAGATTGAAGGATTTTCTGAAAGAGGCGGAATATAAATACGAAGTTGGCATGAAAGAATTCGTGCACAAGCCCAGCCTTTCATTTCTCGAATATGCCGAACCAAAATTGCTGGGTGCCGCGCTGAAGTTGCACCTTTTTCAGTCGTTTCATGATTACACCCGGAAATATTTTACACACCCGAAACTGCTGCAAATGCTTGAGTTCCCGATTTTATTCCTGGGCGGAACCGGCAAAAAAACGCCAGCACTCTATAGCCTGATGAATTACGGCGACATCAAACTTGGCACCTGGTACCCGATGGGTGGCATGTTTAAAATTATCGAAGGCATGGTAAAACTGGCCGGATCGCTGGGCGTAAAATTTGTTTACGATGCGGAAGTCGAAAGCTTTGAATTTGAAAATGCTTCGATAAAAGAAGTCCTTGCCGGAGGAAAATCCTACCCGGCCGATTATGTGGTTGGCGCTGCCGATTATCATCATGTCGAGCAAAAACTGCTGCCCCTGGAATACCGGAAGTATTCGGCAAAATACTGGGAAAGCCGCGTGATGTCACCTTCTTCGTTGATCTGGTACGTGGGTGTAAATAAAAAACTTGATAAACTGGAGCATCACAACCTGCTTTTTGATGAAGATTTCAAAGTTCATGCAGAGGCCATTTACGAAAATCCCCAATGGCCCGAAAAGCCATCGGTGTATGTGTGCATGACTTCAAAAACCGATGAAACAGCAGCTCCCGAGGGTCACGAAAATCTTTTCATTCTCATCCCGGTTGCCTCGGGCTTAAAGGATTCCGATGAAATCCGTGAAAAATATCTTAACCTTGTTTTAAACAGGTTGGAAAAACTGACCGGTGAAAATATAGCTCCTTTTATTGATTACAAAAAAAGCTACGCACAAACCGATTTTATCAACGATTACCACGCCTTTAAAGGAAACGCCTACGGCCTGGCCAATACGCTGATGCAAACTGCATTTTTAAAACCATCCATCAAAAGCTCCAAGGTAAAAAACCTTTATTATGCAGGGCAATTAACGGTTCCGGGTCCTGGTGTGCCACCAGCTTTAATTTCGGGGCAAATCGTTTCTAAACTTATTGCTGAAAATGAAAACTAAGCGGTTATGAAAGAATTGTTTGACATGATTTCGAAAAAATCGAGCAAGATGACGACGGTGATGTACAGCACCTCATTTTCGATGGGGATACGGTTTTTCAGCAAGCGTTTCCACGACCCGATTTACGCCATTTATGGTTTTGTGCGCTTTGCCGACGAAATTGTTGATTCGTTTCATGGCTTCGACAAAGAGCGGTTGCTGGAAACTTTTAAACGCGACACGCACCAGGCCATCGAGGATAAAATCAGCCTGAACCCGATTCTCAATAATTTCCAGTGGGCCGTTAACAAATATAAAATTGAGCCCGAACTGATTGATACTTTTTTACGAAGCATGGAAATGGACCTGCATAACGAAACCTACGATCGTTCAGGCTATGAAGCCTACATTCTGGGTTCGGCAGAGGTTGTCGGTTTGATGTGTCTGCGTGTTTTCTGCGAAGGCGACGAACAAAATTACGCCGATTTAAAGCCTTCGGCAATGAGGCTTGGAGCAGCTTTTCAGAAAATCAACTTCCTGCGCGACCTCAGCCACGATTACAACGGGCTGGGGCGTTCCTATTTTCCAAACCTCAACATCAGTGAGTTTAATGAAGCGGCAAAATTGAAAATTGAAGACGAGATTGAGGCAGATTTCCAGGCAGGATTGGAAGGCATCCGCAGGCTTCCTGATGGCGCAAAATTTGGCGTTTATGTGGCACATGTTTACTTTTATGCGCTCTTCCAAAAAATCAAGAAATCCCGTTCCGAGCGGCTTTTAAAGGAAAGGGTCCGGATTCCAAACAGCCGTAAATACGGGCTTTTGGTTTCATCATACCTTAAAAGTCAAATGAATTTAATCTGATGAAAAACGCCCTGCTGTTTCTTTTCATTTTTTCGCTTTCGCTGATAGGATTTTCACAAACAACCCTCAGCGAAATCAGAAAGGCGTTTTTTAAAATGAACGTGGATACCTGCGCCGCTTTAAGGCTTTTTGAATCTATTCAAAAACTGGAGTATCAGGATTCGCCTTTGTTGCTGGCCTATGCCGGAGCTACCGAAGCAGCCGCAGCACCCTGTATTAAAGGTTCTTTTAAGAAATTGGAGTATTTCAGCCGCGGCAAAAAAAACCTCGAAAAAGCCGTTCAATCAAGTCCCAAAAATGCGGAGGTCAGGTTTTTAAGATTCGCCACACAAGCCAATATTCCTTCTTTTATCGAATATAACAACTTAGATGAAGATAAACCGATAATTTTAAAGCAGTTGCCGGATTTGCTGGCTGATGAAAAAGTGAAGAATTTCTGGCTGAAAGCTTCAGATTTTATGCTAAAATCGGGCAAACTAAATAAAGAAGAAGAAAAAACCGTTAAGTCAATCATCGAAAAACACACCGTAAAATGACGACTGAAAAAGTAATTCTGGTCGACGAAAACGACAATTCCATTGGAGAAATGGAAAAAATGGAAGCACACGAAAAAGCCATACTTCACCGTGCTTTCTCGGTTTTTATTTTCAACAACAACCACGAACTCATGCTACAACAGCGGGCTTTGTCAAAATATCATTCTCCCGGCCTTTGGACCAACACCTGCTGCAGCCACCCGCGTCCGGGTGAAAATGCCGAAGCCGCCGCTCACCGCCGGTTAGTCGAAGAAATGGGCTTCGATTGCGAAATTCATAAAATTTTCGATTTCATCTATAAAGCCAAACTCGATCAGGGCCTCACCGAACATGAATTCGACCATGTTTTTGCCGGAACATTTAACGCAAATCCAAAAATAAACCAGCACGAAGTCGAATCATGGAAATGGATGCACATGGACGACATTGCCACCGACATGAAAATGGATCCCGAAAAATACACGGTTTGGTTTAAAATTGCTTTTGAGCGGGTGAGGGAATATCCGGAACAAGCATAAAAACCAACACTTCACTGATTATTCAGAAAACAGCCTGCTTCACTCCCTGATTTTAATTTTATTCCCCGGTAAACCAACCGTTTTGCCGGCCCACAGCGTAGCCGTTTTTACTCAAAGATTCGTGCGAAAAAAGATGCTGATTTTATTCTATTTTTGCATACAATAATAGCTTTTAACGATCACACTTTCATTAAAAAACCTGTTGTTGATTAATAATTACTCAACAGGAAACAAGATTTAGAAAGAGAATTGGATAGTTTGCTTGGCGAAACGCTGAACCCCAAAAACAAAGCGTTGATTACATTTCAAAAGCGAATAAACAAGTATCGCGATCATGTTTTTACCTTTCTTTATCATCCCAATGTTCCCACTGATAATAATGGATCAGAAAGAGCAATCCGAAATGTAAAGGTCAAACAAAAAATATCCGGTCAGTTCAAAATATTTAGTGCTGCCGAAAACTTTGCTATCCTGAGATCCATTATAGACACTGCATTGAAAAATGATCAAAATGTGTTACAAGCCTTGACCGCAATCGCAGATTATAAATTAGACTGATTAGTTACGATTTGTCTTTGTAAAACAAAGAATTAGTAGCAAATTTGTCAAATCATTCAAAATGGCTTATGATTTCCTTATTTCGAAATTTGCCAGTGGATGTTTTTTAATAGTTGGAGGATTTTTGGATATTAACTTTTTAAAAATATGATATGAAAAAAGTACAGTTAAAACTACTTTGGGTGCTGGCAGCTTTTTTGCTACCAGGCATACAGCCCATAATGGCGCAGGAATTTATGCAAATCAACCTGAGCAATGGTTCGGTTATGGAAATCCCGATAGCCGATATTCAGAAACTAACTTTTGACCTTTCAACAGGTATTCAGCCGAATAGCCAGGTGTTAAAGCAGTTGCTTAAGTTCAAAGCTTACCCAAATCCTGCAAAGGATTATCTGAACCTTGATTACACCCTTGTTAAGGAAGGTGAGGTTTTGCTTGAAGTATTAAATATTGGAGGGGAGCGTGTTTTTAGCAAAACCCTTGGCCAGCAGCAACCCGGAGATTACCAACACCGCTGGCAAACACAAAACGTACCTTCGGGAACATACATTTGCCGGATACAACAAAACAAAGAAATTGTCAGTGAAAAAATTATTATCAAAAAGTAAAAACATAAGATCATGAAAAAACTATTTTACACATTATTTCTTGCAACCATGATGGTGGCAAACCTTTCAGCCCAGGATCTGGTTATTCATAAAACGGACGGCTCAGTTGTCAATGTAGCTTTAAACACAATCGACAGCATCACCTTTTCCAATGCAACCCCCGTCGAAAATTACATCCTGATGAATGAAATCTTTTCACGGGGCACGGATGAAGATCCTGATTGGATTGAAGTTTACAATACTTCCGCTGCTTCAATCGACATCAGCGGGTATAAGATTTACGACGGTGGCGGACAATCGGGTTCAAAGCCTAAAAAAGAGTTTCCTGCAGGAACGATAATTCCCGCCAATGGATTTGTTGTAATCGTAACCGATGATGCCGACCCAAGTGGTTTTGGGCTTTCAAGTGGTGGTGAAGAAGTCTGGCTCGAAAATGCAACTGGTGATGTGATTGATGATGTGGTTTTTCCGGCAATGGCTGAAGTAACCTATTCGTATGGTCGTCAGCCCGATGGTAGTGCTAATTTCTTCATTTTTACCGAAATTACCAAAGGCACTTCAAATAATGATGCTACGATACTTCCGTAACACGAAATAAATTACTGTTATAAAAAATAAGGCCGGCTTTAGCTGGCCTTATTTTTTTGGCTTTAGATCACGATCGCAAAAACAGTCAGCCGAAACATATCCGGAAGTAACAAATGGATTGCTGAGTTTTACAGATGTCATGATATTCAGTTTTTTAGCAAAAATTACACTTTTTCCGTAACGGATTTTCCGTAATTTTAATTTTAGGCAGTTGAAAAAAGCCAACGAATAATTGTGATGACCTCAGAGAGGTCACATGTTTGTAGAAAATGATAAAGATTAAGGAGTTCGACCCCAGCTGGGGTCGCATAACTATTATTTTGAATCCTTTTCTACAAACATTTCATCCCTTCGGGATGATTACTCTAAGACAGCTTAAAATGATCGGAGAACTTTTTGGAGATTAACCAAAGATTTAAATGTTTGGAAGATAAAAATTGGAAATAGAATTTTGCTTAATTTTACCTTCTTAGGGTTAGATACAAAAGTAAGAACAGT
>CAYOWJ010000105.1:0-4740 GCA_964407625.1 uncultured Lentimicrobiaceae bacterium
TTGAATTACCAATCTGAAATTTATAAACAAAAACACTTTGTAAATCGCCTTTCTTTTGCTCTCCAGTTGCGGGGTGTTCCAGAATTTTCAGGATTGCTTCATCCAATTGAAGTTTTTGGGCTTTGGTAAGTTTTTTAACTTTTCGCCCGAAAATACCGGATTGAATTATTTTCATATCAAATTATCCAAATTGATATTCCGAAACAACGCCATGATTAATTTCTTCGGTTCCAACAAGTATTTCCCTGAGTAACAGGTAAGGCAGGTCTGGATTTTCTTCGGCAATTTTTCCAATTAAAGCCCAATATTCAATTTGTCCGGTTAATGAACGCTTCTTTATTTTACCCATCAACTTTGCGTCATTTACAAGCTGGTCAGAAATTCTAATAGCAGTTGACATTTTTATATGATTTTAATTATGTTGCAAAAATAATGAATTGTGTTGCATTTTGCAACACAATTATCATGCATTAGATTTTTTTAGGCCATAAATAAAAAAAATCCCGGCTCAAAACTTTTTAAAACCGGGATTTTTAATACGTGTAAAGTTATTTTTTACAACAAAAAGCTAAGCAGAATACCTGCAGCTATGGCCGATCCGATTACACCGGCTACGTTTGGCCCCATGGCATGCATGAGGAGGTGGTTGTCTTTATCAAACCTTAGCCCGATAACCTGTGAAACACGCGCGCTGTCAGGTACAGCCGAAACCCCGGCATTCCCGATTAGTGGGTTTATCTGGTTATCTTTATCCAGAAACAGGTTCATAATTTTGGCAAAACCAACACCTCCAGCCGTCGCAATCATGAATGAAACTGCACCAAGCACAAAAATCATGATCGATTGAGGGGTCAGAAAAACATCTGCCTGGGTTGATGCGCCAACTGTTATTCCGAGAATTATGGTCACGATATCAATTAATGAGGTTTTGGCAGTGTCGGCAAGACGTTTGGTAACGCCGCTTTCTTTTAAAAGGTTACCAAAAAACAACATCCCCAGCAGCGGCAAAGCACTGGGTGAAATAAACCCTGTGAGCAATAACCCGATGATTGGAAAAAGGATTTTTTCGAGTTTACTCACAGCACGTGGCTGTTTCATTCGAATCAACCGTTCCTTTTTGGTGGTCATTAAAAGCATAATCGGGGGCTGAATAACCGGAACCAGTGCCATATACGAATAAGCAGCGATGGCGATAGGGCCGATGAGGTTTTGGACGGTTGTTCCATCTGGCAAAATATTGATGCCGTTGGCAAGTTTCGAAGCAGTAAAAATGGCAGTTGGGCCATCGGCGCCGCCGATAATTCCAATTGCACCCGCTTCGGCAGGATGAAAACCAAGGATTAATGCCCCAAGAAATGTCGCAAAGATACCGAGTTGTGCAGCAGCACCGAGCATCATTAGTTTGGGATTTGAAATCAGCGTCGAAAAATCGGTCATGGCCCCAATTCCGAGAAAAATCAGAGGAGGATAAATCCCGTTGGTTACCCCGTAATAAAGGTAACTCATCATACTGCCTTTTTCATAAATACCCAACATAAGTCCGGAATTCAGTAAAAATGGGATGTTTCCGATGAGAATACCAACTCCAATAGGGATAAGAAGTAAAGGCTCATACTCGTAGCGAATGGCCAGGAAGATAAAGATCAGTCCAACGATGATCATAATAAAGTGACCACTGGTGGCATTGGCGAAGCCTGTAAACTTGTAAAATTTCCTGAGACCTTTACCGGTGGCGGTTTGCCCCGATTGATCGGGTTCGCTGACAACCGAACCCGAATTTGTCATGGTTTGGGTTTGCTCAACTTTTTTAACCGTGTCGGTTTTTGAGTCAGCAGCAGGTGAACTACCCGGTTCGATAAAGGCCAGCGAAATTAGCGACAGGATGGTGATGATTCCAAATACTGTTAATAGCTTTCTCATTTTGCTTTAGATTAAGCGATTTCCAATACAACGGAACCTTGTAAGATGTTATCACCGATCCTTACCCTGATGTTTTTGACAACACCATCTTTTTCGGCAACAATGGTGTTTTCCATTTTCATGGCTTCGTACATCAGTAATTTATCACCTAATTTTACGGTATCACCTTCCTTGACAAAAATATTCATGATATTTCCGGGCAAAGGAATCTTTACTTCATGACCTTCGGTTTTGACGATGGTTTTTTTGATTTTGCTGTCGCTGCGCTTGATGACTACTTCCTGCCGCACCAGTTTAGGTGTTTTCGATTGTTTTACCTCATGCTGAATATCGATCTGATAAGGTGTTCCATTGACTTCGATGGTGGCCATGTTGTCTTCAAAATTCATGATTTCGACATCATAATCGTGGCCGTTAATTGCGAATTTAAACTTTTTCATCTTTGGGGAAATCTGTGATAAGCGTTTGTTGAATAAATTTTAGAACTCCATGGAGTATATGAACGTTGCTCCTGTTTGATGGTCATTACACCACTTTCTTCATCATGAATTTCGTTCAGGTACATGTACAAAGCCAGGCTGATTGCGGCATTTACGTCGCTTTCGACATGCAGGTTTTTGGATTCATCAATAATTCTTCCTTCTCTTTTCAGTTTACGACGGATACCAATATTCATGAGTTTTGGAATGGTCCGGTAAACATAATAAAGCACAGCCAAAACCACAAAAACCACAATCTGCCCTACTACTGCAACAATAATTGTAAACCCCGTTACATTTGATAAATCAAAAGTTATTTCATTTACTATCATAACCATACATTTTTATAGTGGAATATTACCGTGTTTTTTTGGTGGATTTGTATCCTTTTTTGTGGCCAGCGTATGCAGCGCACGAATGATCCTGAAGCGTGTATTCCTGGGCTCGATTACATCGTCGATGTAGCCATATTTTGCAGCCTGGTAAGGGTTAGCGAATTTTTCGCGGTATTCGTTTTCCTTTTTCTCAACATATTTCGCAGCCTCTTCGGGTGTTGCAAAATCTTTAAGCTTTCTTCCTTCCAAAACTTCGATGGCACCTTTCGGCCCCATTACTGCAATTTCAGCCGACGGCCACGCATAATTTACGTCGCCACGTAATTGTTTTGAACCCATCACGTCGTGCGCTCCACCATAAGATTTGCGCAGGGTTATCGTAATTTTTGGAACGGTTGCTTCGCCATAAGCAAAAAGTAATTTTGCGCCATTTGTTATAATTCCGCCGTATTCCTGGGTACTTCCCGGAAGGAAACCCGGAACATCCACCAGCGTTACAACCGGAAGGTTAAAAGCATCGCAGAGTCTGACAAAGCGGGCAGCTTTTTTTGAAGCGTCAATATCTAAAACACCGGCAAGGTAGTTGGGCTGATTGGCTACGATTCCGCAAGGCTGTCCGTTGAATTTTACAAAACCAACCACAATGTTTTTTGCAAAATGGCGGTGAAACTCAAGAAATTCGCGGTCGTCAACAATGGTGTAAATGATGTCTTTTACATCGTAAGGCGTGCTTGGATTGTCGGGAATCATCTCGTTAAGCGCATCTTCTCTCCGGTCGATTGGGTCGTCGCAAGCTGTAACAATCGGATCTTCGAGATTATTCTGCGGGAGATATTCGATCATTTTGCGAATCAGCATGATACCCTCATCTTCGTTTTCGGCCCTGAAATGTGCAACGCCTGACTTTGTAGCATGAACCGTGGCACCACCGAGGTCTTCTTCCGAAATCGCTTCACCGGTAACAGTTTTGGTAACTTTTGGCCCCGTTACAAACATGTAACTGGTTTTATCGCTCATGATAATAACATCGGTGAGGGCAGGCGAATAAACCGCACCACCGGCGCAAGGCCCAAAAATGGCCGAAATCTGAGGAATAACGCCGGAAGCCATAATATTGCGCTGGAAAATTTCGGCATAGCCGGCCAGACTTTTTACACCTTCCTGGATGCGGGCACCCCCGGAGTCGTTAATCCCGATAAGTGGTGCGCCAACTTTCATCGCCTGATCCATAATTTTACAGATTTTCTGGGCAAAGGTTTCCGAAAGCGACCCGCCAAAAACCGTAAAATCCTGTGAGAACACGTAAACTACACGGCCATCAATGGTGCCGTGGCCTGTGATTACACCATCCGAAAGATAAACATTATCTTCCATGCCAAAATCGTGGCTGCGATGGGTCACAAACATATCGTATTCTTCAAAGCTGCCTTCGTCGAGCAGTTTTTCGATGCGTTCGCGTGCTGTATATTTTCCTTTTTGATGCTGTGCATCAATTCTGGTTTCACCACCTCCCTGGCGCGCTTGCTGCCTGAGATCGATGAGTTGTTGTAATTTGTCCCGGTTGTTCACTTCGTTATTTTTTTTAATGCGATGATTATTTTCCACAAAACTCGGTAAGCACGCTTAGTGTTGATTTTGGATGAAGAAAACCTATCTGTAATCCTTCGGCGCCTTTGCGTGGCTGCTGGTCGATGAGCCGCACGCCTTTTTCTTCAGCTTGCTTAAGCGCCCCGGCAACATCTTCAAAAGCAAAAGCCAGGTGATGGATGCCTTCACCCTTTTTTTCGATAAATTTTCCTATTGGCCCTTCCGGGTCGGTTGATTCGAGTAATTCGATTTTTGTTTGACCAACCATGAAAAATGCGGTTTTCACTTTTTGGTCTTTTACCTCTTCGACAGCATAACATTTGAGTCCAAGAACATTTTCATAATACGGAATGCTCTCTTCGATGCTCTTAACTGCTATTCCAATGTGCTCGATATGTGTTGGTTGCATGTGTTGATAA
>CAYOWJ010000105.1:4840-8269 GCA_964407625.1 uncultured Lentimicrobiaceae bacterium
CCCCAGCTAAGCGGCATTTGCAATGCCACTTTGATGATTGTTGAATTTGTAATCCAACAAAATACTTCCAGTTTTCTCAGTTATGTTTTATTTGGACAATTGCAAATTGTCCAAAGTATAGTGCGGCATTGCAAATGCCGCTCAGCGTGAGGAATTAATGAAATTGAAGAAGTATCGTCGCTTATTCAAAAGCCGCTATCCCGGTAATATCGTTTCCGGTAATTAAAAGATGGATGTCGTGGGTTCCTTCGTAGGTGATCACCGACTCGAGGTTCATCATGTGGCGCATCATGGGGAAATCGCCTGTAATACCCATCGCACCCAATATCTGGCGTGATTCACGCGCAATATCCAGCGCCATTTTTACATTGTTTCGTTTGGCCATCGAAATCTGAGCCGGGGTTGCTTTGTTTGCATTTTTCAATGTGCCCAACCGCCAGGCAAGAAGTTGCGCTTTGGTAATTTCGGTGAGCATTTCGGCAAGTTTTTTTTGTTGAAGCTGGAATGAAGCGATGGGTTTGCTGAACTGTTTTCGCTCCAGCGAATATTGCAAGGCCGTGTTGTAGCAATCCATGGCTGCGCCTATGGCACCCCAGGCAATTCCGTAACGCGCCGAATTCAGGCACATCAGCGGGCCTTTTAATCCACGAATATCCGGGAAGAGATTTTCGTTGGGAATTTTCACATTGTCGAAAACAAGTTCACCGGTTTCGGAGGCCCGGAGCGACCATTTGTTGTGCGTTTTGGGTGCTGAAAATCCGGGCATTCCTTTTTCGGCAATTAATCCGCGAACGATTCCTTTTTCGTCTTTAGCCCAAACCACTGCAATATCAGCGATGGGCGAATTGGTGATCCACATTTTAGCGCCGTTCAGCAAAAAATAATCGCCCTTATTCTCGATCCTTGTTTCCATACTTCCGGGATCGGAGCCATGATTTGGTTCGGTAAGTCCAAAACAGCCGATCATTTCGCCAGAAGCCAGCAACGGCAGGTATTTCCGTTTTTGTTCTTCGGTTCCAAAAGTAAAAATCGGGTACATCACCAGCGAAGTTTGCACCGAGGCTGTTGACCGGATGGCAGAATCACCCCGCTCGAGTTCGGTCATAATTAATCCATAAGAAATATGATCGAGGCCGGCACCGCCATATTCCTGTGGGATAAACGGCCCGAAAGCCCCCAAATCACCGAGTTCTTTCACGATCCTGACGGGGAATTCGTTGTTTTGTGCTGCCTGGTCGATCACTGGAATAATGGAACGGCTGACCCAGTCGCGGATAGCTGAACGGACAATTTTATGTTCATCGGTGAGCAAATCGTCCAGTTGGAAATAGTCGGGAGCAAGGTATGGATACGACATATCTAATTTATTTTATTTCGACAAAAATAGAAACAAAAGCGCCGTGTACGAAAGAAACTAAGTTAATTAAACCGGCAAATCCTTCATATCTCCGACAAGTTCAAGCCCGGCATTTATCCCGTTTTCAGCAAAAATCAGATTGCCATGTTTATCCGAAATTTTGAGGACAATGGTTGCATCAACACTTTCGGCAATACGGCGGTCCATGGCACCGTTGACCGGTGCTGCCAGCAAACCATGCCCGGTGCGTTGGGCAGTAATACCGACAGTAAAATTCTTATCATTAAGGAAAATGAAAACAGATTCTTCATCCAGACTGATCCGGGAAATTATTGCCCCGGTGTATGTGGCAAAACGATGGATTTTGCCCTGAAAAAGCATCACACACAAAAACCCGGTAAATGAATTGCCAAACCAGGGAATTTTTGCCACCGAAAACATGATCGAAATACCCGGAGTTTCAAAATGGTTGCACTGTAACCAAATCCACGCCGAAGGCATCGAACGGCCCCAGTCTTTCTCGGAATAGCCCTTTCCGCCGGTAAAATCGCAGGTTTGGTTGTTGATTTTAAGCTCTCCGTTCAGCGTATGATTCATGCTCACCAGGCCGTGGTAACATTCCATAAACGGCATAAACGAATACCAGCCCATGATGCCTGGGTTGAAAAACGTGGATTTCAGCTGACGGACATCTATAAAATTTACCTGTCCCTTTACATGGAAATCAGTGCTTTCGTCGTCAATATCCAAAATAAAGCCATCGAACGAAAAATGGTTTTTCCCGATGTGGGCCTCAAATTTTTTCTCCGAAAAACGAAATTCGCCGATGGGGAATTTGATGTAAAAAGTTTCGGCGGTTTTCCCGTTGATAAGCTGGATAAAAGCGTGAGCCTGGTTTTTGTCAACAATCGAAATACCGGGAATTACCGACCAGATATGCCCGGAATCGGCCGATACATTTTTAAAATACCAGCCTTCGAAATAGCGGGATTTTTTGTTTGCGCCCTGAAACCGGACTGGTTGCCATGTTTTTAGCAAACGGTAAAACGGCTGATGGTCGGAAGATGAAAGGTTTGACATGCTCATTTTTTTCCAAATTTAATATAAAAACATCGGTATCATCAGGTTTTACGGTAAACATTCTTCAAAATGCTTTTACCGGCGCTATGATTTTTAAGTAATTTTGGAGATAAATCTGAAGCATCGCATACAATCCGAAACTATTCAAAAAAAAGTTTGTTAAAGATATCTGCAACTGCTTAAAATCGATTTTATATGAACACAATGCATTCTTTAGTTACAAAAACGGTTGTGCTGAACCAGGGCGACCCTGACGAAAAGCGGAAAGCGGTTTTGGAATATTTCCACAAAACTTTCGACATCGACGAAAAACTTTATGAAACCCTCAAAAGCCCTGAAGCCTTTTACCTGCGTGCCGATCCGCTTCGCCACCCATTGATTTTTTATATCGGACACACGGCTGTGTTTTTCATCAATAAATTAATCCTTGCCAAAATTATTAATCAGCGGATCAATCCAATGTTTGAATCGATTTTTGCAATTGGTGTGGATGAAATGTCGTGGGACGATTTGAACGCCGAACATTACGACTGGCCAGCGCTGCAAGAGGTGTTGGATTATCGCGGTAAAGTTCGTGAAGTTGTTGATCATGCCATAAAAACCCAGCCGCTTGAATTGCCCATTGATTGGAATAACCCGTTTTGGGTAATCATGATGGGTATCGAACACGAGCGCATCCACCTCGAAACCTCATCGGTGCTTATCCGCCAGCTTCCCATCGAAAATGTGGTGAAGCATGATTTCTGGAGAATCTGTGATAAACGGGGCGATGCTCCTCAAAACGAATTGCTGCCTGTTGCCGGTGGAGAAATTAATCTTGGGAAAAGCAGGGATAACGGCCTCTATGGCTGGGATAACGAATACGGTAAAAGCACCGGAATTATTGAGCCGTTCAACGCTTCAAAATACCTGGTTTCGAACAGGGAGTTTTTGGAATTTGTCGAGAACAAAGGTTACCAAACCGAGGAATTCTGGACTGAAGAAGGCTGGAA
>CAYOWJ010000105.1:8369-11515 GCA_964407625.1 uncultured Lentimicrobiaceae bacterium
TCAGATTCCCGACCAGCCTTTTTGGGAAAAGGCTCCCGGAAATATCAACCTCGAATATTTTGCTTCATCCGTCCCGGTTGACAGGTTCGGTTTTGGCGGTTTTTACGATGTCATCGGCAATGTCTGGCAATGGACGGAAACGCCCATCACCGGGTTTCCGGGATTTGAGGTTCATCCGTTTTACGACGATTTTTCGACACCAACTTTTGATGGACGGCACAACCTGATTAAGGGCGGGTCCTGGATTTCGACGGGAAACGAAGCTACCCGTGATGCGCGCTATGCTTTCAGACGACATTTTTATCAGCACTCCGGGTTCCGGTACATCGAGTCGGAAGTTCCTGTGAAAATCCGTGAAGATGTGTATGAAACAGATGCTTTGGTTTCGCAATATTGTGAAGCGCATTATGGCAATGAATATTTTGGAGTGGAGAATTTTGCCAAAAAATCGGCTGCTTTTTGCCTGAAATTTATGGAAGGCCGTCCGATGAAACATGCGCTCGACCTGGGCTGCGCTGTTGGCCGCACAACTTTTGAGCTGGCAAAAAAGTTTGATTTTGTCACCGGCCTCGATTTTTCGGCAAGGTTTATCAGGATTGCCGACGAACTGGTTAAAAATGGGTTTATCAGGTATGTTTTACCCGAAGAAGGCGAGCTGGTCTCTTATCACGAAAAAGAAATGAAAAGCCTTGACCTTGAAGGACTAGGCCACAAGGTTGAATTTTACCAGGCAGATGCCGTAAATCTTAAACCGATTTTTACAAACTATGATCTGATTTTTGCCGGAAACCTCATCGACAGACTTTATGACCCGGCAAAATTCCTCGAAAATATTCACGAAAGGATAAATCCGGGCGGATTATTGATCATCGCATCGCCCTACACCTGGCTTGCCGGATACACCAGCCGCGAAAACTGGCTCGGTGGCTTTAAGCAGGACGGCGAACCGGTTACAACTTTGGACGGTCTTCACAAATATCTCGACGAAAACTTCACACGCATTGGCGGCCCCGAAGAAATCCCGTTTGTTATCCGTGAAACCAAACGAAAATTCCAGCACACCCTCTCGGAGTTTACCGTTTGGGAAAAGAAAAAAGGATGATTAATTTTTCTAAGAACAAAACACAAAACAGCACATAAAATTTGAAAACCAACCGGTTTTTGAAAGGGCCTGTTTTTTTTCGTACTTTCACACCGCAAAAAAAACCGCTTTATGAAACTAAAAACACTACAAATTCTCAATGTTCTTGGATTAATGGGTGTAATTGTCATTAACTATCTTGCCAATGCACTGCCAATTGCCGGAAATACAACCGGCGAATTATCTGCCTTGTACCCCAGTTTATTTACCCCGGCAGGCTTTACTTTTTCGATCTGGGGCCTGATTTATCTGCTCCTGATCGTATTTTCGGTTTATCAGTCAAACGGGTTGATTAAAGGAAACATATCTCCAAAAATGAGGTTTCTTTATCGGATCGACGTGTGGTTTTTTGTTTCATCACTTGCCAACATCTCCTGGATTTTTGCCTGGCATTACCAGGTAGTCTGGCTTTCGGTGCTTATCATGTTCATTATTTTAACAGCGCTTTTAATGATTTATCTGAGGCTTGGTATTGGCCGAAGGATTGTAAGTCAAAAGGAACGATTTTTTGTTCATTTGCCATTCAGCATTTATTTAGGTTGGATTACAGTGGCAACCATTGCCAATATTTCAACATTTCTGGTTAAAATTAACTGGGATGGTTTCGGCTTATCAGGGGAATTGTGGGCCGCTTTAATGATGGGCATTGCCTCTGCAATCACCATTGTCATTCTGATTTACCGGAAAGATCTTTTTTTCACCCTGGTCATCCTGTGGGCTTTTTTTGGAATACTTTACAAGAGACTTACCGTTGATCCACAACAATCGCTGACCATCTGGATTACAGCAGTAATCGGGATTTTTCTCATCGTGTCGGTTGCAATTTATCTTTGGGTAAAGCCATTCATTAAAGGCAAAGCGTAGGGAAGAAGTCGACAGTCGGCAGGTTGATTAGGAAAAAAGAAAATATTTAGTCCTTTACGCATCTTACCGATAGCCCGAAATCCTTGGGGTATCCATAATAATGATTTGCCTGAAACCAGCCCACGCCGGAGTGATTGTCGTCGAGCGTACGATTAAAGGCAAGGTGAGTGATGTTGATATATTCCGTAGTACTCCAGTAGCGTGTTGTTTCCCCTAAGTCTTCAAAGGTTCCATGGAACCTGTTGCCGGCAGGCAGTGCTGAAAACCCGCTGCTGTTGGTTCCGTTTCCGTTGTTTTTCCACCCGTAATTATTTTTCAGTTTACTGCCTTCATCCGTCCCGCGCCAGCCAAAAGCATCCGCTTCTTCAAAACTCATTCCCAGATACATTTCCAGCTCAATCCATTCGGCGTCACTGGGCAGGTGCCAACCATCAGGGCAAATTCCTTTAATCCCGCTCGGGTTAACATAACTGCTGGCAGCGCCATTCATGGCTGCAGCCCAGGTGTATAAAGCGCCGTAAGGATTTGCGTTAGCGGTGGAATTTTCATAATAACAGTAGGCCTTATCAGTATAATCCAGGTTAATCCAGTCTAAGTTGCTTTCGACCATAGGAATTTCTGTCCCATCGGAAAAGTGCGTGGTTTTAAGGTTATCCGCCATCCACCATTGGTTGCCGATTTTTACGGTGTTGTACGAATTTCCGTCATAATCGGCAATACTGCCGGTTTCCGCCCCACCTTCCAAAACAGCGATAAAGGCGTTTTTTGTTATCGTATCAGCCCCATAAATATTGGCTACTGTTAACGAAATGGTGAATGTGCCTTCCTCCGTGAAATGATGAGAAGGGTGTTGAGATGTTGAGGTATTGCCGTCACCGAAATCCCACGACCAGTTATCTGGTTTATTTGCCGACAGATCAGTAAACTGAACCGAAGAACCCGGGCTTATCGAAGTAAGGTTTGTGGTAAATGAAGCAACCGGGCATTCCTTGTTTTCTCCGGGTTCGGTTAAGATGATTGTAATTTCGTCAGAAGTTGAGCCGCCGCGATTATCATAAGCGGTTGCTATAATGCTGTAGTTGCCCAAATTTTCCCACTCAGTATCCCAATCATAATGATAGGGCAAACTCACCGATGCACC
>CAYOWJ010000106.1:0-11495 GCA_964407625.1 uncultured Lentimicrobiaceae bacterium
TAAAAACCAGCACAAAATCGGTGAGTTTAATTTTTACAGGATAGGCATCCACCACAAAAGTGCCGCTGCCACTGCCAAGGCTGATGAATCCGAATTGTTGTTGCAGCCAACTGATCAGGCCACCAAGAATTAGTCCTGTTATTGCGCCTCCAATCGAAATCATCATGCCTTCGATCAGGAAAATATGTTTAATCAGTTGCTTGCTGGCACCCATGCTGTGTAAAATGGAAATGTCTTTTTTCTTATCCAGAATAAGCATGGTTAACGATCCGATCACATTAAATGTGGCGATGATCAGGATAAAAGTGAGGATAAAAAAGATCGCCCATTTTTCGGATTTCATGATTTTATAGAGTAAAACCTGTTGCTCGAACCGGTTTTTAACATCGTATTTTTCGCCGAGAATACGCTTAATTTCTTTCTGGATTTTGTTTTGATCTGCATCAGCGCCAAGCCCTAATTCAACGGCAGTTACTTCATCGTCGTATTCAAGCAATTCCCTTGCAAAATCGATGGGAACAACCGCATACTTTATGTCGAAATCCTGTTGAATCGAAAAAATTGCTGATGGGAAAATATTTCTGCTGTTGAAAGCTTTGTCGATGCTTGTGCCGATATTTCCTTCGCGTCGCGGCACGAAAACCGTGACAGGATTCACCGGATCGGCCAGGCTGGCGTGCAAATAATAAGCCACCCCGGCGCCAAGAATCATGTGGGGCTGGTTTTCGGATTTCAACTGAAATGTACCATCGATGAGCATCGTATCAAGGCCGCTCATGGCCTCAAATTCCGGACTGACGCCTTTAATGGTGGCGATGTATTGCTTGTTGCGATATTTAAGCAGGGCATTTTCTTCGACAACTTGTGTCATCACAAAAACGCCGGGGATGTTTTTTATCGAATCCGCCGGAAATTCATCAAAATGAAAGGTTTTACCTTCTTTAACGCTGATCGAAAGTGCCGGATTAAACGAATTAAAAAGGGAAACGATCAGACTTTCGAAACCATTAAAAACCGATAAAACAATTACAAGCGCCATTGTGCCAACGGTCACCCCCACCACCGATATCCCCGAAATGATGTTGATGATGTTGTGCGACTTCTTTGAAAAAAGATACCGCCGGGCAATAAAAAATGGTAATTTGTTGATGGCCAATTTTTTTAAACGTTAATTTTATATTGTTTTAGCAAAAAGCAAAGCGGAAAGTGCAAAGCGCGGTAGAAAGTCGACAGTTGGCAGTCAATTTAGATTTTTCCAGCATTCCATTCTTCCATTGTCGAATTGTCGAATTAACAAATTATCACATCTTTCCAATTTTCCATCATTCCATTCTTCCACTACTCCACCTTCCACGCTTTCACCAACAATCCTGTTCCGGTTTTATGTTTGATGTTTACATCCAGAACATTCATCAGCAGTGCAAACCAGTAGGTTAGCAAATAGTAAACCGGCAGAACGAGGTAAAATACTTTAGAGGTGTTGAGCATCAGAATCGGGTATTTCATCGAAAGTTTCCATGAGATTTTTCCGGGCCAGCCGTATGTGAAAAATGCCTGTGTTTTCCTAAAACCTGCATTTCTGAGTTTTTCCTGTATTTCGTCGATATTGTAGCCGTCGCGCACATGCTCATCAATAAACGAAGCGGTTCCATCATTCTGATAATCGTGATCATGTTCGTGAACATCAGAACCGCCCTGGTCGGAAGGCGTCGAAACTAACAGCATCCCGCCAGTTTTGAGTGATGCATAAAAATTCTCAAAAACTTTGGTGTCTTCCTCGATGTGTTCCATCACATCCACCGACAAAATCAGGTTGTAAGCGTTTTTCCTTACAAATTTTGTGAGATCGGCATACTCGAACGATGCGTTTTTAATACCTGCTTTTGCGAAAAACTGTCTGCAATCTTCAATCTGATCGGTTTTTACATCCACACCCAAAACCGGCCAGTTTTTATTTAAGCGTGCCAGATTATAAGTGTATTGTCCAAAACCAGAACCTGCATCAAGTATCCCGACCTTTTCGGGGGATGTTTTAACCCAGGCGCGAAGCGCTTTTTTTACGTGCCAGGTGCGCAGTAAAAGAAGATCGAGCAAGCGGTAAAACAACTTTCGCCGCCAGGGTGATTTATTAAAAGCATCTCCGAGGCGTTTTTTGATTGGATCGTACTGCATTTTTTTGGTATTAAAAATTAATCGAGAAGTTTTTCGATGCTTTCGATGTAGTCGAGCGAATCGTCGAGGAAGAACTCGAGTTCAGGAATCTGACGAACCTGGTCTTTGATGCGTTTACCAAGCTGAAACCTGATTTCGACGGTATGTTTCCTGATAGTTGTCAGCAGGTCTTCTTTATCTTTTGTGGCAAACAAGCTCACATAAACACGTGCAATCGACATGTCTTTTGTAACATTCACCTTGGTAACGGTGATCATTGCTCCGCCAAATTTTCCGCGGCTTTCGCGCTGAAAAATTTCTCCAAGATCGCGTTGCAGCAACCTTGAAACCTTTAATTGCCTTTGTGTATCCATGTTTGCAAAAGTATTAAATGTTGTGTAATTGAAATTCCGAAAATTAATCCGTTGTTTTTATCATAACTATCAAAAAGCCAAATTATTTAAAAACAGGTTTGAAAACTTTAAAATAGGCTGAAGATTCAAGGCTCCATCTTGCCTTTCAATAAAAAAGGAGAGTAGAAAATTCAGGCTTTTTTTGTTAAAAAAATTCATCCTACGATTTTTGATCCGGTCCTCCATCATGAAAGTCGTTGCAACATCATCATCTGCCTGAAAATCAAAAATTCCAGTTTAACTCCTGGATATTCGTGAAGTGGTTTATTGTCTGACGCTTACAAAAGTCACCGAAGACGGCGATGGGCGCGTGTTTGTTGACTCCCAGCTTCACTGATCTAACTGGTAAGTGGGCTTTTCGGCGGTTATAAAAATCCATGACTTGATTCGAACGATGATGTTTTTCGATAAATTCAAACACGAAAATAGTTGTTAAAAAAATGCCGTAGCTTTGCCAAAGAAAACGTCAGTCATCTTATTTTCCAAATAGGTTTTACTTTTCAAAGTTTGATTGCAGGCGGGTTTTTTCTTAGATTACTGAGGAGTTATTAGAAATTTTAAATGAAATCTGTCAACTAAATTAAGATAAATCAAACTGCAATGGAGAAGCGCTGCCTTGAAACTTATTACACAATTTTAAATAATCGCTGAAATGGCCTTTTTTGAAATAGGAATCTTTGATGCCAAATCGATGGAAAATGTTGGCACTTTATGGCGAACAGCTTTTCAGTTGGGCGCTGCCGGCATTTTTACCATCGGCCATCGCTACAAACACCTGCCATCGGATCCTTTTCGTGCCTATCGTCAAATTCCGCTCAGAAGTTTCGACGATTTTGAGCAGTTTTATCAGCAACGGCCGGCCGGCTCCATTCTTGTTGGCATCGAAATGGGCGGCACCGCATTAGCAGCTTTTGAGCATCCGCCTCAGGCCATTTACCTTTTGGGCGCCGAAGATTACGGTTTGCCAAAATATATCATCGAAAAATGTAACCTCCTGGTTTCGCTCGAGGCCATGGTAAAACCATCGTACAATGTGGCCGTTGCAGGCGGCATCGTGATGTACGACCGTGTTTTTGGCACAAAACCTCAGACTTTTGATACGCTTCTCCAAAAAATGAAACCACTTTAAAAAATCTAATCCTAGTAAAAATGCCCGTTTCACCCGAAGGAAAAACCCAAATTACCGAATGGCTTAAAAAAGAAGCGGCTGTATTGGGTTTTGGTTTTTGCGGCATTGCCAAAGCCGAATTTTTAAATGAAGAGGCTCATCATCTCGAAAACTGGCTTAACGATGGAATGCACGGAAAAATGGCCTACATGGAAAACCATTTCGAAAAACGCCTCGATCCCTGCAAACTGGTCGAAGGAGCCGTTTCGGTAATTGTTTTGGGGTACAATTATTTTCCTGCTAAAGAAATACCTGCCGAAAATAGCTACATCATTTCAAAATACGCTTACGGCAAGGATTATCATTTTGTAATTAAAGAAAAGCTGAAAAAGCTGATTGAAAGAATAAAGGAGGCTGCGGGCGAAATTCAGGCGAGGGCATTTGTTGATTCGGCGCCGGTTTTGGAAAGAGCCTGGGCCGTAAAGGCCGGATTGGGTTGGATCGGGAAAAACTCCCTGCTGATAAACCCAAAGTTTGGTTCTTTCTTTTTTCTGGCTGAGATAATCACCGACCTTGAATTGGATTTTGATCAACCTAAAAACAACGATTTTTGTGGTGCCTGCCGGAATTGTATCGATGCCTGCCCTACCGGAGCCATCGTTTCACCAAAAGTTGTTGATGCCCGCAAATGCCTGTCGTACCTTACAATCGAATTGAAAGACGAAATCCCTGAAGAGTTTGCCGAAAAATTTAATGACCGGATTTTTGGATGTGATATTTGTCAGGATGTGTGTCCCTGGAACCGGTTTTCAAAACCTTGCAGCGAACCTCAATTTGCGCCGTTTCAGCAATTAGCCGGATTAAAAAAAGATGATTGGGAAAATCTCAGTGAAGATGATTTTAAAATACTTTTTAAAGATTCGGCGGTAAAACGAACCAAATTTACCGGCCTGATGAGAAATATCCGCCTTGCCAAAAAATCTATAATCCGGGAAGGCGAATAAAGTAAAGCTGTTGAGAATTTTTATTCTTTACCAAAATCGAAAGACTGTTTTTTCGTCTCAAAATATTCGAGTCCTTCAGGAGTGGCAACACTTCTCACAAAATTTTCGAACATCACTTCAAACAAAGTCTTAAACGAAAACACATCCGAAGGGAAAATCTGCTCATTGTGAAGATCAATCAGGCGGCTCATGTAAAGTCTCGAAACAAGTTCGATGCTCAGGTCGTTGCGATAAATTCCCTGGCTTATCCCTTTTTGTAAATTGATTTGTATCTTTTTAAAGATAAAATCGGTCCGGATTTGGAAATGATCCTGATAGACTTTCGGAAACTTTTCCTTGAGCATGATGCTGATTGTTGGGGTAACATCGTAAAAGCGGCGGGCTATTTCTTTGCTGACGATCATCAAAATATCAATCGCGTTCATCCCTTCAAAATCAAAATCATCAAAAATCGTCTTAAAGCTGTCGCGCTCAAATTCGAGTACTTTTTTTACCAGATCTTTTTCGTCCTTAATAAATGTCAGCAGGTACTCTTCGGAGATGTTGAGTTTTTCGCAAATCGTACTTTTCGAAATATTATCAATCCCGTTATCAAGCGCAAGCATGCGGACCTGCGATAAAATATTTTTTAGTTTTTCGTCCATTTAATGTGAATAATGAAACATAGCCGGAAATTTTTCAGGCGCAAATGTAAAAATAAAATCCGATTGTCAATTTGTAGCTTTTATTGTTGAGAGGCTTCATCAAAAGACCGTTACTCGATGATCATCTTACGCACCTGGTTTTGGTCTTCGCTCATAAGCGAAAAATAATAAACGCCCGGTGGAACCTGATAAGCTGATGCATTAAAATGCTCAAAATACACCCCGGCATCAACAAAACGGTCATCAATTAACGTAGCCACAACCCTTCCAAAAACGTCAAAAATCTTCAGTGAAATGGTTGAACTCTTTTTGATTTTGTATGAAAAATGGGTGCTTTCTCTGAAAGGATTTGGATAATTTTGTTCGAGGGCAAAAGGAATTTTTGGAACTGTTGAGTCTTCAACACCTGCAATATTAGGATCAATCAAAGCAGTGTAAACACTCAGCTGACTGTCGTCGAGCCTGGTCCAGATGGGGCGTATCACATTATTGTGAGCCGTAACATTGGTGTAATCGCCAAAAAATACCCACGAACTTGGCAAAAAAGGAGTTTCGCTCACCTTAAAATTTGAAATCGTTTCGCAGCCATCCGTCGAAACAGCCATAAAAACATCCGTATTATTATCGGAATAATTCCGGCGATCATAAAAAACAAAATAAACAAAACCTGTTACCTGATCAATGGTCATCCAGGTAAAAAACTGCTGTCTTCCGGGAGGATCGTCGTTTACCCGTTTTGGCTCCGACCAGGTTTCGCCTGCATCGGTCGATTTTATCACCCAAACATCGGTGTCGGATTCACCATTTCGCTGATCGGTCCAGTTAATATAAATTGTTCCGCGGTCAGGCCCGTTGCTGATGTCGCAGCAGGTTACCGGCAAGCCATTGCACCGGCTTATTCCTGACACACCATAATCCCAGCCGCCCGGAAATTCGGTTACAAAAACATCGTTTTCAAGCCAGGTTTCTCCCTGATCAAGCGATTTGTCGAAAACTATTCCAAGCGGTCCTGCCCAGGCAACGTAAATTTCCCCATTTGGTCCAACCGCCGGAACAGCACCTTCCACGGTATTGTCGCTGTCGATGCAGTCGCCGTCAACTTCGTTAATTCTTTGGGCGGGGCTCCAGGTTTCACCATCATCAACCGATTTCGAAAACATGATATTTGAACGTAACAAAGGATTCCCGGCACCATAACTGTCAAACTGGGTCCAGGTTGAGTAAATATTTCCATTGTTCCTGTCGATATCAACCCATTCTTTGTCCTGTGCCTTGTTTCCATTGAGGCCCATGTAGCTTCCTTCGTTCCAGGAGATACCACCATCCGTCGATTTTTGGCAAACAATCCGGTCAATCCAGTTTCCTGATTGTGGATTTGACAGATGGAAAAAATAATAATTTCCTGCGTTATCAACTTTCACACAAGGATCTCCCCAAACTCCGTAAGCTGACGAATACAATAGCCCGATTTGCCACGTCACCCCACCGTCATTCGAATAATAATAATTGTTGATATTTGCGCCAGCTACAAGCCGTTGCGTGTTGTTAGGATCGATAGCAATCGAAGGTTCTTCTGGTGAATTTGAATTACTTATCATCACATTTGGATGCTGGGCAAAAACATTTATGATGAGTAAACTTGCTGTAATGAGTAAAATGAAGTGTCTTTTCATGATGAATAGTTTTTGCAAAATTACGAATTTCATCCGATAGATCGCTTTGATTTTTAGTGTTTTCTCCCTTTCAGGATTTTCACTTTGACGGAGAGGATACCTTGGGTAAATCTTCAAATTTATAGTTTTATTGCCGGCCTTTTGTTTATTGGAAAATTCTGAAGTCGATGAAAAATGATTTCTCTTTATCACCCGGCTTTTTTTGTTAGAATGTTTTGGTAACTTCTTTGTAGTTTTTCTTCGTTATTCGGTTAACAGTACTAATTTTGAGGCCTGATTTTCAAAACCATTAATTAACAAATTTATGAAAAAATCATCATTTTATTTTTTCTTTATTTCAATCGGATTACTTTTTTCGTGCACTCCGTCCGAAAAATACAAAGCCGAAACGAAAACCGACGAAAACGGTTATTCTTACGAAACCGTTGCCAACGACCCATTGATGGGAAGGATTTATACCCTCAAAAACGGGTTAAAAGTATTTCTTTCGGTTAACACAGATGAACCGCGCATTGCCACACTGATTGGCGTTGCAGCAGGTTCTACCTCCGATCCGGCCGAAACTACCGGCCTTGCTCACTATTTTGAGCACATGATGTTTAAAGGAACCAATAAAATCGGAACAATCGACTGGTCAAAGGAAGAACCGTTGCTTCAGGAGATTTCGGATTTATTCGAAAAACATCGCGAAACAACTGATCCGGCCGAAAAATTGGCCATTTACAAAAAAATCGACAGTGTCTCAGCCATCGCAGCAACTTTTGTAGCAGCCAACGAATACGATAAAATGGTTTCGGGAATTGGAGCAAAAAACACAAATGCAGGCACAAGTTACGATTACACGGTTTACATCAACGACGTACCTAAAAATGAACTTCAAAAATGGCTCAAGCTCGAAAGTGAGCGATTCGGCAATATCGTTCTCAGGCTCTTTCATACCGAGCTTGAAACAGTTTATGAAGAATATAATATGTATCAGGACATGGACGACAGCCGCGCCAACAACGCCCTGATGTCCGGGCTTTTTCCCACCCATCCCTATGGTCGCGACGTGATTGGTTTTGCTGAACATCTTAAAAATCCTTCGATGGTTAATATTTACAATTTTGCCAAGACTTTTTATGTGCCAAATAATATGGTGGTTGCAATTTCGGGTGATATCGATTTTAACGAAACCATTAAATTGATTGATGCCTCATTTGGTACTTTTGAAAAGAAGGAACTCCCCAAAATTGATTTGCCCAAGGAAAATCCAATTTCAGGTGTTGTTGTAAAAGAAGTGTTTGGCCCGGATGTCGAAAACGTTCAATTGGCTTTCCGTTTTGATGGCGACAATTCCAATGACCGGAAGTATGTAACTCTTATCGACAACATCCTCAGCAACAGTAAAGCCGGCCTGATCGATCTTGACCTTGTACAACAACAGAAGGTGCTTCGTGCCGGGAGCTACTCAAATTTTTTAAAGGATTATGGAATGCAGGGATTTTATGGCTATCCCCGTCAGGGACAAACGCTTGAGGAAGTTAAAGATTTGCTGCTTGCCCAACTTGAAAAAGTTAAACAAGGAGAGTTTGAAGAATGGATGTTGCAAGCCATCGTTAACGACATGCGGCTTTCGGAAATTCGCGGCAGCGAAAGCAATTTTAACAGAGTATTCACTTACGTTGATGCCTTTACAAAAGGAATTCCATACGCCGACCGGCTAAAATTTATCGATCAGATCGAAAAGATTACGAAAGAAGATCTTGTGAAATTCGCCAACGAAAAATACGCCGATAATTATGTGGTTGTTTACAAACGGTCAGGCCAGAACAATGATTTGATTAAAGTTGAAAAGCCTCCTATTACTGCTGTTCCAATCAATCGTGAATTTCAATCGGAGTTTTATAAAGAATTCGCTGCCATTCAGCCAGAAGAAATTCAACCGGTTTTTGTTGATTTTGATAAAGAAATCCAGAAATCCGAATTAGTTCCCGGCGTTGATTTGTTTTATATCGAAAACAAAACCAACGAAATATTCAAGCTAAATTACATCATCGATATGGGTAAAAACAACAACAAACTTTTCCCGTTAGCCGTGAATTACCTTTCGTTTATTGGAACTGATAAATTTTCACCCGCTGCCATTCAGCAGGAATTTTTCAAACTCGGATTATCTTTTGGCGTTAATGCCAGCACGGAGCGTTCGTATGTTTACATCACAGGATTGAGCAAATCTTTCGATCAGGGCATCCAACTTCTGGAGCATCTTTTATCAAACGCCAAACCCGACCAAAAATCTTATGATGATTACATTGATGGGGTGTTAAAACAAAGAGCCGACGATAAACTCGATAAAAACACCATTTTGTGGGGCGGTTTATTGAATTATGGAATTTATGGTCAGAATTCAGCTTTCCGTGATGTCATTTCTTCTGATGATCTCAAAAGCATCAATCCGGCTGATCTGACGAAACTTATTGCCGGCATGACTTCGTTTAAGCACAAGGTGTTTTACTATGGACCGGCTGCTTTTGATGATGCAAAACAAAAGATTGTCGTAGCACACAAACTGCCTGAAGTTTTAAATGAAATTCCTGCAGCAACAGTTTATCCGCAAATCGACAATATCGAAAATCAGGTTTTCGTGGTAAACTATGATATGGCACAGGCTAATATTTTAATGGTTTCCAAGGCAGCCCCATTTGACGCTTCTTTAATTCCGCCTGCAGAACTATTTGACGAATATTTTGGAGGGGGTCTCTCTTCAATAGTTTTCCAGGAAATCAGAGAATCGAGAGCTTTGGCCTACAGTGCGTTTGCCAGTTTTTCGATCCCGGGGAAAGCCGACCGAAATAATATTGTTTATGGATTTGTTGGAACTCAGGCCGACAAGCTAAAAATTGCAACCGATGCCATGCTCGGATTGATGAATGAAATGCCAATGGCCGTAAAACAATTTGAGCTTGCGAAAGAGTCTATCATCAAGAAAATTAATACTGAACGAATTATTAAAGATCGGATTTTCTGGACTTATCTGGCAAATCTTGATCAGGGATTAACTTTCGACAACCGCAAAGATGTTTATCAGACTATGCAAACGATTACCCTCACCGAATTTGAATCGGCTTTTTTTAATAAACACATTAAAAATTTAAAATATAATTTCCTGGTTCTGGGTAACAAAAATGCCATCAACCTCAATACCCTTCAAAAAATTGGGAAAACACAGGAATTATCGCTCGACGAGGTGTTTAATTATTAAGGTTCAGTTGAAGTAATCTAACAAAGCCCCGAATGCAATCGGGGCTTTTTTTTTGGTAAATTGTTACGGTTTTGTGATCAAATGACAATCAATCAGTAATTTATAAACAATTTAAATTACGATGCATTACAAAAAAAACTTAGAAATCTGCCTCACATTTCATTATTTTGCGCCGAATTTTTTGACTTCAATCAATGTGGGGATCCAGTTTTTGTCAGGATTTTTCTTGTGAATCGAATCGCCTGTTTTTTTTGCAATAAATCAGAGATTTTTTCGACATTCAAAAATCAGAGAATTACAGTCCATAAATTTGGCTACTACAGGTTTTTTTATGAATTTGGTTTCCTGAGTAATTGAGGTAATAATGTTTAATTGGCTGAATAATAAATTAAATTCTAGTATTCTTGTTGTCTGGCGTAATTTTTGATAATTATTTAAAATTATTATTTATTAATTTGAACTTTAAATCAATTAACTCATTTATAATTATTTAGATAACATTGTTTTTTAATCTGTTTTTCCAATAATAAGAAATTTTATTATGTAATTGGTTTTTATTGTAGTATGTTTGCAATGAAAAATAATAGATTTTAATAATTTTATTTTCCTTTCACCTTCTTCAACCAATTATTAAAAAACAATATGTAAAACGATCATTGGGGAATGGTCGTCAGTCATTACAAAAACAAAAAAGGGGGAAAGTCATGAATTTTTTACGTTACTCAAAAAATCTTAGTGTATTATTCTGTATTTTGGTAATATCGTTCTTAATTACCAATAACTTAAAAGGACAATCATACAATCAAAAAGGGACCCTGCCAGGGGAAATTCTTTTTGATTCTACTCAGCTGGAATTACCAGGATCAAAGGAAGCATGCGAAAGTTTTCCTTATCCGCCAACCTGGGAAAGACCTGAATCGAGTCGTGTTGAGCCACATTTTCTCATTGTTAACCTACAAGCGAATCCACGCATTGGCGACATTCCAATCCAGGAAGGCGATTACATTGGAGCTTTCTATGTTGGTGACAACGGTGCAATGGTTTGTGGAGGCGCCGGATATTGGAAGGCTGATTCGGCTATCATTTTTGCAATCACCGGCGACGATCCTCAGACTACACATAAAGAGGGTTTTTCTTATGGTGCAGTCATCAATTACAGGTTATTCTCATTTACCACCATGAAGGATTACACAGTAACTACAATTAGTTTTGATACAAGTCCGGGGTCTGGTTTTATCTCAGGAGTTAAATGGTATCC
>CAYOWJ010000107.1:0-5557 GCA_964407625.1 uncultured Lentimicrobiaceae bacterium
TGCCCCGGAAAAAACCGTACAGGTAATTCCGGTTTATTTTTTTGAAAACATCCCCGAAAAAGTTCCCGGATTCGATGAACGGCGCGATATTTTATTTGTGGGATATTTTGGCCATCCGCCCAACCCCGATGCAATCCGTTGGTTTGTGAATGAAATATTTCCGCTGGTAAAACAAACAATCTCCGACATCAGGCTGCATGTTGTAGGTTCGCATCCTACCGGAGAAATTTTAAAACTTCAAAGTCCTTCCATCAATGTTACAGGTTATGTTTCTGACGAGGAACTCATCAATTTTTACCGTACCTGCAAAATTGCCATCTTACCGCTCAGGTTTGGCGCCGGGGTAAAAGGAAAACTGTTGGAATCGTTGTATCATCAAATCCCAACTGTAATTACAAAAGCTGCATCTGAGGGGATTCCTGAAATCGAAAATTACAGCATGATTGCTGATGGTGCGGATGATTTTGCTGATAAAATAAAAATGCTTTATCTTGATAAGAATGTTTGGGAGAAATATTCATCTGGTGGAAAAAATTTGATTGAAAAATATTACACAGAGGAAGTTGCGGGGAAGCTGCTGGAAAAGATTTTGCCGATTTAGAAACCCTGAAAGGTTTAAAAGTCAATCAGATAGGTGTGAGATTTGCTGGTTAAAAAACTTTTTTCAATTCTAACACCCGATTTTCCCAGTTTCCTGATCAACTTTTTTTGCAACCCGTCGTTGCCTCCGGCAAACAAGACCCAATGCTTTCCGGATAGTGACTTTATGTCGCTGATATTTTTTTCTGAAAATTCATTGTATTTGGTTCCGGTAATAATTGGTGCAGTAAACTTTACATAATTAATATCAACATAGTACTGAAACTGACGTCGGGCACGCCAATCAATATAAACAGGTTCTCCTTCGGAGATATTCTCCTGAATAAAGTCAATACTTTTTCTGATTTCCTGGTTGACAAACGGATAACCATTCACAAAAAACTGAATGATTACCAACAAGGATAACACCAATCCGGCCTTAAAAATAAGTTTCGATTTAAGTATTTTGGAAAAATACGCAAACAGTTGTTCCACCCCAAAAACAATAACAATTATCAATAGTGGCGTTTGATAAAGCATCAGACGCGAAAACACCGGATACATTTTTAATGACGATAAAACCAGATGAAGGAGTAAGGGCGAAACAGTCAAAATCAATAATCCCATTCTCTTATTAATGATCAGCATAATTAATCCGAACCCATAAAGAATTGAGAGAATGATGGTACCGGCTTTCCCGAAGGGTAATAATTCAAAAAAATAATTTTTAAAAATCAATTCAACCGACGCATAAAATTCAGCAGTAAAAAGATTTGGATTAAAAAACCCGCCTCTTTTATCAAAAGCACTTACCTGAATATCTCTGCTGGGATGATCATAAATAAACAGGAAGTAATAAAAACCAAAAACAAGCGCCCAGACAAATGATACTTTGATAAAATACGGGAATTTGATTTTTTTGATAAAGAAATGGGAATGTAACAAGTACAAGCCGGCGGTTGCTAAAATGATCGGCGTAATGTTTGAAACAAACACACCAACAGCGCCTGCTACAGCCAGCAATATGAATTTCTTTTTCTCATCATCATAAAGGCTCAGAACCAGGTAGCCAATAACTGCTGTAAGCATCATATCGCACATGTATTGTTTTACTTCGTTCGAATAGCGGATAATAAATGTATTAAAGACGAATAAGGAAAGGCCAAAAATTACAACTACCGGATTGTTGAAAAGCTTCTTGAGCAATGCCGAAAAGGAGAATAACGCTATCAGAAAACAAATCAGTGGGAATAGCCGTAAGCCTCGCTCTGATTCAGGAATAAGCAGGCTGAAGATTTTTTCCATCTGAAGGAACAATACAGGAGCAACCTGAATAGAATCAAGTGGTTTTAGTAACTCAAAGGCACTGCGATGAATAATGTTGAGTGCAAGATTGGCCTCATCATCCCAAAGACTGCGATTGTATATAAATTGAATTACCGATAAAGCCACACCCGCTATCAGGATGAGTTTTACAAGGATTTGTTCCCAATTGATATGTTTTGACATGATCACAAAAAATTTAACAGATACAAAGAAATAGAAATCCGGTGTAATGGTGAGCAAAAAAAATCTCGTGGCTTTTTTATAAAAATTAATACCTTTTCAAAATGGTTTTCAATAAAGACGTGCTTTTTATTCATCTGGGAAAAACCGGCGGAATGTCGGTAACCGATTATTTATGCAATACACTGAAGCCGCCTGTTTATCATGTTTTGCCGCAAAGCTCTCTGGAAAAAGTCAAAGCTTTGGGCTATGAGGAAATGATTCCGGGCAACAGACATGGTTCACTAAGTGCGGCACAGGAAATAATCGCACCCTACAATCTGAAGTTAGCCGATTTTAAGCTGATTTTAGTGGTCGTAAGAAATCCCTTCGATCTGCATTTTTCGTATTTTAAGCAGCTCAGAAAACCGCATGCTTTTAAACGTTTGTCAGAAAATCCGAAGAACAAAAACCTGCTTGATGCGGCTATGGGCGAATATGACGCATTTGCACAAAAGGATTTTGTTCATTACAATGGAATGCTGTCAACGTTTTTCGAAATTGACGGGAAGAGGCCTGAGAATTTACAAATTGTAAAGTTTGAAGAATTGGCTACCAAGGTACCTGAGCTTGTAAGGCCTTATGTTGTAAATGATTATCCATTCCCACACGAGAACAAAAGCATTGATAATAGTCTCCCTCCAAAAAGACTTAGTGATGAAGCCGCTGCTGCCATCAAGCACAAGTATTATTACATATTCAAAAACTTTTACCCGGCACTCTTGGCTGAAACTGAACGCAACAGAACATCAGAAACGCAACAAAAAAGCAAATATCTTTTTGTTGGGGGTTGCGCACGTTCCGGTACAAGCATTTTAACAAACATCATTGGTATGCATCAGCGTGTTGTTTTAGGAATGGAGCGTTACAATAATTTGATGAAACCTCAAAAGTTTCAGTTGTCGGCTGAGCATTTCGAAAAAAACAGGTTCCTGACTATCCATGAAAACGATACCGGCTATACTGACTTTAATAAATTTCGTTGTCATGGTTCAATTTCCGAAAAATGGGACAGTGCCGCGCTTTTCGGCACGAAATATACTTTTGCTGACCAGGTTTTTTGGAAGCTAAAACAGGTTTTCGGAAATTTTCATTACCTGTACATTTACCGGAATATTTACGATGTGGCCGAATCGTGGAATCGCAAGGCAGCGAACGGCATAAATTGGCCTGCCGGAAAAAACTATATTATGGCAGTAGAACGGTGGAACGAATCGTTGGGCAATACCCTGACGGAACTGCGCAGTGGCGCTGATATAATTTGTCTCAGCTATGAAGAAATGCTGTATTCCAAAAAATCAATCCAACCCATCTTCGACAGACTTGGACTTCAAATTGATGAAAATGTATTGAGAGAATTAACGGAAGCCCGAAAAAAAGCGCCAAAAAAAAAATTTGAAAAAGGGATGCTTTCGGAAAACGAAGTGGAATACATACGCAACAACGCAAGGCATGAATTGTATGATGAAATTCATTCGAAATTTAATATCCTCCGGTAGTCAGGTTGTTTCCGGGCAACGGCCTGGCCTGATACTCCATATCGGAACCGAAAAAACCGGAACAACCACTATTCAGGAATTTCTTCACCTGAACAGAAATTTGTTGGCTGACAAAGGAATATATTTCCCTAAATCCATTGGAATGCGCAATCACCGGCCCCTGGCATCGTGGTGCTTGTCGTATGAAAAAGATGCTACTTATCTAAAAATGAATAATCTTACCGAAATGGCTCAAAGAAAGGCCTGGCGGGAGGATTTTCTGGCAAAATTTGAGGAGGAAATCTCCGGTTTGAAACCGGAGATCAAACAGGTAATAATCACATCGGAGCATTTCAGTTCCTTATTAAACGATCCCGGTGAAATTGAAATCTTAAAACACCTTCTTAATAAATGGTTTACCGATATTAAGGTTGTTATTTATTTGAGAAGGCAGGATAGCCTGATGGTAAGTAAATACAGCACTGCATGTAAAGAAGGGTACATAATAAAAAACATTTTACCCCATCCGGCTAAGCTTCGTCATTTTGTAAATTATCAAAACCTACTTGGAAAATGGAGCATTATTTTTGGAAAAGAAAGCATTACTCCACGGATATTTAATCCCGCCGGGTTCATTAACCACGACCTTTTGCAGGATTTTATCCGGGTTTGCAAATTGCCTGAAAATATGGATTACCAAATTCCTGAAAATAAAAATGTATCCTTCTCCGAAACCGCCCAGGAAATAATGCAATGCTTCAACAATAAAATCAATCAGGGGAACGAAAACCGGGAATTGCAAAAATTAAGGTACACGATATTTGAGAATGTCAATAAGAACTATCCCGGGCCTGGAAAAAAACCATTGAGGCATGAGGCTTTGGAGTTTTACAAGTTTTTTGAAGCATCCAACAATCAGGTTGCCCGCCAGTGGTTTGGCCGTGAGAAGCTTTTCGACGAGGATTTTTCGATGTATCCCGAAACTTATCCTGCAGACAGGCCAATTCCTGATTATGAGAAAATCCTGCTTGAGGAATTAAGCGGCAAAATGGATGTTTTGGAACCTTTTCTCATCAAATAATCAGGAAATGAACAATTGTAAATTCTATTATAAAGTACAAAAAGCCATGAAACCAGAAACAAAACGAACCGTCATCATCCACCGGCATATTTTTAAAAATGCCGGCACTACTTTCGATTCAATTTTGAAAAACAATTTTGGAGAAGCTTTTTGCAATCACCACGATGATGTTCCAATGCGCCAAGAAGGCGAAAAATATCTGATCAGTTATTTAAACCAACACCCCGAAATCAAAGCGCTTTCGAGCCATCATATCTGGTTTAAGATTGAACCGCAAAGTCAATTAAATTTGATTCCGGTAATGTTTTTGCGCCACCCTATCGAAAGAATTCGATCGGTTTATAATTTTGAGCGATTACAACAGACCGACACACCAGGCGCATTGAAAGCCAAAACAGCGAATTTCAGCGAGTACGTTAAATGGTCTATGAACGAACGGGTTATGGCTGTGATTAGAAATATACATACCCGCTACCTTGCCGGATATAAAAAAGTAATTGACCTCACACAAGAACAATTGAGTGATGCCCTAAAAGAAGTAGAAAAACAAAAATTCGTTGGCGTTGTGGATATGTTTGATGAGAGTTTAAGGCATTTTGATAATGCTTTCAGAGAAATTGGAATCGAACTCGATTTTTCGTATCGCCCTAAAAATGTAGCACAGCCATTCAATAATGCCGATTACGAAATCCGTGCACAAAAAGTGCTTAAAGAATTGGGAGATATTGCTGATGAGGTGATGGAGAAAAACCGGTTCGATCTGTTGGTTTACCAGGCTGCAAGGGAAAAACTGATTCCAGGTAATTAATAATTTTGAAAATAAAACAATGGTGTTTAATCAAGAGGTGTTATTTATTCATCTGGGGAAAACCGG
>CAYOWJ010000107.1:5657-11481 GCA_964407625.1 uncultured Lentimicrobiaceae bacterium
AGGTTAGCAGCTTCCAGACTGAGTTTCGATGATTTTGCACAGACCGATATTACGCACTTTCAGGGAGATTTAGCATCATTCTTTACGATAAATGGCAAAGTCCCCGAAAATTGTAGAATAATCCGGTTCGAAAACCTCGCTGTTGAAGTTCCAGGCATCCTTAAGCCTTTTCAGTATCGTATTATTCCCTTCCCTCATAAAAATAAAAACGACGAAACTTTGCATCTATCAAGTTTATCCAGGGCGGCTTTGCAGAATATCAGAGAAAAGTACAGTTGGATTTACAATCAGGGTTTTTACAAATAGCCTTAAAACTACCAGGCAACCTTTTAAACAAATGCACCCCAACTTCCTGATCATCGGCACTCAAAAATGCGGAACTTCTTCACTGTTCTACTATTTATTGCAGCATCCTGAATTGGCATTGCCTGAAAAAAGGAAATTCGTTTTCTTGATGTAACATATCAAAATGGCATAGCCTGGTATGAAAATCACTTTCCACACAAAGTGAAAGCATAATAAACTGACGGGAGAAGCTACCTCCTATTACCTGTTTCAACCGCTTGTATTGCAACGAATCGCCATCCATTATCCGCAAATCAAATTGATTGTTTTACTCCGAAACCCAATTGACAGGGCCTATTCACACTTTTGGATGATTAAAAACGTAATCAGGAAAGCTTTGCAACATTTGAAGAAGCCACCGAGGCAGAAGCCAGGCGCCTTGAACAGGAAACCGCTAAAATACTGTCACAGCCAGATTTTCGCAGCAAAATACATCAGTATAATTCCTACCTCTCAAGAGGAAAGTATGATGAGCAGCTCTTAAATTGGTTTCAATATTTCCTAATATCAAGTTTTCTGTTCATTAAAAGCGAGCGTTTTTTTGCAAATCTGCAAAGTGAACTCAAAAGGGCTTATTACTTCCCCGGAATTTCTCATCAAATGCCTGATGATTATGAAATTCAGCTAAATTGCAATTATCCACCCATGCAAATCGAAACCCGAAAAAGGCTCGAAAGGTATTTTTACATTCACAATCAAAAGTTGAAATCAATTATAGGTGAAGATTTTACCTGGTAAAATCCAAAAGTAATGAAAACTGTTTACCTCCACATTGGCTATAACAAAACCGGCACTACAGCTATTCAAAAAACATTTTTCAAAAATGTAAAGTTACTGGAAAAGAACAATCTGTTTTACCCGTTAGAATGCCGCGGTGAACGGGAGTCGCCTGCTCACCATTCGCTCGCCGAGAGTTTACTTTTTGCCTGTAACAAGCCTCTGCCAACTTTTGTCAATTCGGGTATTTATGCCAAATATAGTTTTGATCATTATTGGAAATTGTTGCATCAGGAGTTGGCAAAAACAAAATGTTCGGGCATTTTTATTAGCAGCGAGGCATTTAGCAGATTCAGGCAGTGTGAGTCACAGATCAGATTTATCAAAGAGCAATTTGGAAATTACAAGGTTAAGATATTGGTTTACATACGCGAACCGATCGCTTATTTCGAGTCGGCATATAATCAGGCAATAAAAAGCGGCAACGAAACACGTACAATTAAAAAAATGCTAAACCAGGGATGGCTTACCCTTGACTATTTTGAAGAAATCGAAAAATGGGCAATGGTGTTTGGTGATGAAAATATCATTGTTCGGGTTTATGACAAGTCGAACTTCGCGAATGGGATTGCCGCCGATGTTTTGGAAGCAACAGGTTTCGGCAATTCAATCGATTTTAAAAATTTACCGATGCTTTCCCAAAGTCAGAACAAAGACTATAATCCACGCCTGCCAGATAATATGGTCGAAATTAAAAGAAAAATAAACATAATATTCAGGTTAAAACCGAAAAAATCACTAAAATGTGATTATCGCATTAATTACTTTCTTACGCGATTAGCTCCGTTTTTTAAAGTCAAGAGTTTGCTTTCAGATGATGAAAAGAAATTTCTTTATGACCATTTCTACGAATCCAACATAAAGTTAGGGAAAAAGTACCTCGGAGGTACTTATCCTTTTAAAACCCAAAATCCGCCTAAGACCAGTTCATTATAATACTTTAGACTAAGATGATTTTATTAGAAAGAGCAAAATTTATTGCCGATCTTGTTAAAAATTGGAACCTCATATACCACCTCGCCCTCCGTGATTTCAAGATAAAATACGCCCGCAACTATTTCGGGCTGGCATGGGCTGTGCTAGAACCACTGGCTCTTTTGGTCATAATGCTCATCGTCTTTACTTTTCTGAGAGACCGGGGCGAGCGGGAAAACTATCCTTTTGCGGTTTACATGCTTTCGGGTATGATAGGTTTCGATTTTGTGAGTAAAAGCCTGCAGCAGGCTACGCAGAGCATCCGGGGCTATTCGTACCTGATAAAACTCCTGCATATTCCCACCACACTGATACCCTCCATAACAATCATGTCATCATTTTTTACCCACATAATTGTTCTTTGCATTACCATTTTTATCATCCTTTTGCATGGTTTTGGGTTTTCCTGGTATTGGTTTCAAATATTGTATTTTATGTTTGCCTCCTGGTTGTTTTTAACAGGGGTTACCTGGCTTACCTCATCTGTTGTAATATTTCTGCACGACCTTCAGTACATCATTGGCATCGTGATGCGTGGGTTGTTCTTCCTTACCCCGATATTCTGGGATTTATCTATGTTTCCTGAAAAATACCAGGTTTATTTCAAATTAAACCCTCTTTTTTATATCGTGGAAGGTTACCGGATGAGTTTGCTTTACCACAAACCTTTTTGGAGTGATGGTTTCGCAATGATTTCGTTTTGGACTTCAACACTGTTTTTTTTAATTGTCGGTGCGTTTGTTTTTAAAAAGCTGAGTCCCAACTTTGCTGATGCAATCCATTAAACTATTGCTTTTATGAACGAAAACATTCAAATCCAACTTAGGAATATTTCAAAGCAATACCACCTTTACAATACTGGTTCAGGAAGGTTGTTCAATGAATTGATCCCATTTTTGAATAAGAAATACCAAAAATTTACTGCCCTTGATGATATAAGTTTTGACGTAGCAAAAGGGGAAATTGTGGGAATCATTGGCCGAAATGGTTCCGGTAAATCAACATTGTTAAGGGTTGTGGCAGGAATCACCTCTCCAACAACCGGGTCGGTGGTGGTAAATGGGCAAATTGTTCCGCTTTTTGAATTGGGTACCGGGTTTCATGGAGATCTCACCGGAAGAGAAAATTTGTACTATTTCACCATTCTGCAAAATTTCGGTAAGCAGAAATCGGCAGAAATTATTGAAAAGGCTGTCGAATTTGCCGAATTGGGCGATTTTATAGACCAGCCCATTCGTACTTATTCCCGCGGAATGCGTTCAAGGCTGGCGTTTTCGATCAGCATTTTTATTGATGCTGATATTTTGGCCATTGATGAGGTACTTGCAGTGGGCGATGCCGCTTTTAAGGAAAAAAGTTATCAAAAATTCAATGAACTGATCACATCCGGTAAGACGATTTTGTTGGTTACTCATTCTGAAAAAGAAGTAGAAAAGGTTTGTAGTCGTTGCATCATGTTGGGTAACGGGAAGCTATTGATGGACGGCAATCCGGCTGACGTAATCAAGGAATACCAGGCAATGAACCGGGCATTAAACAAAGGAAAAATGGATGTTAAAGCCGTACCAAAGCCATATTAGAGCCGTATTAAATACGGTACAGGTTCGGTTATCCATTATTTATAGTACGGGGTTGATAGGTGGTATAAGGCATTTGGATAAATTCCTCTTGTTTGATTTACAATCCAAATTTGAAAAGTGTTTAACGACCAAAAGGTCACAATGCTATTGATGCGAAAAATGAATAGATTTGCGAAAAGAAAAATATGCATACAAATGTATTTAAAAACAGTTTGGTGTCATAATATGTTTGTGCAAATTTTTTTTGATCGGATGATAATACAGGGCTGTATTCATTGAATGTTATAGACTTGTAACGGGATATCCATAATACGAAATCTGGATTTTTATCAACACACCAATGGGAAAATCAAAATGTTGGTCAAACAGATAGGGCTTCATATAAAGAAGGAATCAGAGCGACTGTCAATTACGATATTATAGAGGAAAAATCTGGAAGGGGTTGAAATCAATATGCAGGATTACATAGAAGCTAATTATATGAAAGAGGGTAAGTTTTAAACATTTTGGATAATTAAAGCAATGTTGAATGCGGGTGCGTATTGGAATCGTGACATTACGACAAAAGCTGGAAAATCTTTTGTGATGAATTGTTGGAGTAAGAAGTCAGTTGGTCAGTATTAGACCAACAATAAGGATTTGGGATTTTGTTGGTTAAAGATTTGCTCGTATTTACCTTTTCACATTTAGTTTTTCTATAGCAGGTATCAGTATTTGAGGCGACAATTTGATAAAATAATGATTGATTCAAAACCTGATTTTATTGGCATTGGAGCGCAACGTTCCGGAACAAGCTGGCTGTTTGATCAGCTGAAGAGACACCCGGAATTTAAGCTTCCTTTTATTAAAGAATTTCACTATTTCGATCGCAACCGCAAATATCCATCGCCAAATTTCATTGCTGATAAATTCTTCATTAAAAGATTAGCAAATGTCAATTTCAGCAAAAGAATGATTGCTGATTTTACAAGAGCCATTAGGAATAATGACAATGAAAGATTTAAATGGTTCTTAAACTTCTATCTGCCAAATATTTCTGATCACTGGTACTTATCCCAATTTTCAAAACTGGATGGTTTAACGGGTGAATTTAGTCCTTCTTACTCTATTCTTGAAATAGAAGATATTATTAAAATCAAAAATCTTCTACCCAATGTCAAACTAATATTCATCATACGTGATCCAATAGAGAGAGCATGGTCCTCGTTCAGATTTAACTATTCTAAAAACAGAATAAAGAAATCACTTGATTATAAGGATATTATTGATTATTTTGATTCACCAGGACAAGAACTTAGAAGCAACTATTTACGAACAATACAAAATTATGGTACTGTTTTTAAAACAAACCAAATGATAGTGGGCTTTTATGATGCTATTATTGAACAACCGCATAATCTGGTAAATGGAATTGCCGGATTTTTGGGTGCAAAACAGAGAATTTATGAAACATCAAACAAGCTATTTCTAAAAAACAACGCGTCTCCGGAAATGGAGATTCCAGAAAAAGTACTCCAATTTTTGAGTGAAAAGTACAGGGAAGACATCTCTCAACTATCTAAAAACTACAGTGGTTATTGTATGCTGTGGTATCAGAAGTATTTTGAAGACATAAGCATGACTCCACTGCATAATATTGGAAAACTACCACCAGCATTAATTCACTTATAACAACTCTTATTTCATTACTTGCTGTTTTAAAGAAATCCTCTATTGCTAAAAATCATGAAGAAAGTCTATTTCTATAGAAATTTTAAGAGATTCACCGGAGGGCATCTTAAGGTTTGGGACTATTTTAATCACATAAAAATGACAGCGAACTTCACGCCTTTCATTTATATGGAATCAGGTGGTGATGTTTCAGATAACAATCCATGGCTGAGTTCAGCACAAAATAAACTGCCAGAATGGAGCCCATTAGAAGCTGATGTACTTTTTTTAGCAGGAATGGATTGGTTCACACTTCCTTATCCTGAGCGAAAAAAATGGCCAAAGCCTGTTATTAATCTAATTCAGGGATTCAGGCATTCGATACCTGATACGCCCTTGTATGACTGTTTATCCAACCATGCTATTCGCATCTGTGTAAGCCAGGAAGTTGCCAATTCAATTTTGGCAACCGGCAAAGTTAATGGTCCTGTTTTCAC
>CAYOWJ010000108.1:0-7342 GCA_964407625.1 uncultured Lentimicrobiaceae bacterium
CCGTCGGCATGGCGTGGCGATGCAACAAAATCAATTCCAAAACGGCTCATATCGAACTGGACATTATTTGCAGCATTGAGTTCCATTTCGCAACTGTTATCACCTCCGGCGCAAACCTGCCGGAGTTTTAATGACCTGCCAAATACGCGGTGAATTTCGTCCCTGACCTTTTCAGGATTAACCTCAACAGGCTTGTCATCGCCTTCTTTAATAATAAGCTGGTCGCGCTCGTTGGTGGCAATTTTGTAGTCGGTGGTAAATGTAATTTTCTCCGGAAACTGTCTGCTGCATTCACCGCAGAAAGTGCACTTTCCCAGATCAATCCTCACCGGGCCTGCCGAGATCGCATCAACCGGGCACAAGTCAAGTAATGCGGTTTCATTTACCTTTTCGGAACTGATCACAGGACGTCCCCTGAAAATGCCGGGGACTTTGGCTTTGGTGACATCAGGAATAAACTGTTTCCCCTGGTGATAAACTATTTTGATATTAGTGAGCATGGTCTTATCATTTAATAATTACAAATCGTGGCCTGCATACGACAGGTTAAAACTCTTGTTGCAAACCGGAAAATCGGAGATTTCGTTATTCCGCACAGCCAGGGCCAAAGCCAGCCAGTTGTGAAAAGAAGGATCCTTGACTTTATAAATAATCAGTTCTCCTTTATCATCAGTTACGGCGCAGTGACAGATTTCGCCACGCCAGCCTTCAACCAGCGAAAGCGCAAATGCGTTGGGTTTTGGGCTTCCGACGGAAGGCGTATTTTCAGGTATTTCGGGAACATTTTTAACGATTTCCCGCAAATATTGCATACTCTGGCTCACTTCCTGCATGCGGATCTGAACCCTGGAATAAACGTCGCCATGATGTTTGATGACAGGCTCGTGATTTAATCCGGCATAAAGGGCGTAAGGATGCGACATACGGATGTCGCGTTTTAGCCCGTTCATCCTGGCGGCCATGCCCACGGTACCGATCGACAAAACATCGTCATAAGAAACCACACCGGTACGCTCAAAGCGCGAAAGGGCGCTTGGCAATTGTTTGAGTTGCCTGTTCATTTCGAGAAAATCGGGTTCAAAAGCATCAAAAACCTCCTGTAAACGTTTTGCCAGTTCATGGGTAAAAGGAAACTGGTTCCGGCCAGGTCTGATCAAACCTTTCGACAACCGGTTACCACCCCATTCCTGCATGAAATTGATAAGCGGCGTGCGCAAACGGCCATACACCGAACTTCCCAACTGATAGGCAACATCGGTACAAATGGCACTTAAATCGCCTGTGTGGACGGCCATCCGCTCCAGTTCGAGGGCAATTGTCCGGGCGTATCCGATATCATGCGAAACCCCGACACCGCATAAACTTTCCCAGACCTGCGAAAAAGCCGTGGTATGCCCAACCACCGTATCACCAGCGATGGATTCGGCAATGGTGGCACGTTGCAGCAGTTTTTTCTTTTCGATAAACTGCTTTTCGATGCCACGATGTTGGTAGCCCAGTTGAATTTCGAGATGAAGGATTTGCTCGCCGTTGCAGATAAATCTGAAATGGCCCGGCTCGATAACACCGGCATGTATCGGGCCAACGCCAACTTCGTGAAGTTCATCACTATCGATGGCAAAAAACGGATAGTTGGCAAGGGTTTTTGAATGATCGGCGCGGTTCTGGGAATAACGCACCGGCTTTAGCCATGGATGATCTTTATAGCCAATTCCAAAATTCTCGTGGATCTCGCGTTCAAACTTTTCGAAACAGAAATTCACGGCAGTAAACGAATCAAGCGTAGCAGATGGTTTTACCCGGCTTGACGACACAAATATCTTGTGCACACTGTCATCGGCAATACAGCAAAGCAGTTTTATTTCATTTCCAACCGGATAGCCAAAATAAGTCACGCAATGCCTCTCGGGCGAATGGGCCAAAAACTCAGTATTCAGCAGGAAGAATTCGTTGTAACTAACTTCTGGAATGTCAACTACCGGAATCGTTTGATTGTTTTCTATGGCAATGTAGTTCATCATTTTTTATTTTGGTAACATCATCACACTTTCGTTGATAAGCTGAACAAATTCAGCAGGAGGATTCAATCCGAGATAGACTGCAAGCGCCAGCAGGAAAAACTGGGTGGACGATTCCCACGGACTGATGACCGGAACATGGGAATCATCAAACCCGACAGGCGGAATGAAAAGCATTTTAAAAACATTTTTTCCGAAAGCCCAGATAATCATCGTAAGCAAAAGCAAAACAGCAATCAGCAGAATGATTTGATGCGCTTCGAAAAGCGAACGAAATATCATAAATTCGCTTACAAACAAGCCTGACGGCGGCATGGCTGTTGCACTGATAAAACCTAATAAAAGCACCATCGCCCCGGCCGGATTATATTTGAAATAATTGCCCACGTAGTAAATACTCTTGGTTTGAAACACCCGGTACAATTGGGTAAACTGAAAGAATAGACTCGATTTTACGAAGGCATGAAGAATTACATGAAGAATAGCCGCATAATAGCCAATGCCTCCGGCAGCAATCCCCAGCATGACCAGTCCGGTGTGTTCAATACTCGAATAGGCCATCATTCGCTTGATGTTCTTAACCTTGACCATGTAAACCGTTGCAATAAATATGGATAAAAACGCGGCAATTCCTATCACCAGGTTGGCCCAGTGATGCAGGGGTGTGTTTGCAACGATAATGTAAAAGCGAAAAATCCCGACAAAACCAAGGTTCAGCAAAACACTCGAGAGCAAGGCGCCGGCAGGAGCCGGGGCTTTATCTTTAGCATCAATACCGGCAGTAAACATGGGCACCAATCCCAATTTGGCGGTAAAGCCTGTAAAAATGAACAGAAATGCAAGTTTCAACCAGAAAGGGTTTAAATGAGCACTATTGGCTAAGAGATTTTTAAAAGAAAGATCATCGGAACCTGCATTTTCGAGCGAAAGGCTCAAAAACAAAATCCCGATAAATACAAAAGTGATGCTGATGGCACAGATAAACACGTATTTCCAGGTACCTTCGAGCGCCAGTTTATTCCGGTGGTGATAAATCAGCGCCGAGGCACTCAAGGTTGTAATTTCGGTAAAAATCCAGATAACGGCAATATGGTTGGCCAGGTAACCGGCGCTGATGGCTGTTAACAACAAAACTACGGCTCCGTAATAAATACCCCTGGATGCAGCGGTTGTAAAATGGCTTTCCAGATAAATATAACTGTGAATAATTGCAGGAATGGCAATAATGCCAAGGGTTAAAAGCAGCAATACAGCCAGCGGATCGTAAGTAAAATAACTCAGTTCGGTCGAACGAATGTTCAAATATGCGTGTGCCGTTATTGCTCCCTGAAGGACGACAAATATTCCCAACAAAACAATTGAGATTGCCTTATTCCGGTTCAGAAATAATGCAACTGCTAACGAAATAGCTCCTGTAAGATAAATTCCTATCATTTTTCTTTTTTGCTTAGTAGTCCTTCAGATTACTTAACTGATTGACATCAACGTCTTTAAATACATCACCGATTTTGTTAAGGAAAATGCCAAGTATCAGCACGCTGGCAAAGATATCGAGCATAATTCCAAGGTTTACCAGCATCGGCATTTCGTTGCCGACTGCCAGCGACAGCACAAATACCCCGTTTTCGATAATCAGGTAACCAATCACATGGGTAATAATTTTACGGCGGGTGGCTATAAAATACAAACCCATAAAAAGCGACGACAAGGCCACCACAAAAAATATCTTATCCAGGTGTGCGTCCTTTACGCCATTGGCCAGCAAAATGGTCACCACCACGATAAGCGTTGTAATGATTAACGAGACAAAATTGGGTAAAAAAGGCTCGGCTTCACGGGTTATCCTGTTGCGCTTAAGCACGTACGCCATAAAAAGCGGCACAGCCACCGACTTAAAAACAATCGTTTCCAACAAAATCAGTGCAAGGTTTACTGGATTGATTTCGCTCAACTGAAGGAATACAACCGCAAACAACAATACTCCCTGAAATGCCAGCACTTTTAAATAAGTCAGCATCCGGTTTGCAATGGCGATGTAAAACAGCGTAATGATGAAGGTGATTAACAATACATCTATCATAGCTTTTGAAATTAAAGGTTAAGCAAATTTTCCTAAAATCAGCAGTACTCCGAAGAAAATGAGGAGGCTAACCGATGTTAAGACAAAAATAAACTGTGCGTTGTGGCTCATCCGGAAACGGGCCATAAACGATTCGATGAGACCAACGCCGGTAGCCAGCACAAGCTGAATGACAAAAAACGCCGGAATCGAATACTGGTACGGAAACATCCCGATAAACATATTTACCACCAAAGTACCGTAAATGGCAAACTTCAGGTATCCGGCGGTAAGTATCAGGCCAAGATCAAAGCCGCTGTTGTCGAGGATCATCACTTCGTGCACCATGGTAAGTTCGAGGTGGGTTTTAGGATCGTCAATCGGCATCCGGCTGTTTTCGACCATCGCAACCATCATCAGCACAAAGGTGCCAAGAATGGCCAATGCATAACTGATGTACGAACCAATATGAAAAGCGGCAAACATCTCCTGAAAAGAGGTGAACCCTGTGAGCAGTGCAATCGAGCCCATCAGGATAAAAAAGGCAGGTTCGGCAAACATCGAATAAAGGGCTTCACGACTTGCGCCCATCCCTTCGAAACTACTGCCGGTATCCATCGCCGAGATGATGCTGAAAAACTTGCCAAGTGCCAGCACGTAAGCAAAAAAGATGAAATCACCGTTGAAACTTACAATCCCTTTCGATTGCCCGAAAGGAACAACCAGCATGGCCATCACCACCGACGAAAAGTAAATGGTTGGTGCGATCCGGAAAACAAAACTCGTGGTTTCGCTGTACACAACTCCTTTTTTAAAGAGCCTTGCAACATCTTTTAAAGGCTGAAAAATACCCGGACCCTTGCGCCCCGATGCCATACTTTTTACACGCAGGATAATCCCCGTGAAAAAGGCGCTGGCAATGATGATAAGAATTAAACTCAGCATAATTAGATTTGCTTTATAAATTCGATAAATAAAACGATCTGATCGTAAAGGTAAGGAACCAAAATTACAGTCACGATAAATACGATCCCGTACAAAATATAGAATTGCAGCTTCCCATTCTGAAGGAATGAAAACCTTCCCAGCAACGATTTAAAAGCTGCTATTGGATTATCGATAAAATATCTTTCAAGATGGTCATAAATGGTTGTTTGATACGCCCCGTCCGATGGGAATACCCCATGAACTTCTTTCTCGGCTTTTGAGGAAGATATAAATGGTCTGAAAAGCTTGCTGTACGACCTTACAAACGATCCGGCCGTGTACTGCTGTTTTTCGGTCGGGGCTAAATATCCGCAGCCCCAGGTTTGCCCGATCACCACTTTCCGGTTTCTCATCACCCATTTCCGGGCAATAAAAGTTGAAGCAATGATCAGGATAAAAATCCAGGTAGCGGTGGTCAGCGGCGAAAGGATTTCGCCGGTTTTGATCTGGAAAGGGATTATTCCTGGTGCCGGAATGCCCGTAAACAATTGTACAGGCTGGGATAAAACATCCAGGAAAAACTGAGGAAATACGCCTATAACGACGATGAAAAAAGCGATAAAGTAGAGCGGCAGAAGCTGCAGGAAAGGGACTTCTTTAATTTCATCATGAAATTTATGGCGGGGATTTCCCAAAAACACGATTCCAAAAGCTTTGGTAAAACACAGCATGGCAAGGCCGCCAATCAAAACGAGGGCAAGTACCGAAAAAATGATCGTCATCTGAGGGCCAAGCACCGAACTCTGCATCCAGGTAAAATACCCGCTGAAGATGATGAATTCCGAAATAAACCCGTTAAACGGCGGTATTCCTGAAATGGCGACCGCTGCAACCAGGAAAAGCAAAGCTGTTTGCGGCATTTTCTTAATCAACCCACCTAAGTGCTCGATATGCAGCGAATGCGTTGCCTGATAAACATTTCCGGCGGTGAAAAATAAAAGCGATTTAAACAATGCGTGGTTTAACGTATGCAACAAACCACCTGCAAAACCCAGTGAGGCGAGCAGGTAATTGCCGTTTCCCATGCCGATACAGCCGATGCCGATTCCCATGCCGATAATGCCAATGTTTTCGATGCTGTGGTATGCCAGCAATTTTTTAAGGTTGTGTTGCATGATGGCGAGCATCACCCCATACAAACCCGAAATCACCGAAAAAGTAAGGATGATCATTCCAACGGTATAAAAATCACACTTAACCAGGGTTATCATTCGCAACATCCCAAAAATCCCGATTTTAATCATCACCCCCGACATAATCCCCGAAACATGCGATGGCGCCGCCGGATGGGCATAAGGCAGCCAGGTATGAAAAGGCACAAACCCTGCTTTGATAGCAAATCCGGCAAAAAAAACAAGAAACAAAATAAGCCCGATGCCTTCCGGATTTGCTGAAGAATAGGCTGTTATTGCACTGAAATCGTAACTTCCGGTTTTAAAAGCCACCCAGATAAATCCAATCATCAGGAGCAGGATGGAGAAATGCGATTGAATCAGATAATTCTGCCCGGCCTTGATGGCAGCCATCTTTTCGTGTTCAAACATAACTACCAGGGCTCCTGAAATCGCCATGATTTCCCATGCAATTAAAAAAACGATGCTGTTTTGAATCACGCAAAGGCCGGTAAGGGCGGCGTGTATCAACAAAAACGCTACCCCATGAAGACGAAGGTTATTTTTTTGATCCTGATAGGCTTTCATGTAAAACAAGCCGTAAAACCCACCGGTAATAAACACAAAATTGATAATCATGATAAACCATCCCGAAAGGGCATCAATCCTGAGATTGACAGGGCCGGTAACCAAACTCCCCGTGAAAGCAAATTCCAGATATTGACCCGATAAAGCCTGAAATGCAAAATAACCCGACAACATCGAATTAATGACAATGGCTAAAAAAACGGCCACACCATTTCCCTTCACCTTTAAAAATGGGATCATAACGATTACCAAAACCGGTATTGCCAGAAATATTTTTATCAGGTTCATTTTAAAATATTTAAAGCCGTGAGAACGAAAATGGTCAGCATAAACACAATCCCGTACCACACATACGATTGCACCCGCCCGTTCTGGATAAATTTAAAGTAATTGACGGCATAAATCAATTGATGCGTCATGAAAATAATAAGCCGGTTTTCGAAAAAATCGTGGTACAGCGACCGGTGTTTTCGGTTTACGGGAAATATCTCCCCGGGTTTCAGTTCCTGGTATTTTTTTTCTTCGACAAGGATAAAATTAAACATTTTGCTCAACGATTTTGAAAACGATTTGCCGGT
>CAYOWJ010000108.1:7442-11466 GCA_964407625.1 uncultured Lentimicrobiaceae bacterium
CGACAAGGATAAAATTAAACATTTTGCTCAACGATTTTGAAAACGATTTGCCGGTATATTGCATCCTGCTGTTGGGCGCAAGGTACGCACATCCCCAGGTAGGCTCCATTTTTACTGACCTGTTCCGCAAGACCAGGCTTCGGGCAAACCAGCTCACAGCCACGATCGCCATCAATAAAAGAAAATACAGGTTGATGTTGGCAATACTTTTCGAATAACCCGATAATCCTGAAGCCGGCATTGGGATTCGGCCATTTCCCATATCAGCGAGCAAATTTCCGATAGCATTCAGGTAAAACTGAGGGAAAAATGCCACGCTCAGCATTGCAGCGACAATTAAATACTGAGGAATGAGCATGATCAGTGTAACTTCGGTTGGCTGGTGATGAAGCGGTTGCCTTTCGGATCCCAGGAAAATAGTGCCAAATGTTTTTGTGAATGTCAATACCGAAATGCCGCCAATGATGCTTAATCCGGCCAGGGTAAACACCAGTAAAGTAATCTGGCTGATGTCGCTGGATTTCAAACCCTCCAAGAGGCCGCAATAAAGCACAAACTCCGAAACAAAGCCGTTAAAAGGCGGTAATCCGCCTATCGCCAGGGCTCCGATCAGAAAAAGGATGGCTGTCTTTGGCATCTGCCTGATCAACCCGCCAAGCTTGTCCATGTCGCGGGTATGTGTTTGCTGGTAAACCGAGCCTGCCGAATAAAAAAGCAACGATTTAAACAGCGAATGGTTCAGCACATGCAAAAGGGCGCCGCCAAATCCGAGGTAATACAAAACCGCTGAGCCATTGCCCAGCCCCATCAGACCAAGCCCTATTCCTATACCGATGATCCCGATATTTTCGATGGTGCAATAGGCCAGCATCTGTTTAAAGTCCCGGCGGATGGCCGCATTCAAAATTCCATAAAGTCCGGTCAGTACCGAAATGGAAACCACGATCTCGCCCAGCAGCAAGAAATCAGCCTTCAGATAAGAAATAACCCTGAATATCCCGTAAATACCGAGTTTTACAATCACACCCGACATCACACCCGACACATGCGAAGGCGCAGCAGGATGAGCGTGAGGCAGCCAGGTGTGCAAAGGCACGAACCCTGCTTTTATCCCAAACCCGGTAAAGAAAATCAGGAATAGCCAGATATTGCTGTTCGACCCGAAGTAAGTCAGGAACGCATCAAAACCAAACGAGCCTGTTTCTGCATAAACCCAGATAAAGCCTATTGCCAGGAATGTAATGCTCAAATGCATCTGAACCAGGTAATTGATGCCTGCTTTGAGGGTTTTTGGATTTTGATGGTCGAAAATAACCAGCATCATCGACGACAACGACATGATTTCCCAGACGATCAGAAAAGCAAGTCCATCCCTGACCGTACAAACCAACAGCATCGAAATATGAAACCACAAAAAACTAAAATAGTGAAGCGCCATATCGGCTTTAAGCTTCTTTTCGGCGTAAGGTTTCAGATAACCACCGGCATATAATACGCCGGTGAGCATGGTAAAATTGACAACCAAAACAAAAAATGCAGATAATCCGTCGACGACCAGGTAAATGGGATTTCCGAGGAGGTAAACCAATGCCGGCGATTGGGCTGAAGCCCCCGTCATGGCATCAAAGGCCAGCATGCTGGTAGCAATAATCACATCAAGATGCAGCAATAACCCAAACAGGTATTGCCATTTCTTTGGAATAAAGAAAACGGCAAAACTCATGATAATCGCCACAGTTAACATTGGAATTTCCATATCAAATGCCATATTTTTAGCACGTTAAAGAAATTACAGCACCACCTTTTCGGTAAAAAGCAGTGTAGGTTTAATTAGCGGCAAAAGTAAATGTTTTAAAGACAGGATTCAGGAAGGTTTCGGATTCGGTGCCATTTAAGCTCCCGCCTGAGCGGTTTAACCCTTTAATCAGTTGCTGCCGGTAGTAATTTTATTTCTGGTGAGCCTGCGCTAACTTTCTCCAATGGTGGCTTTTGAAGCCTCCGCGACAAGCTTCTCTGATTCTTCCTCTCCCAGGTAACGGCGAACGGCAGCATGTCCCAGGTAAATCAGCGGGGTAACGCTTAAAGCGATGATAAACTTAAAAACATATCCCGTAAAGGCAACATTGACGTATTCGGATAGCGTGATTTTCCCGGGAAGCCAGAATGCGATTCCGGAGACCACAAACGTGTCGATGAGCTGCGACACCACCGTTGAACCAGTAGCCCGCAGCCAGATTAGCCTGTGGCCTGTCCGGCTCCTGATCAGCCAAAAAACACCCACATCGATCAACTGCGAAAGCAAAAATGCGGTAAGGCTTCCAACAATGATCCAGAGAGACTGCCCGAAAACGGCATCAAACTGTTCCGAACTCACCGGCGAAAACGAAGCCGAGCCAACGCTCATTCCTGCAAAAAGGATAATAAAAGTATAAACGATCAATCCTGCGGTGAGGAAGGTGATGGTGCGAACCCCTTTTTTACCGAAATATTCATTAATCAGGTCCGTCGAAAGGAAAACCACCGGCCACGGAATAATGCCGATGCTCATCATAAACGGTCCGATCTGGATGAGTTTTCCGCCAATCATCTCACCAATAACGGCATTGGCAATAAAAAATCCGGCAAGCACCAGAAATACAATGTCTCTTCGCTTCATAATGACAACTATTTGTGAAGTTTCAAAAGATCAAAGAAACAAAAATATTTTGAAAAAGGAGCAAGGCGGAATTGGGCAGTAGGCAGTAAAAGGCGTGAGGCGTGAGGCGTGAGGCGTGAGGAAGTAGGCAGTCGCCAGTTGGCAGTTGGCAGTCGCCAGTAGGCAGTAGGCAGTTGGCAGTCGCCAGTAGGCAGTTGGCAGTCGCCGGTTGGCAGTAGGCGAAATCGGAAGTCGGAAGTGGGCGGTAAGAAGTCGGCGGTAAGCAGTATCACAGTTGAGCAGTTTCGGGATATGCTAAAATTCCATCATTCCATCATTCCACTATTCCACTTTTTCTTCTCAGTGTTTCTTCTGTGTCCTCTGTGCCTCCGCCAGTAGTCGGACACGTCCGTGGTAAAATCTTTCCAACATTCCATTCTTCCATTGTCGCCCTGATAGCTATCAGGGGTCGAATTCTTCCATTCTTCAATTGTCGAATTCTTCCACCATTCCAACCTTCCACCATTCCTTTTTTCCACTCTTCCATTGTCGAATTGTTCCATTCTTCCATCCTACTCCCGCCTTCTTCCGCCTACTGCCCATTGGTAACTGCCTACTCTCTTCACTGCCCACTGCCCACTGCCTACTCTTCACTGCCTACTTCTTCCTCACGCCTCATGCCTCACGCCTTCTTCTGCCTTCTTTCTTCACTTCGCCAGCGGCCTTTTCTTAATCATCCCGCCTTTTACATCTTTAATATTGTGCATGATAATAAATGCAGTAGCATCAATTTTATCAACTTCAGTTTGCAGTTTCGAGAGTTCAAGCCGGGTGAGCAGCGAATAAACAATGTCGGTTTCTTTTAATGGTTCGCCTCTTTTGGCAAAGCCTTTTTTGCCGGAATAAATGGTGCAACCCCTTCCCAGTTTTTCGATGATGGCCAGGCGTATTTCTTCGCTTTTTTCGGAGATGATGGTCACGCCAACATATTCTTCAATCCCCGAAACAATAAAGTCGACGGTTTTGGAGGCGGCAAGGTAAGTTAAGATAGCGTACAAAGCAATCTCAACCGAAAATACCCAGGCGGCCACCGAAAATATCATCACATTAAATATCAAAATCGTATCACCAATGGTTAATGAAGTCCGGCGGCCTATATAAACGGCCAGAATCTCGGTCCCGTCAATTACCGAGCCGCCACGAATGGCAAGTCCGATTCCCAGTCCCAGGAAAAAACCACCAAACACGGCAATCAGCAGTTTGTCGTCGGTTACGGTAGGAAAATTTATCACCGACACTGTAATGGCAAGCAAAACAATGGCAATAAAACTTCTGATGGCAAACTGACGGCTGATGGTGTTAAAAGCCAGGAAGATAAACGGGATGTTG
>CAYOWJ010000109.1:0-7248 GCA_964407625.1 uncultured Lentimicrobiaceae bacterium
ATAATTTTACCCGATGAACTCCTGATGGCGAAAGGGCTGTCGGCAAGTTCGGGCACACTTTGCTGCATGTCGAGGCCATAAAGGTTTATCATCCGCACCACTTCGCGGGTTGTAAGCACGGTGTCAATGTCCGAAATTCCTTTGTGGGTATTTTCCTCGCGCTGGGCTTCAAATTTTTTGGCGGTGCAGGGCATCAGCGAAACCGAGAAAATGTTTTCGGCCTTTATCTTTTGCTGCCTTGCATAATGATGTTTGATGAGGCTTCCCATGATTTGCTGCGGCGATTTGCAAACCGAAATATTTGGAAGCAGGTCGTGATGATATTCTTCCATGTATTTGATAAAAGCCGGGCAATCGCTCGAAAACATCGGAAGATTGTTTCCATTTTCGAGTCGCTGGAAAAGCTCCTCAGCTACCTGGTTAATCATCATATCAGCAGCAAAAGCAGTCTTAAAAACGCGGTTAAAACCCATTTTACGCAAAGTTGCAATCAGCAGGCCGCTCATTTCTTTTCCTGTTTTTGCGCCAAACTCTTCGGCCAGCGAAATCGAAACTGTTGGCGAAATCTGAACCACCACATATTTTTCTGGATTTTGCAGGGCTTCCATAACCTGGCTGATATTGTCTTTTTCGTGAAGTGCGCCTGTCGGACAAACCATGATGCATTGCCCGCAGTTGATGCAGTTCGAAACATTGAGTTTGTTGTTGAAACTCGGGCCTATCGTGGTGTCCATGCCTTTTCCGATAAAATCGAGCGTCGAAATTCCGATGCGGTCTTTGCAGATTCTCACACAACGCCCGCAGAGGATACATTTTGCCGGATCACGCACCACGCTGGCACTTGACGGGTCTTTTTTACGCAGAGGTTTTACAACGGGAAGTCTTCGTTCGCGGATGCCGAGTTCGCGGGCCAGTTGCTGCAATTCGCACGAGCCATTGCGGATGCAATACAGGCAATCGTCGGGATGGCTCGACAGCAATAATTCGACAATGGTGCGCCTTGCGCGGATTACCCGTGGCGAATGGGTTTTTATTTTCATCCATTCTTCGACAGGATGCGAGCACGAAGTTACCAGGTCGTCGCGGCCTTCGACTTCGACCACGCAAATGCGGCAGGCGCCGGTAGGGGTAAATGTTTCCATGTTGCAAAGCGTTGGAACCGTTATGCCGTTCTTACGCAGGGTTTCGAGGATGGTGTCGCCCTTTTTTGCTTTAATGGTTTTGTCGTTTACTTCGATGTTAAAAATCATCAGAATTGATGTTTTAAAATTGTGAGTTGAATTTTGCTTTTGTTTGAGATTATCGAAAAATCTGTTGTTTTTCACACAATGTCAATTGCCGAAAAAATGCAGGCATCGTAACATGCGCCGCAATTGATGCACTTATCCTGAATGATAAAATGGGGCTGTCGCGCCGATCCGACAATAGCATCGGTGGGGCATTTTTTTATGCAGGCCATGCAGCCGGTGCAGCGACCTGCCGAGATAATAAAAGCCCGCAGGTTTTTGCAGACATTTGCCCTGCATTTTTTTTCGTAGATATGTTCTTCAAATTCATCACGGAAGTATTCCAGGGCGCTCAGGACGGGGTTTGGAGCAGTTTTTCCAAGTCCGCATAGCGAAGTTTCCCTGATAACCTGGGCCAGGCTTTCCAACTGCATCACGCCTTTAAACCGTGATAAAGTTTCGTGTTGCTCCTCTGTTTTCGGTCGCTGGGTGATGGCATTTAAAATTTCGTACATTCGGTTGGTGCCTTCGCGGCAGGGGATGCACTTTCCGCAGCTTTCCTTTTGCAGGAAATTGATGAAGAATTTGGTCATATCCACCATGCAGGTATCTTCGTCCATCACAACCATGCCGCCTGATCCCATGATGAGTTTTTCGTCTTCAAAAAGATCGTAATCAATTTTAAGATTTATCCGTTGTTCGGGAATGCAACTTCCCGAAGGGCCACCAATCTGGATGGCTTTAAATTGTCTGGAATTTTTTATTCCGCCTCCGATTTCATAAATAATCTCTTCCAGGGTAATTCCAAAAGGAACTTCAACCAGACCCGTGTGCGTGGTTTTCCCCGTAAGGGCAAACAACTTGGTGCCGGTACTTTTTTTGGTGCCGATTGCTTTAAACCATTTTGGGCCATTTTTTAAGATAAGCGGCACATTTGCAAGCGTTTCGACATTGTTTACAACTGTTGGCTTGCTGAATAAACCTTTTTCGGAAGGGTAGGGGGGCTTAATGCGCGGCATCCCTCTTCGCCCTTCGAGGCTTTTGATGAGAGCGGTTTCTTCGCCGCAAACAAAGGCTCCGGGGCCTTCGCGAAGAAAAATCTGCAGGTTAAAACCGCTGTTGAAAATGTTGCTTCCGGTAAAACCAAAATCTTTGGCTTGTTGCAACGCATTTTTAAGACGTTTTACGGCAAGTTTATACTCGTTGCGGATATAAATGTAAGCTTTGCTCGCACCCATGGCGTAGGCGCTGATGGCGATTCCTTCGATTAAACGGTGCGGGTTTCCTTCGACCAAAGCACGGTCCATGTAGGCGCCGGGATCGCTTTCGTCGGCATTGCAAATCAGGTATTTTTGATCGCTGGCTGTGGTGCGTGCAATTTTCCATTTTTTTGCTGTGGGATAGCCGCTACCGCCGCGCCCGCGCAGGCCGCTGTCTTCGATAATATCGCAAACTTCATCGGGTGGATAGTTGAGAATGGATTTTATAAATGGCTGATAACCTCCCCGCGCAATGTATTCGTCGAGGCTTGAAGGTGAAATCTCGCCGCAATCGTACAACAGGATGCGTTTTTGTTTCTTGAAAAAAGGAAGGTCATTGATTATCGGAATATTTTCCCAAAGTTCGTGCTGATCATTTTTTACCTGGCCAAGCACATGGTCACCCGAAATCTGGTTGTGAAAACATTCATCCAGAATGGAGTTCACCTTTTCGTGGGTGGCTTTTTGAAAGCTGATTCTTGCTTTGCCAGGCAGTTGAATATCGAGCAAAGGCTCGGCGCTGCAAAGGCCAACGCATCCAACTTCAACAATTTCGGCGTCAAGATTGGCTGTTTGAAGATAATCCTTAACTTTTTGAAGCGTTTTGTCAGCGCCGGCTGCGATTCCGCAAGTGCCGGTGCCAACATAAATTAAAGGTTTTTCGAGCCGTTTGCGAAGCAAGAGGTCAATTTCGCTCTGAATTTCGGGAGTGGTTTCTCCTGTAAAGTTCATCAGGACCTCATTAATCAGGTATTGGGTTTTGCTGCTCATCGTTGTTGTGTAATTTAATTTCCAGATGTACCTTTGACAAAATCAACGATTTCATCAATTTTTTCGGCTGTTACCACAGCATAAAATGTGTCATTTACCAAAATCACCGGGGCAAGTCCGCAGGCCCCGATGCATTGGGAGATTTCCAGGCTTACCATGGCATCTTTGGACGTTTCACCTGCTTTAATGTTTAGTCGCTTTTCGAGTTGCGACAGGATGCTTTCGGCGCCGGTAATATGACAGGCCGTACCTGCACAAATTTTTATCCTGAATTTTGCCCGTGGGATAAAGCGAAACTGATCGTAAAAAGTGGCTACTGCATAAATTTTACTGGTTGGGATTTTAAGATATCCGCTCACTTTGATGATAGCCTCTTCAGAAAGAAATCCTGTTTCCTGCTGAATTTCCTGAAGTATGGGCAATAAATTGTCCCTGGTATTTGTCTGAAATCTCTGTAAAACCGTCTCTATCTGACCCATTTGGTTAATGATTAATGAGTTACAATTATCAATGACAAAGATAGACTTTTTATGTTATTTAATTCACATTGTTAATTATTTAACAAAAATTGTCCGGATGAAATATTTTTCAGTATTTTGCCTGCGATGAATTACTTTTGGAAATAATAATGATTACAATGAGTAACGGACGGGTAGAAATCGTGATTTGTTTAGGAAGTTCCTGTTTTGCAAGGGGTAATAAAAATATCGTGCAGGAAATCAAAAAGTTTCTTGAAGAGAATAATCTCATGCACAAGGTTACTTTTCGCGGCAAGCATTGCTTTGGGAAGTGCGAGAACGGCCCTTCATTAACAATTGGCGAAAAGAAATTTGAATTGGTAACCCTTGGTTCAATCCGTGAAGTGTTAGAAAATGAGTTGCTTTAATCTTATGAAATTAATATGTCGCTTATAAAAATTAATCCCGACAAGTGCGTTGCCTGTTTCCAGTGTGCGAGGGTATGCCCGGTTCATGCAATCAGGGTAACCGTGGGAATAGAGCATCCCGAAATTGATGATAATCGTTGCATCGGTTGTGGAACCTGCATACGGGCTTGTAGTTATGATGCCATAACCTACCGGAGTTCAACCGCGTACACCAAGGAATTGCTTAAATCGGAACAGAAAGTTGCCGCAATTGTCGATCCCAGCATTTCGGGCGAATTTCCTGATATCACCGATTACCGCAAGTTTGTTGAGATGATCAGGGCTTTGGGTTTTGAATATGTTAACGAGGTTTCGTTTGGTGTTGATCTTGTTGCGCGGGCTTACCAAAAGCTTTTCGACGATTTTAAAGGGAAATATTATCTCACTTCAAATTGCCCGGCCATTGTTGCCTTTGTCGAAAAATTCCATCCGGCGCTTGTTGATAACCTTGCACCTATTGTTTCGCCAATGATTGCCACTGCTATGGTGGTAAGGTGCGTGTTTGGGCAGGATACTAAAATTGTTTATATCGGCCCTTGCATCGCTACAAAAAACGAAGCAGAACTTTTTAAGGATGACCAAAAAGTAGATGCGGCCCTCACTTTTACCGAGTTAAGGCAATTGTTTGATGAGTTTGAAATACATGAAAGTCAGCTCGAATTTTCTGAGTTCGACCCGCCAATCGGGTTTAAAGGCTCGCTTTACCCGGTGAGCAACGGTTTTTTGCAGGCTGCCGGAATCAACGAAAAACTCCTCGATGGCAAAATTGTTACGGTTGATGGTGATCCTCATTCACTTGACGCCATCGGTTCGTTTGAAAATTATATCGATCATATTCAAAAGCATTTTAACCTGTTTTATAACAAAGGCTGTGTAATGGGCCCCGGAATGACTCACGGTGGTGACAAGCATTTAAGAGATTCGTTGGTTGTTGATTATGCCAACAAACGGCTCAAAAACCTGGATTTGAATAAATGGCACGAAGAAATGGCAAAATTCAGCGACCTGAACCTTGCGAGGACTTTTAAAAAGGATGACCAACGCCTCGAATTACCTGAGGAGAATAAGGTGCAGGAAATCCTGAAGTTGCTTGGCAAGGATGAAATTTCAGAACAAAAAAGCTGCTCTGCCTGTGGATTCAAAACCTGTAATCATTTTGCAACAGCCATTGCCCAGGGTATTTCAAGGACTGACATGTGTTATGATTTTACACTGAAAAACAAAACCAACTACATCGCCACTTTACGTGATACCAATAAAAAGACAACTGATGAACTCAGTGTTTTAAAAACAGAATTAAAAATCCGGAAAGAGGAACTGGATTTGGTGAATGATAAAATGGAAACTTCACGTTACATCCTGAATCAGATTCCATCAGGGGTTATCGTCGTTGACGAAAAACTTAAGGTGATTTCATCAAACAGAGGTTTTATCGAGCTTTTGGGTGACGAAGCCCGGATGATTGACGATATTATCCCCGGCTTGCGCGGCGCCGACCTGAAAACCCTGGTTCCGGTAGCTTTTTACAAGGTTTTCCAGAATGTACTCTCAACAGGCGAAAATATTTTAAGCCGTGATGTAAAAGTGGAAGAATCCTTCTTAAATCTGAGTGTTTTTTCGATCAAGAAAAACAAGATTGTCGGAGGAATTGTCCGCGACATGTTTTCTCCTGAAGTCCGCAACGAGCAGATCATTCACCGCGTTACCGAAGTAATTGACCAAAACCTCGGGATGGTGCAAAAAATAGGTTTTCTGCTTGGCGAAGGTGCATCCAAAACCGAAGCCATGCTCAATTCGATTATCCAATTACATCAGAAAAAGAAAGATGAGTAAAACCCTTCGAGGGGCTAAAAATCCTCGAAGTGGTTAAAATAAAATTGTAAAGATTTCGACCCATCGAAGGGTCCTCGATCGCTTTGAGGGTTGCAGTTGTCAGACCCTCCAAGCGGTTTAAATGGAAGGTTTTTTCACCACTTCGAGGGTGAATCAACCCCTCGTAGGGTTTGAATTAACCACTCGAAGGGATTTCAACTGCTTCGAGCGTTTTGAATTGAAAAAAACCATTACTTTTAACAAAATTTACTTTAAAAAATCCAAAGTGGAAAATAAAAACAAGACTGCGCCCAATTGGGCTTCACTTCGCCAACAGGCCGAAGCGCTGCTAAACGCCCGTACAGGTGCAGACGTTAAATTTAACGTCTCTGCAATGGATGGCGAAATGCTAAAACTTATTCACGAACTGGAGGTTCACCAGATTGAGCTTGAAATGCAGAACGAAGAACTAAAACTGGCTAAAGCTGCAGTACAGGACGCTGTTGATTTTTACGATTTAGCACCCGTCGGGTATTTTACATTTGATAAGATGGGTGAAATCATCAGGTTAAACCTCGGTGGTGCTGAAATGCTTGGAAAAGAACGTAGCCGGTTAATAAACAGCCGGTTTGGCTTTTTTGTTGCCGATGATTCAAAGCCAGTCTTTAATCTCTTTTTAGAAAAAGTTTTTAACAGCAAAGCCAAAGAAACCTGTGAAGTGATGTTGGCGAAAAATGATGCTTTACCAATTTTTATCAATCTTATCGGCCTCTTTAGCGAAAAAGAAGAAAACTGCCATATGATTGGGTTGGACATCACACGGCGAAAGACGATTGAAGCTGGTTTGGAAAGAACCAGCCAGGAACTAGCGCTGATTAAAATATTGGCAGATGAAGTAGGCGAATTTGCCGAAAACATCATCAACTCAGTGCGAGAACCATTACTGGCACTCGATCAGAATTTAAGGGTGGTTAAAGCAAGCCGTTCTTTTTACGATTTTTTCCAGGTCAGCGCTGATGAAACTATCGGAACGCTGATCTATGAATTGGGAAATCACCAATGGGAAATTCCCAAACTCAGGGAACTGCTCGAGACCATCCTTCCTGAAAAGACAAATTTTGATAACTACGAGGTTGAACACGACTTTTCGACTATAGGCAAACGTATTATGCTTTTAAACGCCCGTCAAATAGCGAGAACTTTTGGAAAGGAACAAATTATCCTGCTTGCTATTGAGGATATCACCGAACGCAAA
>CAYOWJ010000109.1:7348-11426 GCA_964407625.1 uncultured Lentimicrobiaceae bacterium
TTTTGGAAAGGAACAAATTATCCTGCTTGCTATTGAGGATATCACCGAACGCAAACATGCTGCGAATGCTCTGATACAAGCCCTGTCGTTAACAGAAGCTACCATTGATTCGGTACATAATGGAATTCTCGCAGTTGGGAGCCAGGGAAATATAATCAAAACCAACAAAAAATTTGTTGAATTATGGCATATTCCGGATAATATTCTCGCCACCGGCGACGACAAAATGCTTTTGGACTTTGTTCTCGATCAGTTGGCCAATCCTGATGAGTTTATAGCTAAAGTTGACGAATTGAACAGTAATCCGGTTGCTGCAAGTATAGATTTGGTTCACTTTAAAGATGGAAGAATTTTTGAACGACTTTCTAATCCAATCTGCATCGGAGGAAAACCAAACGGGAGGGTTTGGTCGTTCCTCGACATTACCGAACGAAAGAAAGCTGAAGAAGTGCTTAAAAACAGCGAAAGCCACTCCCGCGCACTTATCGAAGCTATTCCTGATTTAATATTCACCATGGATAGCAAAGGAATATTTATTGATTATAAAGTTGCCATTGAAAATCTTGCATATCGAGCGCAATCAATTATTGGCAAAAAAATTCGTGACATCTTGCCATTTGAATTTGCCGAACTCGTTGAAGAAAAAATTAAACTTACCCTTCAGAGCAGGCAAATGCAGGTGTTCGAATATCAATTGCCATTGCCAGAGAAAGGGCTATGTGATTTTGAAGCCAGAATGGTACCCAGCGACTCCGACAAGGTTGTTTCTATTGTCCGCGATGTTACCGAACGAAAAAAAACAGAAGCCGAAATAAAACATAAAAACGAAGAGCTTGAATTGCTCAACGCAACCAAGGATAAATTCTTCAACATCATTGCCCACGACCTTAAAAGCCCTTTTAATGCGATAATGGGATTTAGTGAACTTTTGGTTGAACGGGTACAGGAAAAAAATTATGAGGGAATTGACAAATTCGCCGGTATCATCCTGAAATCTTCAGGGCGAGCCATCGAGTTGCTGATGAACCTGATGGATTGGGCGCGCTCGCAAACCGGCAAAATGGAATTCATTCCTGAATATTTCCAAATTGTTGATTTTATCGAAGAAACAACCCCTTTGTTTGATGATATTGCCGGGCAAAAATCAATTTCCATCAGAAAAAATTTATCTCAGGGTGCCACTGTTTTTGCCGATAAAACCATGATAAGCACAGTTTTAAGAAACCTTATTTCGAATGCTATCAAATTCACAAATACCGGTGGAGAGATTGTGATTTCGGTAGTAAACAAAACCAGCGAACTCACCGTTTCAGTTAGCGATAACGGCGTTGGGATATCAAAATCTGCGCTCGAAAAATTATTCCGCCTCGACGAAAATTATTCAACTACCGGCACCAACAACGAACAGGGAACCGGCCTTGGCTTGATTCTCTGTAAAGAATTTATCGAAAAACATGGCGGTAAAATATGGGTGGAAAGCGAAGTTGGGAAGGGAAGTACCTTTAGTTTTAGTCTGCCTGCGAAGTAACTTTTCGAATGGTTGGCTTTAAACCATTCGAGCGGTCGTCAGACCCTCGAAGTGGTTAAAATAAAAATAGTAGGTTAGTTATAACCACCCGAAGGATTTTTCGACCGCTTCGAAAGTTTTATCAGGGAAAATCGGAAAAATCGAACTCTGCCCTCTGCGCTCTGCACTTTGCAAATGATAATAGAAGAGAACACAAATTTTGAAAAATAATACGATGCACAAAGATTTTCACATAGAAGTTAATTGTCAGCAGCGAAACCATGATGGGGAGCGCATTTGCGGCGATGTTTTTATTCATAAACGTGTAAAGGAAGAAAACCGCATCGTTGCCGTACTTTCTGATGGAATGGGGCATGGCGTGAAAGCCAATATGCTCGCGACGCTTACTTCGACGATGGCTGTGAATTTTACGGAGGAACACAAGGATTTTGTGAAAATTGCTGAGATTATCATGAACACGTTGCCGGTTTGCAGCGAGCGTAAAATCAGCTATTCGACATTTACAATTGTTGACATCGAAATCGAAGGCAGGGTAAGTATTTTGGAATATGATAATCCTGAAACTTTCATCGTTCGCGAAAACCAGGTTTTTGAGCCTGGCTGGCAATGTATCATCCTGAATACCGAAAAAAACCAGGGAAAGGAACTTCGGAGTTGCTCCTTCGTGCCTCAAAAAGAAGACCGGATAGTATTTTGCAGCGACGGAATAACCCAGTCAGGGTTAGGCAGCGACCAGTTTTTATTGGGATGGGGAAGGGAAAATCTGGTTGATTTTGTAATTGGCGAGATTAAGAAAAATAATACCATCTCTGCGCAGGATTTGGGCGAAAGGGTTGTGAAAAAAGCAGTTCAAAATGATGGTTTTGTTTCGAAGGACGATACAAGTTGTGCCGTTATCTATTTCCGTGAACCCCGCAAAATGCTCATCTGTACCGGTCCACCCTATGAACAGGAGAACGACAGGGTTTATGCCGAAAAAGTTAAAACTTTCGTTGGCAAAAAGGTACTTTGTGGCGCAACTACCGGCGATATTATTGCACGCGAATGGGCGAAGGAAATTACCGATACCTTCGATTTTGATGACCCGGAACTTCCTCCCATTTCACACATGGAAGGTGTTGATCTGATTACCGAAGGAATCCTCACGCTGACAAAAGTTTCGAATATCCTGAGAGATTATAATCACCAAACAGCTCTTGATAAAGGCCCTGCCGACCTGATTGTAAAAATGATTCTTCAAAGCGATGAAATTGATTTTATCGTTGGAACCCGCATCAATATTGCCCATCAGGATCCAAGCCTGCCCATTGAACTCGAGATCAGAAGAACCGTTGTTAAGCGTATTGCAGCGCTTCTGGAAGAGAAATTTTTGAAAGAAGTCAACATTGAGTTTCTGTAATTTTAAGATGATGCATTGCAGGAAATTCAAAAACAATTTGATAGGGGAATTGTGAGACTTGACTAAAATAATCTGGATTTGCTGATTTGGAAAATATTGGTTTTATAAACACAAACACTACTGACCGACAAAAAATTCATGGATTGGCTGAATGCCTTGTAACTGTTACGTCCCGATGGGACTTTGTAACTAATGGGGTCAGTTTTATTTCTACCCACATTAAGTCCCTTACGGGACTACCCCGTAGGGGTAAAATGTTGGTAGAAAACAAGATACGAAAAAACAAAAAGTCCTGTAGGGACGTAATATTAACTTTGTCGGTCAATAGTGAAACACAAATATTAGTCATATCATTTTTGAAAATAAATTTGGACATCCGTTTGGTTTTTTCGTCTGAATATATCTAAAAAATGGTACTTTTAACCCTTCAATTTTTATGGTTTTTTGTAACAACGTCCTGAATTAAAACATTGTAGAGATGATAAAAAAATGGCTTTCCAACCTGAAAATCGGAAGAAAACTTACTGTTATCAGCGTAATTGCAGTTTTGAGCATAATTTTGATGGGTTACACTGCAAATTATTTTTTTAAAACATCCAGGGTAATGGCAATTATTATCAATTCGGAGCGTATGCACACACTTGATTTTCAGTTAGGTGTGGAGGAGTTTTACCGTTTCCTACAGGATGGCGATTCATCACATCTCGAAAAGTGCTACAAAAGTATTGCCCGTGCCAACCTGATGGCTAAAACCTTTGGAGATTCCGAGTATTATCTCAAAACAATCTCTGATAATGAATTTTCTGAAGTTTTATATGATGCAGTTACCGAGGGGCTTGACTTTGACAGGAATAATGCCGATTTGATGGTAAGCCGTGTTAAATTGCTGCTTTTGATAAACAACACCGAACTTAAAACAAGCCTCAACCTTGCTACGCAAGGAGCAGAAAAAGGTGAGAAGATTATCCAAATAATTCAGTCGTACGTAAAGGCGCCCAGCCCGGAAAAATTAGCAGTACTTAATAATGCTATTGCCGATATTCATAATTATTACAAAGGATTTGCTGCCTCAATTACAGCAATAAATGCTTTTGCTAACCGACTTCTAATTTGGGGTATTATACTCATTACCATTTTGTTAGCTATCCTAA
>CAYOWJ010000110.1:0-7738 GCA_964407625.1 uncultured Lentimicrobiaceae bacterium
AATTTCTCAGCATCAGCAGGGGAAGTAATTGTTACCAAAGGATAATGATTGATTTTTAAGGTCATGCAATCTTCGGCTTCGAGCGTGTTCGGGTAGATCGATTGGGCGTTTAAGCACAATTCAACCGTTCCGGCTGCGATATCGGCTACCCCCGGGAAATATTCGGGATTCAGGATATTCGGGTTATCAAAAGTTCCATCTCCCGCGGTCCAGCTCAATAGGCCATAATTTTCGGCTGTGGCACCCGAAAGTAAAAAGCTTTCATCTTCGGCAATGGTATCATTATCGCCGGCAGAGGCAATGGGGTCGGGTAAAATATTTGCGTAAGCCTTGATGCAGAGATCGTAATGGTAAGGTGTGTTTTTACCAACCTGGTACCAGTAAGTTGGCCATAGTACAGGATTTGGGGCAATCCAGTATTTTCCGGTTTCGATTTCTGGTTGGGCATATCCGGCGATGGTGTCTTCGATGGAGATCGGCCAGAAATCAGTCGGGTCGTTGGAATCATATTTAATCTGAACATAAAAATCCTCGCCTGCAGGGATGAAAATAGCCGAATCAAGATCGATGGTATAATAGCCGGGCAGCCCGTTGATGGTTTCGTCTTTGGAACCCAAAAGCCCGGAAACTGTGCCATTGAAGGAATCGAAGATTTTTATCTCAACGCCGCAGCCCGTCGAAAGCAGGAAAGTACCAACTTTGGTTATTTCCTGGTTATGTTCGGTGTTTTGGAATTTTACCAGTCCATAACCAACCTCGGAGTTAAAGCCCACACCCCAGTAACCACCAATTTCGTCGTACTGATGAATGGTGGTGTTGGCTTCATTTTCCATCATTTCGGGCCAGTAGCCGTTGTACCTCAAAAATTGCGAATCGTTGTACGAAATGTAATAATAGCCCTGTTCGCCCCAGCCTGTGCCATAAGTGTTTTTTACAATCCATGCTCCCGTGCCTCCGGCAGTAACTTTAGTGTCATCCCAGCCAACCACGCATCCGGCATGGTTAACGGATGCTGTGCCGCCATAATAGTAAGTGTAATTTGAGGCATTATAATAAGCATCAGCGATGTAAAGAAGGCTCCACACCGGGCCATAATCGAGTACGGTTTGTTTGATGTAATTCATGTTAAACGGAGGATACCTGGATTGGTGGATGTAGTATCTTGCCGAAAGGTTGTCGGGGCAGTTATCGGGACTGCCGGGTGCGGGATATTCCGATTCGAGAAACGGACCGGACCGCCTGGCAAAATATGCCGACGACATCCAGTGGTTGCCGTATGTACTGCGCGAAGGGATGTATTTATGGCACCATTTCAGGTTATTGTCACTGAGGTCGTATGTGCCAAGCCCAAGCATTTTCCACCTGGATTCGACCGCACCCATGGTCGAATAAGCCCAGCAGGCGCCGCCAGTCTGCGATTTTACAGAAGTCAGCCAACCCGTAGTCCGCATATCGTAAATTGGGTCGAAGGTTCGGGTATTGTCCGGCCTGAAGTTTTTCCAGGGATCGAAAGCAGGCTTGATGGGTGGCAAAATGACGCCATTGGCTTTCATTTCCTCAAATTCCTGGTTCGTAATTTTATAATTTGGATCGGCAGGTGCCTTTTGAGGAACCGGCTGAGCAAAAACCTTTCCTGCAAAGATTGCAAAAAGCGCTATTAAAATAATTCTGGTTTTCATAATTAACGATGTATTAAAAGTTTGTGTGTTTCGGTTTGATGATCAGATTCAGAAGTTTTAAAATTGATTTGAAGGATGTAAATCCCGTCCCTGAGATCAGAAATATTGAGGGGATTGTTAAACCCGGATTCAATGGAAAATATCCTGAGTTTACGTGAAGAAATATCCGAAATAGTAATTTGATGGATTTGAGAATCCCGGTTTTCCGGGAAATCAATAAAAATAAAATTCTTTGCCGGGTTTGGGAAAATCCGAAATTGAGTGCTGATTGTCTGATTTTCGAAAATTCCGGGACTTGATGGTTCAGTTCCTTTAAAATAGGAAAGGCCTCCCGAATAATTTCCCACAACCATTTCGGGATAAAGGTCGCTGTTGAGGCTTGTGATGGAAACAGCGCTTCGCAGCCCTTCGTTAAGGCTCAGGAATTTTTTTGATACCAGCTTAAATTCACCTTCCAGGTTGTTTTCGATGCCGGTGTAATAATAAATATCTCCAAATTCGGACCCCGCGAACAGATGAATTTTTCCATCTTTATCACGATAAAAATGAGGAATGCAATAACCGTCCACGGTGAGGTTCGGGTCGCGGACATCAACTCCGCCGAGGCTGTCGGTTTTGAATGAAAATTCAGGCTGAGTAAACGAACCCGTATTTTCGTAACAGGTGATTGTCCCGTTTCTTTTGCCAATAGCAAGGTCGGGCAAACCGTCCGAGTTAAAATCGAAGAGCTGTGGGGCGCTGAAATCGCCGGCATCAAGGTTCTGAAAATTATCCTCGCGGAAAGCAAAAACAGCAGGCTGACCCGCCGAAGCAATGTTCTCAAATCGTGCCACAGTGCCTGTCGAATTTCCAACCAGCATATCCTCATCAAAATCGCCGTCGAGGTCGCCAAAGGTTGGAATAGCCGCAAAAAGCGGAATATCTCCCGGGAAAAATGACGAAATATTGGCAAAGTTTTTATCTACAAGCTTAAATTCAGGTTCATCGGACGTGCCTGTATTTTTCAGCAGCGCCAGTTGCGAGCGGTAGGTGCAGGTTAAGGTGTTGCCCTGCCAGTAATAGGCCGAATCGAAATAGCCGTAATTCCCAACCACCAGATCCATCAAACCGTCTTTATTATAGTCGAAAAATACCGGGACTGCCCCTGAACCAAAATCGAGCATTTTGTCCTGGAAAAGGGTTTTGGTTTGAAGCTCAAAAACTGGTTGGGCGCTTTCGCTGATATTTTTATAAAACCAGGCATTGTTTATGTTTTCAGATTTTACAAGGCTTGGGTCGAAATTTGAAACCAGCAGGTCTTTTTTGTCGTCGTTGTTGATGTCGAGATAATTCATCACCGGGAACGAAAGCAGGTTGATTGGAAAATCGTAAGCGGGGAAGTCGAACGTTTGTGAAATCATCAGCGCTTCTTCAGCAGTTCCGCCATTGGTAAGCAAAGCAGGTGAAGCATAATCCACATCGCCGAGCAGTAAATCGTCGAGGCCATCGCCGTTTTCATCAAAAACCAAAAAAGTTGAACCAGTATGACGCTGGCCGCCATCGTTCCTGTTTTTTCTTTCAGCAACAGCACCAAAATCTTCATTTCGATCATAGCAGGTGTCGAGATAAATAACATTTGATTCGTCGCTTTCGGCAAACCGGCCCCAGCAGGTTGCGGTTTTGCGATAAATCAGCGAATCGGCGGTGCCGTAAGTTTCCATCGATTCGTTAAGATGCAGTTCGACAAAAGAACCAAGCCCCCAGAACGACAAAATGTCGAGGTCGCCATCTTTATCAATATCAATAATAGCGGGATAATCGGCGTAGGTGACCAGAATATTTACATAGCCCGAACCCTGGAAAGATTTGAGATAAGGATAAACCACCAGCTTAAATTCAGGTTTCCCGGCACCAAAATTCCTGTAAACCTTTACACCAGCATAACCTTTTGAGTAGGCAAAAATGTCGGTTTTTCCGTCAGCGTTGTAGTCAGTAAAAATCACCCAGTCATCAAAATGAGGCAAAAGTGCAGCGAGTTCAGGTTTCAATACGTAGCTCACCTGGTTTTGGATTCCAAGGTTTTTGTAGGTCAGGGTGCGGTTGCCGTTTCGGTCGAAAACCACGAGGTCCTTAAAACCGTCGTTGTCGAGATCGATTTCGTTAAACTGGCAGGCATTTAATCCCCCGGCCCAGGCATCGGCCAGTGAATTTCCGAGGCTGTCGAAAACGGGCGTTTCATAGTTTTTTTCGAAGCCAAAACTCAGCTGCTGGGCCATCAGGCCCGAAAATCCTGCAAAAGCAAAAAAGATGGTGAGTATTTTTAATTTCATTAAATCAATTTAGAAAATGTTTTACAAATATAACAAACTAAGCGCAGAAAGGATGGGTTTGACCGGAAAATGAATTGAACCACATTAGGCACAATAGGTCACATAGCTTGGTAAAATTTAAAATTCCTGAAACAAAACAAAAAATCTTACTTTTGTTTCAAACAAAATGGTTATGAACGATTTTAAGGAAAAATACATAAATCCCTTTACCGATTATGGATTTAAACGTCTTTTTGGAGAAGAGCCAAATAAAGATTTACTGCTTGATTTTCTGAATGAACTATTGCGTTCAGAGCAGGGACAGATCAAGCAACTGACCTACCTTAGGAGTGACAAACTTGGCTCGAGTGAAGATGACAGAAGGGCGATTTTTGACTTGTATTGCGAAAACGACAAAGGCGATAAGTTTATCGTTGAATTGCAAAAAACCAAGCAAAAGTTTTTCAAAGATAGAACGGTTTATTATTCAAGTTTTCCCATCAGGGAATCAGCGCAACGCGGCAGTACCTGGGACTTTGAACTCAACGCTGTTTACACGATAGCAATTCTCGACTTTATTTTTGATGAGGACAAAGACCAGCAGGATAAATTTCTTTACAACGTTAAGTTGTCGGACATTGAGACGAACAAAGTATTTTACGATAAGTTGACTTTTGTTTATCTGGAAATGCCAAAGTTCAACAAAACAGTCAAGGAACTAAAAACCAATTTTGATAAATGGCTTTTTGTAATCCGAAATCTTAATAAGCTCGACCGTATTCCTGAAGAGTTGAAGGATGGGATATTTTTACGCCTTTTTGAAGTTGCCGAAATAGCCAAATTTACCCCAGCCGAAGTTCGTCATTATGAGGATAGTTTAAAAGCCTACCGCGATTTAAAAAATTCCATTGACACCGCCCGCGAAGAAGGGGAAATTAAAGGAAAAATTAAAGGTAAAATTGAAGGGAAAATTGAAGGGAAAATCGAAATTGCCAAAAATCTTAAAAGCAAAGGGTTTGCCGTTGCAGATATTGCTGAGATTACCGGGCTGACAAAAGAAGATGTTGAGAAAATTTAAAAACCTGTCTTGCACGAATTTCCTCCACATCTATTAAATTCATGTTTTTCTATTGTGCTCTGCTTTGCCTGGTATGGAGTAAGATCCTACCTTCCCTGTTAATTTTTCGCTCAACCGCCCTCATGCCCCGGAAAAATCCTGTATCTTCGTAAAAAGTTTACCATTGGATTTTAAGTCTATGAATAGAATACTCAACGTGATTTCGCTTATTTTTATAATAATCGGTTCTAACAAAGTCGCAGCCCAGAATGAGACTGGAGTTGCTTTCGGTATTTCCTTGCCAAAAGCAGATTCTACAATGAACTCCGGCTCACAGCGGGCAGGAAAATATGTAACCGACTCGACCTATTATTACCGCGCAAATCTTTTTGGACAAAACTGGCTGAATCTTTCACGATACAAGGTCACGGGGCGCGACCAGTTTGGCAACTTTGTAAATGCTAAAACCTGGAATTACGATACGCTGCAACTAAATTGGTACATCGGAAATACCTATGAAGCCACTTATCACGACAGCATAAACCGATCAACCTGGCTTGCAAATGTCTGGGATTTAAAGGTTGGCGTGTGGCGAATGTCCGATTCAAATGTTTACCTGTCCAACGGTGCTCCTCAGGTTACCTGGTTCAAATATTGGGATCCGGTTGGATACAAGTTTTTGAGGGGTAAGCGGGTTTCTTATTTTTATCTCGGAAACGGAAATATCGAAAAACAATTCACCCAGACACTGGATACGCTGACACGAAAATGGGAAAACGACCGCCAGGATTTTTATTCATACAATACTCAGGATTTAATGATAGAAAATCTTATTGTAGTATGGGATACCTTGAACTTCCAATGGGTAAACAGTGAAATTATTAAATTTTCGTACGATGAAAATAACCTTTTGCTGAATCAGCTTAACCAGGAATGGCAGTCAGCTACGGCAGAATGGATAAACAAATACAAAGCGGAATTTTTTTATAATTCCAACGGATTGCCTGGTGATCGGTTTGTTTATGAATGGATTGGAGCAGCCGGTACATGGCGCAGTATGATTCATACAATAAATCTGTATAACGAAAATTTGCTTCTCTCCGAAACATTAGACCAATATTGGGATGATGACGACAAATTATGGGTCAACAACCTTAAAAATATTTACAGCTATAATGCTCAGGGTAAGAAAACTGAAGTGATTTATCAGTATTGGAACTTTGTTAACTGGGTTAACCTTGCCAGGTATAAATACAGCTATGACGAAAACGGAAACCGCACCGGATATTTGTATTCGACTTTTAATGATGAAAATAATATTTGGGAGGATTATTATAAAGAAGTAAGTTTTTGGTCGCAGAATACTCAGAATTCAATTGACGAACAATGGTTTCCGGAAGTTAAATTTTTCCCCAATCCAGCGCACGACTTCATCAATATCACCTTTGAAGCCGAAATTAAAAATGCCTTTTGTTACTTGTTTTCATCAGACGGAAAATTAGTAAAAACTCAGAATATTTCAGGAAACACCGTCAGGATAAATACTTCCGGATTTGTGCCAGGCATTTATGTTTTGAGAATGATGGCCGAAGGGCAGGTTTTTTCTCAAAAAATTATTTTCCGGTAAAATATGAATTATCAGCGATAGAAACCACACAGGTTTGCACCCAAAATAAAAAGTAAATTTATCTGAACCAAAATTAAACATGAGCAAAATACTCGTTATCGACGACGAAAGAAGCATCAGGAACACCTTGCGTGATATTCTGGAATATGAAGATTATAAGGTTGACGATGCCGATACCGGTATTGAAGGCTTAAAACTGGTTAATGCTAAAAAATACGACGTCATTCTTTGCGATATCAAGATGCCAAACATGGATGGCATCGAGGTTTTGGAACATATCATGAAAATCACCGACACGCCGGTTATCATGATTTCGGGTCACGGCACCATCGAAACAGCCGTTGAAGCCATCAAAAAAGGAGCGTACGACTACATCGCCAAGCCTCTCGACCTCAACAGGCTGCTTATCACCATCCGCAATGCCCTCGACAAAACGCTGCTTATCCGCGAAACAAAAACTTTAAAACAGCAGGTAACGCAAACCTGGGAAATGATCGGCCAATCAGAAACCATGATGCAGGTTAAAGATCTGATTGCAAAAGTTGCCCCAACCAACGCACGGATTTTGGTAACGGGCAGCAACGGAACCGGCAAAGAGCTTGTGGCACGGTGGATTCACGAAAAAAGCAACCGCACACAAAGCCCGTTTATCGAGGTCAATTGTGCCGCAATTCCTTCCGAACTCATCGAAAGCCAGCTTTTTGGCCACGAAAAAGGTTCGTTTACCTCGGCCATCAAACAGCGGCGCGGCGATTTTGAACTGGCTATCGGAGGCACTTTATTTTTGGATGAAATCGGCGACATGAGCCTTTCGGCGCAAGCCAAAGTTTTAAGGGCTTTGCAGGAAAATAAAATAACCAGGGTAGGAGGGGAGAAGGAAATTCCCGTGGATGTACGCATCATTGCGGCCACCAACAAAAATCTCAGCGACGAAATCGAAAAAGGCAACTTCCGCGAAGACCTATACCACCGCCTCAGCGTAATCATTATTCACGTGCCCGACCTCAACGAGCGCGAAGGCGATATTCGGCTGCTGGTCGTTCACTTTATGGAAGAAGTCTGTTCAAAAATGGGGAAACCACCTTTG
>CAYOWJ010000110.1:7838-11347 GCA_964407625.1 uncultured Lentimicrobiaceae bacterium
ATTTGAAATTTGTGTTTTTGGATTGATTGGCAACTTGATTATTGAAATTTGATTTTTGAGATTTATAAAAATGGAGGTAATATGAAAAAAATTTACTTTTTAGGTTTATTGTTTTTGGCGATGAATGTTGGTTTTAGCCAGAGTGAATTTATTGCATTGCCAGGTGGAACGGAACTTGTCGAACACGAAATTGCAGCTCCTGATCTCACCAGTTATTCATTTCATGAAGTGATAAAAAACGGAAACTGGAACCCTTATCGCGAACTCAATTATGATTCGCTCAACATGACTTACAAAGGCAACTGGCCATTGGGACAAAGCTTTTCGCTATCGTACAGCGGCAACGGGAATATTTTCCTGGTCGGTTCGGGTGCAGGTGTAATAGTTTTGGATGCTTCCGACCCGGCAAATCCACAGGAAAAAGCGTTGGTTCGCGCCCGCGCACTGGTTGATGCCAGTTATTTTGATGCTTTCACTTCGAGGCTTTACCTGGCTGCTTACTTTTCGGGTATCGAAATCTGGGATGTGGCAGGTTGGGAAAATCCTCAAAGATTGGCACGGATTCCAACCACAAGTTATCCCCGGGGCGGGGTTTTTGCCTCCGGAAATTACGTTTACGCCATCACCGTTGCCGACGGGGTTTATGTTTACAACACTTCCGATATGGGCAACATTACCCAGGAAGGCCATGCAGCAATACCAAGTTCACAGATGGTCTGGAATTCGGCCATGGAAGGCACAAATATCTATTGTGCGGCAAGTAACGGCGGATGCAAAATCGTTGATGTTTCCGATCCCGCAAATCCTCAGATTAAAGCCACTGTGTCAGGTGTTTCAACAGGAGTTAGTGTCAAGGATAATTTGCTGTATATGGTTTCCTACAATTACGGCCTCAAAATTTACGATGTTTCCAATCTTTCCAATATTCAGCAAATTGGGCAACTTCCGGTTACCGGATTTCCATATCGCGTTGCGGTAAAAGGAGATTATGTTTATGTGGCAAACTCAACGTCCAATCCTGGTGGAGGCATGCAGATTATTGATGTTTCAGATCCTGCGGTGCCGGTTTTGGTTTCTTCGTACAGTGGTTATGCCGATTTTGTTGCTGTTGGCGAAAATGTAGCAACCATCACTGGAGGAGGTCGCCCGCTTTCCATTTTGGATGTTTCCGATGTTGCAAATCCACAATTAATAACTGATTATAAACTGGCACTTTCGGTAAACGAGATTTGTGTCAGCGGTAATCTGGCCTATACCGGCAGCAACGGTTTCAGGGTTTTTGATGTTTCTGATAAAACCAAACCTGAGCAGATCGGCTATAACGAAACTGCCGGAGATATGGCTGCTGTTACAGGAAACCTGGCTGTTTATATTCCAAAAAGTATGGGCGCTTCCAATCCTGTAAATATTATGGATATTTCCGATCCCGCAAATCCCGTAAAACGCGGCCATTACCAGGCGCCGGTGATGACTTATGATATCGCCCTCAAGGATAACTTTGCTTTTATTGCCTGTTGGTGGGATGGTTTCAGGGTGGTAAATTTCGAAAACCCGGATAATCCAGTGCTTGCAGCCCATAAATTTGGATGGGTAAATAGTGGATCAGTTCCCGGTGTTGACTTTTGCTACGTTCAGGCACTTGCCACCCAGGGAAATTATCTGTACCTGATCGATTACAAACCTTTCGAGGCGGAAGACACCAAAGGATTATACATTTTTGATATCACCAATCCGGCAAATCCTGTTTTTGTAAGCCGTTATGCAGCGCTCATTTCCCAAGGTTACGGTTTGGAAGTTCAGGGAAATTACGTTTATGTTGCCGATAAAAATGGTGGGCTGGAAGTCATAGATGTTTCCGATCCATTAAATCCTTACAGCACGGGCTATGTTTACCTGCCCGACGTAGCCTGGACGGTGGATGTTGAGGGAAGCTACGCCTACGTTGCAAACTATATCCTGGGCGGTGTTCAGACTGTGGATATCTCCGATCCTACAAATCCTTTCATCGCGGGCTATTACCTGCGTTCGGGGTGTTTCGGGCTTGGCATTGCCATCGAAGGTTCGCACACCTACCTTGCCGATGGCCCTGCCGGTTTCCAGATCCACGAAAACTTGATCATCACCGGCATTGAGGAGCAAGCAATGAAAAATAATAATGGTTTAAAAGTTTTCCCAAACCCGGCAACATCCGATGTTTCGATTATTTTCGATCTCCAATCTGCATCAAACATACAGGTAAATATTTACGATATAACCGGAAAACTTATCAGGCAATTATTTAACGGAAACGATAATAACGGCGCAAAAACCCTCTACTGGGATGGTAATTTGGAAAATGGAATTCAGGCAAAAGCAGGGATTTATCTGATTAAAATTGAAACCGGAGATCAGACTTTGGTTTCAAAGGTTTCGCTGGTGAGATAAGGTAATCAATCGATTTTTTAGAGATAATAATATTTATACCTGATTTTTAGTTACTATAATCATAATGGTAATAGTTTTTCATGAAAGTTGAAATTGTAAATATTAATTACGAAAAACCTGAAATTTTGGGGAAGAGAGCACCCTTTTTTGAAGCTCAAATCCGATGTAAAATGTTTGCCGGATCTGTGTTTTTATACACTCAGTTTAAATATCTGGAAAGTGGTACCATCATTTATGTCGAAACAGGTCATGAATTTATTCGGGATATCGAAATAATCAAAGATAAATGCAAAGCAGAAATTTTTCATTTGGAAGACCCTTTTGCATATTCGGTAACCGGGCAGGTAATTCAGACTTTTCATGATGTTGCTTTTCAACTGGTAGTTGGTGATATGTTGATTGAGCTGGATAATAACGATACTCTTGGCAAAGTGCTGGCAATAGGAGATTGGGTAAAGTTTAAATTGTACGGATTGTCATTGTGGGACATCAACTTCTGAATAAGAGTACATCACAAAAATAGCAGGTTTGCATCATTGAATGGGATGATTGAATATCCAGGGCTTTCAGAATCAAGTTTAATAACTAATTCGAAGGCACCATATTCCTACAATCTTATGAAGTTGAATATATCAATAATTGGGAAACTCAATATTAATCAGAAAAAAATGAAAAGCTTACTCTGTGTATTAATCTTATCCGCAATAATGATTGCCTGTTCCGAAAAGTCGCCCGACTGCGGAGACCCGGGATCAAGCAATTGTGAACTGGTTTTGATGGACGCTCAAAGCAACTTTTTAGTTGGCACAATTTACAATCAGGATTCGATCCGGATGCAAGTTGGCAATCAGCAAATCCCTTTGGATTTCGATAACGGAATCATCATTTTTAATTTTGTCGGTTTTGATTCGCTGAATTCGTCGGATTATATCTTGAAATTGAATAATGAAGATTTTGATACCCTGAATCTGAAAATCAGAAAATATGTCAACCCTTGCTGGACCGGTTATTTGCTGGACTCTATCAGCTATAATAACCAGATTTTGGATAAGATTACAATGAACAGGTATGAAATTGTAAAATAA
>CAYOWJ010000111.1:0-11302 GCA_964407625.1 uncultured Lentimicrobiaceae bacterium
TGCCGCCACCTCCTTTGGGCGAAATTACAAAATCCACACTGGTATGGGCATCGTTTCGTGCCAACAGTTTTACACCGTATTTCGCGTTGTACAGATAATTGCTTTCAGTGAAGTTGGGTGTAAACTTTGTGTATTTGGTGCCATCAAATTTCAATATATCACTTGTTAGTGAGCCGGTTAAATCGAAATTAGTTGCGAAATACGGGTCGGTTTCGGTGTAGCCCGAGCCTACCATTTTCCAGGTAGTTTCGAAATAATAAAACCCTTTTGCACCATCGGTTTGAAAAATCATTAATCCTGTGGCAGGAATGGCAATGGCCGTCCGTTGGGTTTGGGTCATGCGGGGAATTAAAAGTCCCTTTTCGGTTGAACTTACATCAAGCATCGCGCTGGTGTCGGGTTCGGCTCCTGTTGTGTTGATGGCTACTCCTGTCTGGGCATAGCTTTGTATGCCAAGGAGCAGCGCTGTTGCGAAGAGTAGAAGTGTGTGTTTCATTTTTATTTGATTTAAAATTTATGCTGATTTCAGATTTCATTTAATTGTGATTTTCTTTTAAAATACACGTACCGGGCGAACTCTGTCAGCATTTTGAACCATCCGGACTAAACTGGAACCACTACTGAAATCTAATGCCCATGCATAAAAACTACCAAATTGTGAAGATGAATAGTAATATGAATAGCTGCCAGTTACAAAACCACCTATTGCGTCTCTATTTAAGTACAATTTAACTAATTCGTCTTTGCTTGGCAGATACCAGTCGGAGTATCCATTCAATTCCAGGTCGTTGCATATACGCGCGGCAATACCAACTTCATTACAGCCTGCGACAATATCCCGTGTATTTTGGTATCCAGTACCAAGTGCGGTCCCTTCTGCACATAAAAGATCGTATCCAACACAGCCCCACGTGGCGTTTACACTTTGGTCAAAGGGAGCCGCTATCAACCCATGCCTTACACTGGCATCATAACCGGGGTCTCCGGGTTGGAGAAAGTAAGCAATGATGCCACCCTGATAAAAATCGCCAATATCCAAAGAGTTGATTAAATCATCGTTTACCCAAGTGGGAATGCCGTTTACAAACAGCAATATTTGTCCGGATTGCCCGGAGGCAACAGTTACCCAGGCTGTACCATTCCAGTATTGTAATTGCCCGGAGGCTGTACCAGTTACTGTTGCATCCAGCCTGGTTTTATCAGTTGCGCTCATAAAACCAGCGGTAGTTGTAGTCGCATTTACTGGTTTGTTGGTAAGCAGGTTATAGTCCAGGCTACTTCCCACGAATTTCCAGGAAGTCTGATAGTAATAAAACCCGCTTGTTCCATCGGTTTGAAAAATCATCAGGCCTTCGGCAGGTAATGCGATTGCATTTCGCTGTACTTCAGTCATCCTGGGTATCAGCAAGCCCTGGGAATTGGATTTTACATCTGGTATGGCCGAGTTGTCGGGGCTTGAATTGTCATTGTTAATACCCACGCTTTGAGCAAGAGTGTGAGTTGTGATTATTGAGCAATAAACAGCAATAAGGAAAAGGTAAAAAATTGGTTTTTTCATGATAATATGGACTTAAATTTTATCAGAATGATCTTACCGGGCGAACCTTAACATAAGCCTGATCCTTGTTTGCCCTACCTGTAGAACAGTCATACATCCTAACTCCCGTGTAAACCCAGGCATTATCATCCTGACTTGATGATGAATAAAAATCATTACTGGAAAATCCTCCAATAATATTTTTATTGTTGCATAATTTCACCATCTCACCAAAGCTGGGAAGATACCAGTCATCATAGCCATTCAGGACCAGGTCGCTGCAAACCCTGGCAGCAATATTGGAAACACTGCAGCCGGCAACAATGGCAGCGGTATTTGCGGTGCCGCTTCCTATAGCATTGGATGTTGATATATTTATACCGGCACATCCCCAATTGTAAGTGCCACTCAGGTCACTGGGCGCTGCAATAATCCCATGCCTGACGTTTGCATCATAACCGGCATCACCGGATTGGAGGAAATAGGCAATCACGCCACCCTGATAGGAATCACCAATATTCAGGTTTTCAATCTGATCATCCACCCAGGTGGGAACTCCGTTTTTATATTTCAATAATTGTCCGTTTATCCCGGCAGTTACCGTTACCCAGGCCGAACCGTTCCAGTATTGCATCTGGCCTGTGGCAGTACCCGTTGTTTGCGCATCCAGCTTGGCTTTATCTGCTGCGCTCATACTTCCGGCAGCGCTGGCAGTTGCCGCTGTAATTGAAATGACCGGAGCGTTTCCACCGCTCGATGCTATGGGTGCTGTTCCGGTAACGCCGGTAACGGTTCCGCCTGCCGGAGCAGCCCAGCTTGTGCCGCCGCTTCCGTCGGTTGTCAAAACATTGCCGCTTGTACCACGTGTTACAGGAAGGGTTAGGCTTGTTCCTGTTCCGTTGCAGTTGATGGTCAAAGAGCCTCCGAGGGTAGTACTCCCGTCTTTCAGGATATGCAGAGCGTCCCTTCTGTTATAGGGCGATGATCCGTTTCCAATAACAAATAATCTATCATCTGAATTTGGTTCATCTGGGTCTCCATCTCCGATGGTTGCAAAAATACCAATTACAGTTTCACCATAAGACTGGGCAGTATTGTAATGTCCTGATACTAAAGAATACATTCCACCGGCAGTATTATTTCTGCCTCCGGATATTGTAGAATAATTTCCGCTCGCTACCTGTTGAGCATCCACTCTTCTCATTTGTAAATCAAGAGCGTATTGCCCCCTGTTATTTCCGCCTGCTGAATTGCCGTCAGGTTCATGGGAAATGATAGCCCCATTACCTTTGGGGGAAATAACAAAATCCACATTGGCCTGGGCATCGTTTCGTGCCAAAAGTTTTACACCGTATTTGGAGTTGTACAGATAATTGCTTTCGGAGAAGTTTGGAGTAAACTTCACGAATTTTGTTCCGTCGAATTTCAGCACATCACCATTGGCAGCTCCGGTTATATCAAATTTAGAGGTGTAAACCGGATCGTTTTCGGTGTAACTTGTCAGATAATTGGGTGTCCAGTTTTCCCATTTCCCTGATGAGGAGTTGTATTTGATTAACTGGTTATTTGCCACCGATGAAAAGAAGAATGGATTAGAGGTGATTTCACCCCAGGCAGGGACATAGCTTACAGGCCGGTAAAGCCCGGAATGATTCCCCCAACCAAAGGCCGAATTCCAGTTGGTAATGTTTGATGAGGTAATTCCGTAAGCAGCAGATAAAGAAAAAACAGGATCGGTTTCGGTGAAAGTTCCGCTGGCAAGCTTTGTCCATGCTGAACCATCGTAATAGTAGAAACCAGAGATCCCATTCTCCTGGAAAACCAACAGGCCTTTAGCGGGAGATACAATATCCTGCCGCTGTGAGGCACTCAGTCGGGGCACGAGAATACCTTTGGTGGTGCTGCTCACATCGAGCATGGCACTGTTGTCGGGTTCAGCGCCAGTGGTGTTAATGGCTACTCCTGTCTGGGCATAGCTTTGCATGCCGAGAAGCAGCGCTGTTGCAAAGAGAAGAAGTGTGTTTTTCATTTTGTTTTGATTTATAATTATTTAATTTCAAATTGCTTTTAACAGTGATTTAACTTGTTAAATGGGTAATAGCTAAAAAGCCCGAACGGCACGGACACGTAAGACGTTGGCCTTATTGTAGCTGTACTGGCCGCCACCGTAGAAAAACTGAGTCCAGGCATTGATAGAACTAGCCTCAGAAGAACTCCAATAACTGTAGTCCGCAAAACCGCCAATAGTAGCTTTATTCAGATAAAGTATATTTAATTCGTCCCTGCCTGGTAAATACCAATCACTATAACCGCCTAAAACCAAGTCGTAACACAATTTAGCAGCATAGCTTCCGTCTCCCTGATTTGATACAATAGTATTCGTATTAGCATTTCCTAAACCGATTGCTGTGGCTGTTGCTCCTGTTGTTGTATTACTACCATTATTCCATTGAATACCTGTACTCTGGTCGCTTGGTGCGGCAATTAATCCATGTAAAACGATTGCATCGTAACCAGGGTCTCCGGGTTGAAGGAAATAGGCGATGATGCCGCCTTGATAGAAATCGCCAATGGAGAGATTTTCAATGTTATCATCTACCCATGTTGGTACGCCGTTTTTGTATTTCAGGATTTGACCGTTTTGTCCTGAGGCAACAGTTACCCAGGCCGTGCCATTCCAGTATTGCATTTGCCCGGCAACGGTTCCTTCCGGATATTTATCCAGTTTAGTTTTATCAGCAGCACTCATGAAACCATCTGTAACAGTTGTGGCATTTCCGGGCTTGTTGGTAAGCAGGTTATAATCAAGACTGGTTCCCACAAATTTCCAGGAAGTTTGGTGGTAGTAAAATCCGGTGGTTTCATCAGTTTGGAAAATCATCAGACCTTCGGCAGGTGCATCGATTGCATTCCTCTCTGCTTGTGTCATTCTGGGTATTAGCATGCCTTTGGTTGTGCTGCTCACATCCAGCATGGCGCTGTTGTCGGGTTCAGCTCCGGTTGTGTTGATGGCTACTCCGGTTTGGGCATAGCTTTGGATGACGAGGAGCAGCACTGTTGCTAAGATTAGAAGTTTGTAACTCATCTTTTTAAGGTTTGGATAACATTTTTCAATTTAAATCAAATGCATAAGCAATTTACAAATTTTTGAAATTGCAATCATTTAATCATAATGAAAAATACATAAAGTTGTATCAATATTGAAAAATGGTACAATGTTCCGACCAAGTTGACAATTTGTTTTGTTAGACTTTCTTATGGAAGGACTTTCGAAGTCATTTTTTTTTGGCAAATAAATCTACTGATGATCATGGGTCTTCCTGATTTGATTTTAAAGGTTTATGCAGTAATTAGGTCTTCTAAACTTTCGATTTTAAAATAAATTAATGTAATCAGTTTAATTTCAATGAAATGCAGGGTAAACCTAATAACATCATCAAATTTACAACATGGTCGGCCTTTCCATGATTTCAAAACTGCAGGGAAATCATGATTTAAATTGTATAATTTTGTCCGGTACCCTCCAAAACGGGTATTTATCAACCTGTCGAATTTTGTTAACATCATGAATGCAAACGTTTCCGGGAAATTTCCTTTCACAGTGATGGCTAAACCCATCGGTTCGGCATGCAACCTCAATTGCACCTATTGTTATTATCTCGAAAAAGGAAAACTCTATCCGGGTGCCTCTCAGCAAAAAGTTATGAGCGAAAAATTGCTCGAAGCGTACATTGCGCAAACGATCTATTCCTCCATCGAACAAGTTGTTCTCTTTGCCTGGCATGGCGGCGAGCCAATTTTGAGCGGAATGGATTTTTTTAGAAAAATAATCCAGCTTCAAAAAAAGCATGGAAAAGGACGGGTGATCGAAAATTCATTACAAACCAATGGCACAACGCTGTCTGATGAATGGTGTAAATTTTTTAGCGATAATAAATTCCTGATCGGACTCTCTATTGATGGCCCCGAACATTGCCATAATCATTACAGGGTTTTCAGGAATGGGAATGGCAGTTTTGCGCAATGTATGAAAGGGCTGGAATTGCTGATAAAATACAAAGTCGAATTCAACACACTTTCGGTGGTTAACGATTATAATTCAAAATTTCCCGAGGAAGTTTACCTGTTTTTGAAAGATATTGGAAGCCGATATATGCAGTTTCTTCCTGTGGTGGAATGGATTGATCCTGCAGCTAATACGGATGAATTGAGGATTTTGCCTCCTGACACCCGGAAAAATGCAGAAGTCACCGACTGGACTGTCGATCCGGTGGATTATGGTAATTTCCTGATCAGGATTTTTGATGAATGGGTTCGAAAAGATGTTGGGGAGTATTTCGTACTTACTTTCGATTGTGTACTCGAAAACTGGATGCGTGTCCCACCTTCGGTTTGTGTTGCTGCCAAAACCTGCGGCCATGCAGGCGCTGTGGAATATAACGGCGATGTATTTGCCTGCGACCATTTTGTTTTCCCAGAATACAAACTGGGCAACATTTCACAAAGTTCACTGCCTGACCTGATGGATTCTCCGTTTCAAATTAAGTTTGGACAAGACAAACGGGACTTACTGCCTGCCTTCTGCAAAAAATGTGAATTCCTCGACCTTTGTAACGGCGAATGTCCCAAAAACCGGATTATTAAAACACCAGATGGAGAAACCGGATTGAATTATCTATGTGCGGGTTTTAAAATGTTTTACGAGCACACCCTACCCTATTTTGATTTCATGGCCAACGAGCTCACGCATAAACGCCTGCCGGCAAATGTTATGAAATGGGCTTCAAACCGGAGAATTGGAAGTTAAGATGCATTTTTAAACCAAAAAATTTATCTTTTACTTCGTCTTTTTCAAAATCAAAATAGTGCAGCAAAGCACAACAACAGCATCAATTGCAAACAGAAAAATAAGCATGGCATCTAAATTTGCAGGGCCAATTACAAAAAGCCCCGCCCCTATCCCGATTAGCGGGAAAATAATTCCCAGCACAGGGGCAATTTTCAAATTCAGAAACAGCAAAATGCCGATTGTCAGATAAACAATCCCAAAAACAAGCATGGGGACGGCATTTGAATCCTGTGGCGTAAGAATAATGGGCAGGGCGTGTAATACCCCGGATATGATCATTAACAGAGAAGCAATATAACGGATGGTTTTCATTTCATTAAAATTATTTTCTGCACTGCCAATTGTGAATTAAAATTCAATCTAATAAGATAAACGCCCGAAGGCAGCAAGCCAGCATCAAAATCATAATTATGAAAACCAATCGGTAAGGTTTGGTTTAAAATTACCTGTACCACGTTTCCTGAAAGATCGGTGACGGATAATTGCACCGGCCCGTTATCGGGAATCGAGAATGAAATGGTTGTTCGTTGGCTGAAAGGATTTGGCATATTCCCGAAAAGCTTTATTTGGGTTGCTGAAGGCGCTATTTCGGCAACGTTAGTGGCATTGGCAAGCTGCTCTTTCAAATAATCATTTTTCAAAATCAACTCTTCTCTGGTCATGCCGGGAACGTTCACATCCTCCCGAACTTCACCTGTTAAATAATCAACGAGATTTATTTCTTCAACCGGATCAGAAGTCAGGCAATAAAGCTCCCATTGGTCATTTTCAGCGCCATTTGGATCTTTATATTGAACAATTTTCCAGTCGCCGGTACAAAAAGCCAGCATATCGTTTGGTCGTCGAACAGTCCCGGGTGCCATTGGATAGCCAAGTGCGATTAAAGAATCTACCCTGTCAAGAAACAAATTGTAGGCGGAAGTTTTATATCCTCCGGGATTAATTTCGCCGAGTTCAGTAATTTTATCATTGCCCATAAACAGCACGCCAGTCCGCGGATTTCCATCCGGGCCGATGATTGATCCGGTGGTTTCACCTTTTATATGCGACGACAGATCGGCTCCCGGAAAAGTGTTTTCCGCTGAACGGCCATGAGCTGCCACCATTTTACTCCGCAACTGTGCTTCCTTATATCCGGCAAAAGCCAGCAAAGTTGGCGCAAGATCAATAGAACTGGTTGGCTGCAGGATTTCCCTCATTACCTCACTGTTTTCGTTTACAAGCGGTGAAGAAATCACCATCGGCACCCTCACCGTCTCTTCATAAGCATTATGCCACTTCTGGATTGTGCCACCATGCGCTGAGGCCATATCACCGTGATCCGAGAGGAAAACAACAATTGTATTATCCGTAAGGTCATTTTCATCCAGCGCCTGTAAAATTTTTCGGAGTTGCAAGTCGGCAAGATAATGGCAATACATATAAAACTGGTAATAACTGAGCGCCCAGGTGGAGTCGTATTCTTCCTGCAGTTGAAACGGGTGCGGCGACCTAAACGGCATTCCGCCCTGAATAAAAGTATAATCTGCATTTGCACCCCAGGCAAGACCCCACTTTACGGCATTGTCCTGCTGGCACCAGGGTTTGCTGGCCAGGGATTCGCGGTAAGTTCGAGGCAAAAAACTGTTGTTCTGAGGGAAGCCATCGGGATTAAGGTCAACCTGGAAAACTCGCTGCACCGTATCGCCATTAATCACCGTCATCACGGTATCGTTCCGGCTTTTGTCGCCCATTGCAGGAATTGATGGTGGCGGTGGATAATTTGTCCACGGAACAACACCTTTACCTCCCGGAACCATCCAGTTTATCGGCCATGAGCTTACGTCGTGCGGATTGACCAGCGATGCAACTGTAAGCCAGGGAATGCCGCTGGTATCGGAGCTTTTATTATTAAGAAATTCGACAATTTGTTCGGTAAATAAAACATCGCGAAAAGCGCCAAGGTTGCTTGATGTGCCGCCATGAGGTTCGGGATATGAACGCTCAAAATCAGAAAAGCCCCAGGGTTCGAGGTAATCGGGTGGTTCGGCTTCCGAAACATGCCATTTGCCAAAATAATGGGTTTTGTACCCGATAGCCCTGAACCAATCACCGATTGTTGGAGTGCCAATGGAGTCAAGAAATGGCACATCGGCAGTGGATTTGAAAAGCCCGTCGGTTTGCGTAACCCCGGTTTCGGTGGCATATTGGCCTGTCATGATGCACGACCGGCTTGGCACAGAGGCAGCCGAAGCCGTATAATGCTTTTTCAGAACAACCGCATTTTGCCGAAGGCGCATTAAACCGTCAAAATATTGGGTGTATGAATTTCCGGCTGTAATCGGACGAAAACCAAGTATTTCCTTTAATCCCTGAGCAGCGCCTTCATTTGGTCCATATCCCTCAGGTGGGGTTTGCATCTGATCAACCATAATTAACAGGATGTTTGGATGTGTTTCGGTTTTAACCTGAGGTGTATCCCGAAATCCGGTGAGGGCAGTTAAGGCAAGAAGCGCAGGCGGTACACCGGTAAATCTTCCAAAGAATTTTTTCATTTTTTTGATGTTTAATGTCGAACCAATTTTTGCGGTTTTGAAGCCGCGTTAATTTGACAAATTTAAGAAATATCAATAATCAACCTGTTAATTAAATTCACTGATAAAAAATCCGGCCACACCGGTTAATCTGTTTTAATTTCTTGCCTTATTAAAAAACAGGAAAGCACAACAAACCACAACAATTGCATCAAGGGCGAAAAGGAAACCAAGCAATATATTCCAGTTTTGAACGTCAACAGCAAAAAAGCCTGCACTTAATCCGATCATTGGAAAAATTATCCCCCATGCCGGTGAAAAATCTCTTTTCGAAAAAAGCAAAATTCCGATCGCAAGATAAAAAATACCGAAAACTAGCATCGGCATCGAATGAGTCTCGTACATATCACCGAAAAGTGGAATTGTATGCAGAATGCCCGATAGTATGAGGAGTGCCGCGGCAAAATGACGAATGACTTTCATCGATCTATTTCTGTTTTAATTTGCCTACACGGCTTGTCGTTTTAAAGGCCAATAATCCAACAACCACGCTACCGAGAATAATCGAAAAAACCCAATCGTACCAATTGAAGAATTGCAGGGCTGTAATAAATGTTACAGTGCCAAGCGGCAGCAGTAAAACAGAATTTGTAATCAAACCCGGATTATAGATTGGCTTATCGGGTTGAAAAATTACGGTATGCATCAAATTGTTAATCGTTAATTCGAATAACATCATCGAAAAACCAACCCAGGGTGCAATATCGAATAGAATTGCGCCGATTATTATCGCCGGCCAGGCAATTAAAATGTTTACCTGAAAAACATAGCCTTCATCAAGTGGATAGTTGGGATTGGTTTTGGAACCAAAAGGTGTTTTTAAATTGAAGAATTCTTTAAAACTTAAAGGGGATAAAACGTACTCCTCAATTTCATGAATCATTAATAAGGGCAAATGAAGCCATAAAAGAAATTGATAAAACGTCATCGTATCTCTAAAATAAATCAGAACGACTAATAAAACCGGGGCAATAAACAAATTTGCGCTTTGCCAGAAGCGATTAATTTTTTGAATATTCATAAAACCTCCTTTTAAGATTTTGAATTAAAAAATTCGATTAGTATCATGAAAGTTATTTTGCAGTACAGTTTCATTACAAAGGTTGGCAACTTTAACCATCGCGCTACGTGGGCATCTTACGGGTTTGCTGCAAGCCATTAAAAACTTTACAGGATGCAGGAAACATGCAGGGTACAGATGCATTGCGGCAATATAACTTATTGCTTTCTTTTATTTTACCACTTTCTTTTCAGCTTTTTTAAGCTCCTTTTCAGCTTTTTTGGCTTTCGCCTTTTCTCCTGCTCCTATCGGGATGCTCGCATATATGTAAAGTGAATTATTTTTCTGGGAATCCAAAGCGGTGTCTTTGAAAATATTGGTAAATCCTGAATAATACCTCACCCCAAGATTCATTCCCGTACCCTTCATCAAATGGTAGCCAACCCCTGCCATAGCACCTACGTCAAAATGGTTGCAATTATCGTAAATGTTGTTTTTGTATGATTGATCTTTATCATCGTTAACCGTTGCATAAAAGACATCAGTTGCTTTTACCATCACCCCCATCATTGGCCCGGCTTCGACAAACAAATGATTTTTAAATTTGTACCTCAGCAGCAGCGGGACATTGATGTATTTTAACTGCCGGTTTACCGTACCATTTTTGTAGGTCGAATCCAAACCGGCGTTATCCAGCGAATAAGGTGTTAAACCGTCGGTGCCCATGGGCGATTTAAGCATCAGTCCGGTATGAAGAAACAGGTTCGAATTTTCGTTAAGATCGAAATCGAAATAAAACCCAAGGTTAAAGCCGCGATGATTATCCGATGAATTTACATTGCTCAGGTCAGCATAAACAAAACCGCCGTCAAGGCCGAATTTGATGCTTTCCGAATTAAGTTTATCGCCGAAAAGCAGTGAAATTACTACCTGGGAATTAGCGTTGGGGCCAAAAAAGATACTAAATGTACCTATGACCAGCATTGAAATGAGATGTTTAGATTTCAAAATTTATTTTCTTTATGTGATATCTGAAATGAATTTTTCTTTAAAAAAACTGAACTGAAATCGATTTGTTAGATTAAAAGTCTGATTAAGTGACTCCTATTTGCCGTTCAGGGTTATTACCCGCATTTTGGCAATTTGACTGCAAAGCCCGGTTGGTCACTTAATCAGACATTGATTGATGCTTGTTTACTGAAATCAATAAATATTTAAAAACAGAATTTATTATCTGACGATAACCTTCCTGGTAACTTGTTCACCGCCATTTTGTATGATGGCGAAGTAAACACCTGTCGGGAGCTCTGTATCAGGGAAAGAAATATTTAAAGGTAATCCCT
>CAYOWJ010000112.1:0-1246 GCA_964407625.1 uncultured Lentimicrobiaceae bacterium
TTTTTCCTTTCGATGCCCCACAATATGCGGGTGCTTTTGATTACCAACATGCTGTATGCTTTGGTGTTGCCGGTAGTTGAGATTTTTATGGCTGCTTACATCATGCGCTATTTTGCCGATACCAGCTATGTCGCCATTTTTCAGGTTGCGATGTACACCGGCATCATCATCACTTCATTAACAAATGGTTTTCTACTTAAAAACTTTAAAGTTGCCCATCTTTATAGTTTTGGAATTTTGCTGAGTGGTTTATCCATGGTCGGGATGATGTTTGTAAAAGGCATTGCCCTTCCGGGATTAATTGTTTCGGGGACGCTTATCGGGGCTGCATCAGGATTCTTCTGGACAAACCGTTACCTGATGGCTTTAAATACCACCTCCGATGAAAACCGCAACTACTTTTTTGGACTTGAATCGTTTTTCTTTACCATTTCAAATATCGGAATACCGCTCGCCATCGGAGCCTTGCTGGTTTCGGTTGACGGGATGAAATTCCTGGGGATTAATTTTGATATTTATATGGGTTACCGCGTTGTAACGCTGATTGTGTTCGCAATTACCATCCTGGCTTGTTTTTCATTAGCCCGTGGTAAGTTTGAAAATCCAATCCAGAAAGACTTTTTGTATTTCCGCTTCGACAAGTTATGGAATAAACAGATTTTGCTTGCCGCGCTTAAAGGGCTGGTTCAGGGTTTTCTGGTAACCGCTCCTGCCATGCTTATTATGAAATATGTTGGTCAGGAAGGGTCTTTGGGACTCATTCAGGGAATCAGTGGCGGGTTGACAGCAATCCTGATTTACCTTTTGGGCCGCTTTGCCAAACCGAAGCACCGGATCCTCATTTTTGGTTTTGGAATTACGCTCTTTTTAATAGGAACAATTTACAACGGCATCGAGCTTTCGATGATTGGTGTGATGGTGTTTGTGCTGTGTAAAGTTTTCTTCCAGCCATTGCACGACCTGGCCTATTATCCCATCATGATGAAAGTTATCGACGTGGTATCCCTGCGGGAAAACCGCAACAAATATGCTTACATTCTTAACCACGAATTTGGCTTGTATGCCGGCAGGGTAATTGGTCTGGGGTTGTTTATTTTTCTGGCTTTTTATGTTTCCGAGACTTTTGCCCTCCGATATTCGCTCATCATCGTGGCCGTGTTGCAAATGCTTTCCATCCCGCTTGCTAAAAATATCATGAAAAACTCTTATCAGGAAGAAAAATGAAAAAAACAGGTTTCCTTTTTTT
>CAYOWJ010000112.1:1346-11172 GCA_964407625.1 uncultured Lentimicrobiaceae bacterium
CTATGATGTTACAAAACTTTTGAACTGGACCTTTGATGGCTGTCAGGCCAAAGAAGGCCGTTACGGCTGGGGTGTAATTGCCGAAAAATGGGGCGATTACGATGTTTCCGGCCTTCAGGGAAGTATTACCGATGGGGGAGGATATGCCTTTTTTATGAACTCTGTGGCCATGGCCTGGCCTTTGGTTCCGATGGTCAAATATGAACCGCAGTACGCTGTGGCTATTGGAAAATATATGCTCAACGCGGTAAACGCTTCGCGCCTTTTTTATCCCGATGAGGTTGACAGCACGCACCAGTGGTTGCCCGAAATGAAGGATCTTACAAACGGAATTATTGGCTACGAAGGTGTCCGTAAGATGGATGACTACAACAAACCTGCACTTAAAGGAATTTCGCCTGTTTCGATAGGCGACGGACCAAAATGGGTTGCCGGCCAGCCAAAAGAATCCATGTTCAGCCTTTACAGCACTTCGATTGCAGGCGTTTTTGGTGCCATCGTTCACACAACCGATGTTGAGGGAATCCTGGCGCTCGACTGCAATGTCACCGATTTTTATGCCGGCAACACGTACCCGGTTTTCATGTATTACAACCCTTTCGGGGAAGTGAAAACAGTAACTTATTTATCAGAAAAGGAAATTGACCTTTTCGATATTATTACCAAAAAGTATTTCGCGAAAGCTCAAAGCGGGAAAATTGCGCTTAAAATTCCTGCTGGCGATGCTTGTCTTTTGGTGGAGTTGCCCGCTGGTACAAAGTTGACCAAAGAAGGCAGGAAATTGAAAGCCAACGGAACTGTAATTTCATTCAGATAATATATTCCGGTTGATTTAAAAACGATTCAAAATTCAAAAGGATGAAACAAATTTTACTTCTTTTAGTGTTCTTAACCTCAGCAGGCTTCTTGTTCGCACAAAAAGGCCTCGAAGGAACCGTGACAGATGCAAAAACCGGTGAAACGCTGATTGGTGTCACCGTGAGCATCAAAGGCACATCTTCGGGAACAACAACCGATATCAATGGAAAATACCGCCTGGTTTCGGAGCAGTTAACGGCCTCATCCGTAGTTTTATATTCTTACATCGGTTACACTTCCATCGAAATTACTCCTGGAAGCCGAACAGTGATTGATGTTAAACTTTCGGCCGAGCAATATTTACTCGACGAGATGGTAGTAGTTGGTTATGGCACCTCCAAAAAAAGCAATGTTCTTGGGGCTGTTTCAAAAGTCAACAACGCCGAATTGACAAAAATGCCCGTTGCCGGGATTGACCAGGCCATCCAGGGACGTGTTGCCGGTGTGCAGGTTACCCAAAATACAGGCGCTCCCGGTGAAGGAGTTTCGGTGCGTATCCGTGGCGCTGGTTCCATTAATTCGAGCAACAACCCGCTTTATATCGTTGATGGGATACCGGCGGCAGATGCACTCAACATCCTTTCGCCCAGCGATATCGAAAATATTACGGTACTTAAAGATGCTTCAGCGGCTGCCATTTACGGTTCACGCGCCAATAACGGTGTGGTTCTTATCACAACAAAAAAAGGCGTTAAAGGAAAAACAAAAATCACCTACAGAGGGCAGACAGGTATCCAGCAAGCTACGAGATTAACCAAAATGGTGAATACCAGCGATTACATCACCATTTACAACGAAGCAGCATCCAACGATAATGCCGTTCAGCCTACTTTGCCACGTGCGCTTATTACCGCCGAAGATGCGGCACGTTTTGACGATATAAATTATGTAAATGAATTGCTGCAGACGGCGCCGGTAAATTCGCATGAACTCTCCGTTTCAGGCGGAAATGAAACAACAAATTTCATGATTTCTTCCTCGTTTTTCGACCAGAAAGGAATTATCAAAAATACAGGCTATACCCGTGGAACTGTGCGGCTTGACGTGAATACCGAAGCAAATAAATGGCTTACCATCGGGCTGAGTATGTTGGCTGGTGTCTCGGACAACGATTTGATTGGAAGTTCGGGCGATGGTTACGGCGGCAATGGCGGCAGCGTAGTCAGGTATGCTTTTTTCAGAAATCCTGCAATACCCGTAAAATTTGATGATGGTACTTATGTTGACCGTCCATCGGAGTACTTTGGCGACCCGGTTTTCGATTCTTTCCTTGGCGATGGCTATAATCCCATAGGAATGGCCGACTATAACGAAAACAACCGCAACGACAAAAGCTATCTTGGCAAAGCCTATCTTACAGCAAAAATCACAAAAAAATTAAAATTTACCACCAATGTTGGTTTGGATAACCGAAATACCGATACCCGCCGATTCAACCGCTCCTGGGGAACTTCAAACCGGGTTAACGGCGTAAACAGCCTGAACGTAAGCAGCGAAAGTGCCACAAACTGGACAATAAATAACCTGCTGAACTACGAAACCAATTTCGGAGAATCGCACACTTTTTCGGCTATGGCAGGTTTTGAAGCCATCAAAAACAGCGGAAAAGCCCTTTATGCCAGCGATATGGATTTCCCCATCCAACAGGAAGAATTGATTTTTATAGGCAACGGGCTTGGCACAAAAATTACCAGCCAAAGCGAATACGCTTCTACGCTGGCTTCATTTTTTGGAAGGGTAAATTACGATTACAAAGGAAAATACTACCTCTCGGGAACTCTTCGTCGTGATGGTTCATCAAGGTTTACAGGAGATAACAAGTGGGGAACATTTTATTCGCTTTCTGCCGGTTGGGCGCTGAAAAAGGAAAACTTCCTGAAGGATGTTTCCTGGCTCGAAAATCTTAAACTTCGTGCCGGCTACGGTGCCATCGGAAACCAGGAAATCGGACTTTACGCCTACAGCGACAGGATTTCGCCATATTATGATTATCCTTTTGGAAATGTCGCCAACAGCGGCTATGCCCAATCTGCCCTCGGCAACGACAACCTGAAATGGGAAACCAGCTTCCAGTATAATGCCGGTATTGATGCCGAAATCTGGAAAGGTGCTCTTTCATTTTCGCTCGATTATTTCTACAAAGTCACCGAAAATATGCTTGTAAAAGCTCCAAATCCGCCATCGGTCGGTTATGCCGAATCAGCCTGGATCAACAGCGGATCGGTGCTGAATACAGGCATCGAACTTGAAGCGCTTTATCGCCAGACCAAACAAAAATGGGGCTATTCGATCGGTGGGAATCTTACCTTTTTACACAATGAGGTTTTGAAATTAGATGCCCCGCTTTTTGGAGGAAGAGTGGATACAGGAATTTATGCAACTAAAACCGACGTAGGGCAGCCCATCGGCGCATTTTACCTGCTCGAAATGGATGGCATTTTCCAAAATCAGACCGACATCCTGCTTTCAGCCTTTCAGGGCGACAATATTAAACCCGGTGATGTAAAATTCAAAGATCAGAATGGCGACGGATATATTAATAACGATGACCGCAAATACCTGGGAAGCGCCATTCCGAAAATCATCGCCGGCATTAACCTGGCGGCAAATTATCAAAACTTCGATGTGAGCGTGTTTTTCCAGGGTGCTTATGGCAATAAAATTTATGTACAGATAAATCAGGATATCGAAGGATATTACCGCGGATTTACCGTAACACAGCGCTATTTTGATGAGCGCTGGACCGGCGAAGGAACTTCAAACACCCAGCCCAGGGCATCGTGGGTAGCAAAGTCGAACAACGCCCGGCCCTCATCCCGTTTCCTGGAAGATGGCTCCTACATTCGGTTGAAAAACCTTCAGTTTGGTTACACCATTCCTGAAAATGTGCTGGCGGTAACCGGTTTGAACAATGCCAGGATTTACGTTTCGGGTACAAACCTGCTCACATTTACCAAATATCCGGGACTTGACCCCGAAATGACCGTGAGCGATAACTCCACAGGCGAAGGTGACCGTGCAAGTGGGATTGACTGGGGAACCTATCCTTCGGCTATGACAATAATGTTTGGAATTGATATTACTTTTTAATCGGTTGCAGCTATGAAAAAGAAAATTAATAGTGTTTTTTGCCGCAACAGGCAAATTGAACAGAAAGTCCGTAAAAATAATCTTCTGAGAACATTCAGATTATTGTTTGTTGTAACGATGATTTCGTTGAGTTCCTGCACCGATTTCCTGACCGAAGACCTCAAAGGGACATTTTCGACGGATACTTTTTATCAAACCGAAAAGCAGGCCATTCAGGCTATTAACGGCGTTTACAGCGGCATCGCCTTTGTTAATTCCGACAATATGATCTGGGTGTTTGGCGATATTGCCTCCGATGATGCTGTAAAAGGCGGAAACCCCGGCGACCAGTCTGAAATTACCTACATTGACGAATTTGATGCAGATGCCAACAATGGCATTATCGGAAATTACTGGACTTTTGCCTATGCTGCGATTGCCAGGGCCAATAATGTTATTGCAAATGTTCCCGGTGTTCCGATGGATGAGGTTAAGAAGAATCAGATTATCGGAGAGGCGAAATTTTTAAGAGCTTACTGCTATTTTAATCTGGTGAACATTTTTGGGAAGGTTCCGTTGAAATTGTATCCACAACTTACACCGGAAACAATCCATGTGCCGTTGAGCGAGGTTACTGCCATTTATGAGCAGATCGGACAGGATTTAACCGATGCCGCCACTGTCTTACCAGTTTCGTACAGTTCGTCAGATATTGGCCGTGTTACCCGTGGTGCAGCTTTATCCATGCTTGGAAAAGCAAATCTTTATCAGAGTAACTGGACCATTGCCATCGGATATTTTCAGCAGGTCGAAGCTTTGGGCATTTATAGTCTTTTGCCGGATTATTCGTCCAATTTCAAAATCGCCAGCGAAAACAGCAGTGAATCCATTTTCGAAATACAGCATCTTACCGGTCAAAACCCCGGCGAAGGAAGCGGAATGAATCAATGGTTTGCGCCTTACACCGACGGCGGCTACTATTTTAATGCACCCACACAAGGTCTGATTGATGCTTTTGAAAAGAGCACTACCGGCGAAGTTGATCCGCGTCTCGATGCAACCGTTGGCCGTGATGGCCAACCGTGGCTGAACGGGGAAATTTTCAGCGAATCATGGTCGCCCACCGGATTTCTTACCAAAAAACACCAGCAACCACTTTCCGAAGTTTCGTCAACGCTCAAAGGCGATGGTGACCTCAACTACATTTACCTGCGTTATGCCGATGTTTTGCTCATGAAGGCCGAAGCTTTTGCCGAATCCGGCCAGGCTGATTCAGCCCGGATAAACCTCAACAAAGTGAGGCAGCGCGCCCGTTCCAGTTTTAACGGAACGCCTCCGGCCGACCTGCTGGCAGATATTACAACTTCAGATTTAAATAGTTTGAAGACGGCCATCCGAAATGAACGCAGGGTTGAACTTGGTCAGGAATTTCATCGCTATTTCGACCTCATGCGCTGGGGAAAAACGGTTGCTGAATCGGCTCTTGGTCCCAATTTCAATTATGAGACAAACCGGTATTTTCCGATACCTCAGGCGGAAATTGATGCAAATCAGGCAATTAATCCATAAACGCTGATGACGCTGATGAAACGGATTGACACGGATTTTAAATTTTAAAAACGAAAAACAAAAGGCAGGGAGGCTCTATTTCCAAAAAACATTTGTATCTGGAGTTTTACATGGACCTGCTGATCTTTAATAAATTAAACGTATGTAACATGTGCGTACAGAAATAAAATAATAATTAACCAAATCTTCACCAAAATGAAAAATCTGACAAAACTGCACATGCTGCTGCTTATGCTTTTAGTAAGCTCGGCCATGATTATTGGATCGTGCAAAAAGGATGATGATGAGGGCGACAAAACTGCGCTCAATGTATTAATTTCGGAAGCTGATGTAATTGCAAATGCGGCAACCACTGCTGCTTATCCGCAAACAGCAATTGACGAATTCAAAGCAACATTGCAAACTGTTAAAACTGCTTCTGTTGCTACACTCACACAGGGACAAGTTGATGACCTGGTTACACAGTTAAACACTGCCATGGACACACTTGCTTCTTATGGTACCGATGCTTACGTTCAGCTTAACGCCTTAATTACCGAGGCTGATGCGCTTGCTAATGCTGCAACTACAGCCGATTATCCACAATCGGCCATCGACACTTACAAATCAACAGTAGAAACCGTGAAAACGGCTGCTGCTACTTTGCTTACACAGGTACAAGTTAACAACCTGATTGTACAATTATCACAGGCAACCGAAACTTTCAGTGCTGCTGAATATGATATTATTCCTGCATCAGCATTGCTGATCGGTTTAAGTTTTGACGAAGGCACAGGAACACAACTGACCACAGAAGGTAAAACCTTAACTGCTCTTTTAACACCCGGTCCTTCCGAAATTTTTGGAACCGACACACATATTCCTTCATTTATTGATGGGATAAGCGGTAAAGCCATGTATTTCAACAGAGGCTCGCACCTCGAAATTAATGGTTACAATGCTGCCGATTTCCTGATCAACAAAATGTCAGTTGCTGTTTGGGTAAAACCAGACTCAACACGACCAGGAAATTATATCGTTTCTTATAATTACTGGAATACCTGGAAATTCCAGATTCAGGAGCAAAACAAACCATTTTATACTGTTCACACTTCAGCAGGATGGACAGATGCTGACAACCAGCATGATTTCTCGGCTCCAAATGGCGAATGGACACACATTGCCATAAGTATGGATCTTGTTGCCGAAACACTTGATATGTATGTTAATGGCATAAATACAATGCATTGGACAACGGTTGACAAACCTAATTTGTCTGGAACACCAGCACCTTATGCTACTTTATTGCCTATCCTGGTTGGTTCGTGTACCACGTATGCCGAAGCAAAAGCTGCCTGGACCTGGAACTGGTCAGAAACTCCTGATGCATGGGATCATTTTGTTGGCGCTATGGATGAATTTAAAATTTACAACATCGCCCTCACTGATGGTCAGGTTTCGAAACTCTACAATAACGAAAAACCGTAATTGGTTGGTTTGGTTTTTTAATAGTTAGTTAAGTTGGATAGGCTCAATAGTTCCTGCTGAATTTTCAGCAGGAAATTGAGCCTTCCTTTTTATTAAGAATGGATGAAACTCTGATTTTCCCAAATGGTAAATCGGGGCTGATTAGTTGCTGCTGAAAAGCACTGCCAACCATAAGGTTAAAGAATATTTTAGGAGCCGAGCGCCGAAATTATTCTAATGATAACTTGATAACTATCATTATTTCGTACCGCCAATGGCAGCACTTGTCTTTAAGGTGCAGAGCACCGGAATATTGATAGGAAAATCTCTTGTATATCATTACAAAGGTGCAGAGCACCGTAATATTAATTTTGGAAAGATTTGGGTTTCCATCAAGCTTAAAGTAATCATGGTTAAATTTAGATTTGTTTCGATTATTTTGGTGGTTTTTTGTATTGGTTTCTCTGCTAAAAGCCAGAAGCTCAACCTCCGTGTCGACGAAGACAGCCTTGAAGGATTCCATGTCGAATTGTTTGATGACAACCGATTATTAGTCACCAGCACCGAAGAATTTTCTATACGGTTTTTTAATACCGATGGCAGTACAACAGCACAAATCGGGGCATGGAAAGGAGAAGCCTGGACAGGTGATGATGAGAAAATCATGCTCACCCGCAATTCATATTTAACCGAATTTGATGCAAATTTATCCGTAACCGTCAGTTATGAGATTGTAAACCAGAACGTGGTGAAAAAGACGGTTCAACTCTTTCAACCATCAATGACTGATTTGTATTATATTTTAGACGAAACTGCCCGCCCGCCGCAAAAGCCGCTCAAATTTTTAACTTTCGAGCACGACAACTTTCCGGGAGGTTTTGTACATGAAATGTATCCCGCCGCAGGTTGGGTTACTCCGGAAAATACCGTAGTTGGTTTTTTAACGGATGCCGGCTACCTGAACCAGTTTACACGCACCACCCGCCGCCGTTTCAGTGGAAGGGGAGGTGGTTTTGTGGGCATGCGGATACTTCCTGATCCCGAATTATATTCCGTATCAACCCCGGAAGAGCAGGCTCAGAAAAACAATTATGTCCGTCAGACCTTTGGTGAAATGTACAACCTGGATGCGGGAACCACGCATATTGTTGACGCCGGCAGCAACTATCAGAAAGATGGGAATGTTGAAGTTTTAAAAAATGATACACTGATTTCGTTGGTCTGTCATCCCGGCGGCAGGGCAGGTATCGAATTCATCGCCCCATTTAAAGATCAGAAAATTTACACCATCTCTTTCCTGTGTAAAGGAAACACTCCACTAGCGCTTAAACTTTTCAGGGTGCGCAACGGCATAAAAACCACTGAACTCGAGGAAGGCGTAAAATACATCGATAATTTCCCGGCAAACGAACAGGAATGGACGCTTTTTAAAGGCAGCATCCTGGTTCCCTATATCGGGAATGATTCGGTAACCATGTTCATCGGCACACAATCGGGCAAGGAATCCTGGTTGCAGATAAAAGACCTTCAATTCACAGAGCATCAGCCGCAAAAAGAAGCATACAACCTGCTTCCGATGGGGAAATCCATCGAAAAAACAACCTACATTTTTGTTGAGCCTTACACAAACCACAAGGATTTTATGATTTCGGCGCAAACCCGGCTGGCTGAGGGCAAAGGCTTTGATGGAACACAGATCGAGAAAATGCTGTACGCCAATTTCAATATGCTCACATGGATAACTTCCGTGCATGATATGACCCCCTTTAATGTGCCAAACATGAATTATTCGCCAGATATGTACAACCGGGATTCGTTTTTCTCCACGGTTTCCACCTATAACAAGGATTTGAACCTTGCCATCTGGGAACAATGGGGCAAGACGCAAACGCCACAGGGTGGAATTGGCACCATTATCACGCCGTACATGGGAAGCATCGAAGCCAAAGACAACGAAGCCACCATCGAATGGCTAATCTGGGCGATGCTGAACAAACGCCGCTTTGGGGTAAGTCTGCCTCAGGATAAGATAAAAAAAGCCGTCAGCTATGTTTTGAATGAATTCGACGCCCAACACGACGGCATCTGCCGTTCGCACTTCTCACTCAGCCAGGTTGATATTGTTGATTTCAACCCTAAAACCGATCGCCTTGCCGTAAACCAGGGAATGTTGGTCATCGCGCTGCGGACGATAAAGGAACTCGGATTTGATGTAACGGAAGCCTATATCGAAAAAGCAGAAAAGGAATACCGGAATTTTTATGACCCGCAACGGAAACATCTCCTTTTCGACAGGAATTATCCTGACATCATCACGCTCACCGATCTGGAACCAGAATTCTTCTCACTTTGGTTGTTCAAACGGCCAATGCTGACGGATGAAATGGTCATCAACCACCTGGAACAAATACCTGTTCTCAACAAAGTGACCGATTCGCCTCATCCGGAATCAGGCACCACTGCGCCTATTTGTGTGCGGCTTACAAAAGACAAAGATGGATTTGCCTATCTTTCCGGCGATTACCAGCCTTTTGAAAAATTCGGCGAAGCCAATTATAGCAATGGTCAGAATGACGGCTATTATTATAACGGAGGAAGCTGGATGCGGGCTGAATATTGCGCCTACGTGGTTGGTTTGAAGCATGGTTGGGAAAAAGCCGAAAAACTGATGGAAAACCGGATCTGGGCTGAGATTAACCTGAACCCGGAATGGCCTTTCAGCAAGGAATTCATCCCAACCAAATGGACCAGCACGGATTCCTGGTGGGTTTCGACAAAAGGGCTGTGCTGGAATGTTTTCGTGCTGATGGCCAATGAAGTCGCCGGAATACGCAAACCTGAGATGGATCCGGACTATCAAAAGCGATAATAGTGATGCCGGATT
>CAYOWJ010000113.1:0-1123 GCA_964407625.1 uncultured Lentimicrobiaceae bacterium
CGCTCGCCGGTGTCGCAGGTTATCAGGACTATAATTTTCCCCTGGTTTTCCGGACGTTTTGCAACCTGCATGGCCGCCCACAAGATGGCTCCACTCGAAATTCCTGCAAAAACACCCTCCTTTGTTGTCATCAGGCGGGCTGTTTCAAAGGCATCCTCATCCGAAACGGTAACGATTTCATCAATAATTTCCCGGTTTAAAACATCAGGAATAAAGCCGGCACCTATCCCGGCAATTTTATGCTTTCCAGGATTTCCGCCTGAAATAACAGGCGAAGCTGAAGGCTCAACGGCCACAACATACAAATCAGGATTTTTCGATTTAAGATATTCGCCTGTTCCGGTTATTGTTCCGCCGGTTCCTACCCCCGAAACAAAAATATCGACTTCTCCATCGGTGTCCCGCCAAATTTCCGGTCCGGTAGTCAGGCGGTGCATTTCAGCATTTGATAAATTTTTAAATTGCTGTGGGATAAAGCTTTTAGGATACTTCCCGCTTAACTCAACAGCCAGTTTAATGGCACCGGTCATCCCAGTTTCGGCAGGCGAAAGCAAGACTTCACTACCATAAGCACGGATCAGCTTGCGGCGTTCGAGTGAAGCATTTTCGGGCATGGTAACGATAAGTTTGTAGCCTCTTGCTGCACAAACCATGGCAAGGCCAATCCCGGTGTTACCACTGGTTGGCTCAATAATTACGGTGTCCCGGGTGATTTTTCCCTGAATTTCGGCATCGCGTATCATGGCCCAGGCAAGCCTGTCCTTTACCGAGCCTCCCGGATTCTGATATTCCAGCTTGGCAAGAAGAGTTGCCCCTGTTTCCTTGCTGAATGTGTTTAATCTGATCAGCGGTGTATTCCCGATCAGGTCGGTGATGTTGTTGGCAATTTTCATATAGCAGTTTATTTTATCTGTAAATGATAAGCAATCGAAACGGCTAAAATGTTCAAACATTTATTTTTTAGGACAAAAAAAACGAAAACTTAGGAATGTCATTCCGGTTTTCGTAAAAAAGAAATTATATCTTTGCAGCCTGTTTTTCGGGATGTAGCGCAGCCCGGTAGCGCGCTTCGTTCGGGACGAAGAGGCCGCGAGTTCGAATCTCGCCATCCCGACCCAAAATC
>CAYOWJ010000113.1:1223-6384 GCA_964407625.1 uncultured Lentimicrobiaceae bacterium
AGTTTTCCTTCGATGCCGCTGTAAATGCTGTTTTCGAAATATTCGAAGGTAACTTTTTCCGAACCGGAACTGATTTCCTTGATTTTGCCTTCACTTTTAGTGAAAAAGCTGTTCTGGTGATAGTCGAAGTTTATAGTTTTATCGCCAATGGAGATTTGTTTGATCTTCCCTTCACTTTTTCCGAAAATGAAGTTTTCGTGGTAGTCGAATTTGATGACCTCGGATTCGGTGCTGATTTGTTTGATTTTTCCAACACTTTTCTTGAAAAAACTGTTTTCGTTGTAACGAATTTCAGTTGACTGAAGATTGTTCGAGAAAATCTTCCCGTCGTAAAAGACCATCGAATTACCTGCCGACCAAAATATAACAGTCAGCATCCCGAGGGTATCAATTTCGATTTCTTTTATCTGAATTTTTGAACTTTGATATTCCTCACCGGAATAACTCCAGGTGAAGTCGTCAAATAGAATCACTTTATCGCCAAATTGCGTAATCGCCGATATCTGGCACCTTCCGGAAACTGGGAGTAAAAAGAACACTAGCACATAAAACAAATTTCTAATCAGGTTAAATTTGCAGCGCAACATCGAATAATTTTTTTTAGCAAATAATGAAGTGCAAAATTTTAAAAATCCTTTAATCCCTGTTCACAGGCTCCGCATCAGGGTTGAACTCACCTTCCCAGCGGGCAATCACAGCTGTGGCAAGGCAATTTCCGATCACATTTACCGAAGTTCTGGCCATATCCATCAGTTCATCAATACCAAGAATAATGTAAATGGGCCAGGCCGGAAGTCCAAAACTGGCAGCAGTTCCTAAAAGTATCACCAACGAAGCGCGGGGGACCCCTGCAACACCTTTACTGGTGAGCATCAGCGTGAAAACAATGAGCAATTGCCTGTCGAACGAAAGGTGAATTCCACAAACCTGAGCCACAAATATCGTTGCCAGTGAAAGATAAAGCGTTGTTCCATCGAGATTAAAACTGTAGCCTGTCGGCATTACGAACGCAACGATTTTTCGGGGAACTCCAAATTCTTCCATACGTTCCATCGCCACTGGTAAGGCCGACTCGGAACTTGTAGTTGCAAAAGCAATGGTCACTGGCTCGGAAATGGCTTTGATAAATTTCCTGACAGGAATCCTGAAAAGCAGTGCAACGGGCAGCAAAATGCCAACAAGAAATACGATTAATGAAACATAGAGAGTGGCAAGGAGTTTAAAAAGGTTTACTAAGATTTCGAGTCCCATGTGCCCGATGCTGTAGGCGATGGCCGCAAACACTGCAAAAGGCGCAAAGTACATGATAATCTCGGTGAATTTAAACATTGTTTCGGCGAGTGCTTCTGTAAAAACGAGCATTGGTTTCCTGAATTTTTCTTTAAGCATTGCAACCGCAATCCCAAACAATAAACTAAAAACCACAATCTGGAGTACCTGTCCTTCGTAAATGGACCTGGCAATGTTTTCAGGGAAGACATGAAGTATGATTTCGCTGCCGGTGAGTGCTTCTACTTGCGGAATATCGGAATGACTTACAGCCTCCGGTACCTGAACGCCCACACCAGCTTTGCTCACATTTATCGCAATCAATCCGATAAATAGCGCCAGTGTCGAAACAATTTCAAAATAAACCAGCGACTTCCAGCCCATCCTGCCTACCTGTTTTAAATTGGAATGCCCGGCAATTCCTACAACAATGGTCGCAAAAAGCAGTGGTGCAATAATTGTTTTAATCAGTCGAAGGAAAATTTTACTGATCACCTGCATGTTTACCGCGATATCAGGCATATCATGGCCAAATTCAGCACCGACAATCATCGAAATAAGAATCCAGGTAGTAAGCGATTTCTTGTACATCGCATACCCGATAATTCCGGTGATTGCAATCCATCTCATGATCATCAAAAACACATTATTTAATTTGATAAAATCGTAATGGCTGATGACCGTCAAAAGCGAGACTATGAAGAGAATTAAAAGCAATGCAATCAAATAGTGTCCTGGAACCTTGTTATTGCCCTGACTATTTTTAGTCTTCTGTGATGGAATGGAACTGTTTGCCAATTTGTGAATTTTTTATAATCAATTAATGAAAAGCTATAAAAGCACATAAATCTATGCCAGATAACGGGAACCAAATTTTTAGAGTCCAAAAGTAAAAAAGATTGTTACACTTTGGATGATTGTATGATTATTCTCATGAGTTTGGGTTATGGTTTTGTAAAAAAAATACCCAGGACTAAAATAGTCAGGGCAATTATAAATTATTTAATCGTTAATCATTGTTACAAAATCTGTTAATTCATTTGGAGTTTTATTGTTTTTGTTGTAGGTTTGCAAATTCTATCGCTTGTTAAAGTAATAATTTCTTGAATTTAAAGTCAATAATAATTGGTTAAGATTTTTGCCGGGAGGAGTAACTTTTTGAAGCGTAGAATTATCGTTCTTTGTCATTTTTTGTTATTGGTGTCTGGTATTCAATATCATACTCTTGCCCAGGAGACTAACACGAGTGATTCGATTTCCAGGCTTATTTCGGATGGTGGATTTGAAAATGTAAGAGCAGTCGTTGATGAATCAAAATTAATTATTGCTTTTGAAAACAGAAGATACAGGTCCCAGGCCAGAGGATTGGCAGAAGTTTTAAAAACCATCTCCAATTCAGGTTGCTTAAAAGAAAATGCTGAAATTTATCTGATTCTCTTACATCAAAAGGTTCCGATGGTAATGGTAAATCTGGTTTTAAAAGATTATCAAAATTTTGTAAAACCAGAAAGTGATGACATCTCGTTTTCTGATAGCATTAATATAACTTTGGAGTTTGAATCAGTGTGGGGAGAAATAAAATCTGCCGAACGGCTTAATTCATCTAACTACAAGTCTGATATTGTTATTATTCCGCAATTCAGAGCACAATTCGGAAAGTTTACACATCCTGTCGAATCGAGCATAAACCTGATTCCGGAGTACAATATGTCGTTGAGTAAAGGCTTATCTTTCAAGGCTCAGCTTATAGTTCCTGTTTACAACGATTTAGATGAAGAAGGTGATTTGGTAAGGCCGGGATTAATTGCACTTAACCAAATTGTTCGATTAAAAGATGATGTTTTTTTTGATGTTACAGTTGGATGTTTTGATAAAAATCGGGCAGGCGGAAATTTTGAGTTGAAAAAATATTTCTCCAATGGCCGGTTGTCGATAGGTGCAAATGTTGGCTACACCACTGATTATTCTTACACTGGCGTAGCAACTGATTATCTTGTTGATGAAAATTATCTGACTGCACTATTATCTGCTGATTATCGATACGAACCTTATGATTTGACAGGGCGAGTTCAGGCTGGAAATTTTTTATACAACGAATTAGGTGTAAGATGTGATTTATTGAGACAGTTCAGAGAAGTTACCATCGGTTTTTTTGTTCTGGCTACCGAATCAGATTTAAATGGTGGGTTTAACTTTTCAATTCCAATTCCACCACGAAAATACACAAGGCCAAAATATTTAAGGGTTCGGCCTGCTGAGAAATTTTCTTATGAATACCGGGCAAAAGGGTACCCAACTTCAGGCACTATGTACAATACAGAAAATGAATTATTTAAGTTAATGTCAGAATATAATCCTGACTTTTTAAAAAGAAATATTTTATTTGAGATTAAAAAATATTATTAATTTTGAACACGAAATTTTTAGACAATTAATTAAACAAGGAGTAAATATGAAAAACAAAAACTATTCGCGGTTTTTTGCCCTGTTGATTCTTGCTGGTGTTTTGGTTTTTGGATTTAACCAGTGTAAGAATGTTGGGCCTTCGGAAATGCCAGAGCCAACCCCGTTTGTCACAAGTCAGTTAAAGCTTACGGTTTATGATAGCGACAACGGAAGTATTCTTCAAGGGTACAGTGTGAAAATAATTTTTCCTGATGGAACCACAAAGGATTTCACCAATGAAAGTGGAACTCTTAACATTGACCAAACAATGGAAGGTAACTATGTTATAACCGCTTCAAAAGACGGTTATCTTGCAGTAAATGAAATTGTTGAAGTTGAAGAAGTTGTTGAAGAAAATATTTCAGCAGTAATTACTCAGCAGGATTTTTACCTTAACAAAAAAGGAAATGCAACTCTTGTTACTCCACAGGGAACTGTAATAACTGTTGCAAGTGATCTTGCACAGAATACAACCATCCAATTTCCCTATGGTGCAATATCAAATGATCAAAATGTTGTTGTTTCATTTATTCAACCACCTTATAAAAATGGTGACCTGAAAGTTCTTGGCGAAAGAGTTTTAATTAATGGATATGATTTCTCACCAGATCTTACTTTCCCACAAAATTTGAAACCAACCATTAATATCCCGATCAATGTAAAAAGCGTACTTGATGGTGGAAAAATATTTTTTGGCTCATTCGATGCTCAGACAAATTCATGGGAATCAATTGAGGGAACTTTAAATGCCGAAAGAAATGTAGCATCATTTGAAATGCCTCATTTTTCTGCCTGGTACACCTTCACAGGATACAGACTTGTGAAAAACGGTACTTCATGGGCACCGTGGTCATTTGTCAGCGAATCAGAAGTATGTAGTGCAGGCGCATGCGGAACATACATTTTTACTGTAGCTCCTTCTTCATTAATTAATGAATTAATTTCTTTAGGTTATTCAATTAATCTTAAAGTTAAAGATACAAGATGTGTAGGACCACATTTCCAATGGGCACAGCAACTTTATGCCCGTTGCCAGTTGATTGATTACAGCGTTTATGATTATACTGGTCAGCTGATGGGAAACATTCAGGTTCCTACCAAAAAATTCCAGTGGATGGTTGACGAATGGTATTGCCACGATCAGGGTGGTGTAAAATAATCAATCATAAGTTAAGACTTGAAAAGCATGAAATTGACTCAAACAGTTTCATGCTTTTTTATTTGCTAAAAATTTGCAGGCTGCAATAATTAATCAATATTTTTGCTTTTAATTCTTAATTACATTTAGGAAATCATGATGAATTTACTTACCAGATATTTACGTTTTCTTATCTTACTTTTATTTTTAGGCTTTGGAGCCAAATTTTCATACTCACAACAAGAAAATACTACTTCAGGGAATTTTAAACTCTATAGTACCGGACTTTCGGTAGGTTGGTATAATCCA
>CAYOWJ010000113.1:6484-11138 GCA_964407625.1 uncultured Lentimicrobiaceae bacterium
GGGGCAGGTGGCGAATTTTTATTCCTGCAAAATAAGATGGTTTTTGACCTGAATGATGACCCCGAACCTCAATGGGGGAAAACAATGATGGGGCGTTTTATTGCTGGATTTGAAACCAAATTATCCGCTCAATTTGCTGTTGATTTTGAATTTCAATACAAATTGGGTAATTACAAGCAGGATTTTAAAATAGAAAATCCTGATAACCCGGACGATACTAAAATCATTACCGAAACCATTTCGTTAAATGGCCCAAAGCTTGCAATAACATTGAAATATTTGCTGTAAACAGTTGTCATGAAAAAAAAGAAAACCGCAAAAGCTTAATGCAATTTGCGGTTTTTTAATATCAGAAAGTTTGCTCTATTCCACAAACCAGGTTTCTCCGCTGTTGAGGAGGTCGTCCATACATTTGATCTTGCTTTTAGCTTTGATCTCGGTAATCTGTTGCTCCATTAAATCATCATAAGTTTCGGATTTGGCCGAACGAATTACGCCCATTGCAACAGGGAATTCGGGGTACGACATTTTTGCAAGCATCAGGTGAATACCAGGATCCTTTGAGTGTTGGTCGTGAACCAGCAAATCCTTTTCAGTGATGCCGTTTTCACCTATATTAACAACCTCAAGCCGGGTTCCGTTTAACCGTATTCCTTTATCACGGTTTTTGCCAAATATCATCGGTTCACCATGTCGTAGAATCAGTAGTCGGTCCTCCCGGTTTTCTTTATCGGTAAGCATGTTATAGGCGCCTTCATTAAAGATCACACAGTTTTGTAATACTTCAACAACAGAAGTACCATCATGTTTTGCAGCTTCAAACATGATTTCGGTCATGAGTTTTGGATTAACATCTACGCCTCTGGCAAAAAACGTTCCCTGTGCACCAAGCACCAGTTCACCCGGGTTAAAAGGATGTTCAATAGTTCCGTAAGGTGAAGTTTTGGTATGAGATCCAAGCGGAGAAGTTGGTGAATACTGGCCTTTGGTTAATCCGTAAATCTGATTATTAAAAAGCAACAAATTAACGTCAATGTTTCGGCGGATTAGATGGATAAAATGATTTCCACCAATTGCCATCGAGTCACCGTCGCCTGTTACAATCCAGACACTTAATCCTGGGCTTGCAATTTTAACGCCTGAAGCAATTGCCGTTGCACGGCCATGGATGCTGTGAAAGCCGTATGTTTGAACGTAATAAGGGAACCGTGATGAACATCCGATTCCGGAGATAAATGCAAAATTTTCCTTTTTGTATCCAATTTCAGGAAGTACTTTTTCGACAGCTCTTAAAATGGCATGGTCACCACAACCCGGGCACCATTTAACCATCTGATCACTCTTAAAATCCTCAACAGTTAATTTAACTGCCGATCGCTCTATTGTATTGATAATCGGTTCCATAATTATATCTCCTTCAGGATATTGTTAAAATTATTCACTAACTCAGCAACAGTAAATGGTAATCCTTGCACTTTATTATATTGCAGATAAGGTATTTCAGGGAAATTCATCCTTAAATACTGAACAAATTGTCCACTGTTTAATTCGCAAACTACAACTTTTTTATAGCCTGAAAGTACCTCTTTGGTATTTGATGGTAAAGGATTTATGTATCTGAAATGTGCGTGGCTTACTTTTTTACCTTCTTTACGCATGGTCTCAACTGCACTGTACAAAGCACCTTTTGTGCCTCCCCAGCTTACCACAAGTAAATCGCCTTCATTTTCTCCAAAAATTTCCTGCAGCGGAAGACGTTTGGCAATACGTTGAACTTTCTCTGCACGATACTTCACCATTTTTTCATGGTTCAGCGGATCGGTTGAAACCTGGCCTTCGATATCTGTTTTTTCCAAACCTCCGATGCGGTGGCGTAAACCCTCGGTTCCCGGAATTGCCCATTGACGAACCAGTGTTTCAGGATCACGGGCGTAAGGTTTATATGCCGAATTTGCCTCTGCAATCGGAGGATGAATTTCGGGCAAATCGCTCATTTTTGGAATCATAAATAATTCTGAACCAAAACCGATGTACCCATCAGTAAGTAAAATTGCAGGAGTCATGTGTTCGAGCGAATATTTCGCTGTTTCGAATGCTGCGTAAAAACAATCAACCGGTGATGATGCAGCAATGATAATCATCGGTGCTTCGCCATTGCGGCCAAAAAGAGCCTGCAAAAGGTCGGCTTGTTCCGATTTGGTTGGCAAGCCGGTTGATGGGCCGCCACGTTGAACATTAACAACTACTAGTGGCAATTCGGTCATTACTGCAAGTCCGAGGGCTTCGAGTTTTAAGGATAAGCCAGGTCCTGATGTTGTTGTGCAAGCCAATGCGCCGGCAAAACTTGCCCCTATCGAAGAGGTAACACCTGCAATTTCATCTTCGGCCTGGAAGGTTTTAACGCCAAGATTGCGGTGCTTGGCTAATTCCATCAGAATTTCGGTGGCGGGGGTGATTGGATAAGACCCGAGGAATAAAGGGCGTCCTGATTTTTCAGAAGCGGCCATTAAGCCCCAGGCAGTAGCGATGTTTCCGGTAATATTGCGATAGCGTCCTTTAGGCAAAATCGATTTGCTGACAACCGTGGAAGGGATTGCTTCGATGGTATCGGCAAAGTGAAAACCGGCCTGAAGAATGAGTTTATTTGCTTCGGCAACAACAGGGTTCTTCGCAAACTTCTTCTCAAGAAATTTAAGCGTAAATTTTGTAGGTTTATCAAAAAGATAGTATAAAATACCAAGTGCAAACATATTTTTGGTGCGGTTTACCGACTTCTGATCGAGCTTTAGTTCGCGCAGGGTTTCCTGAGCAATTTTTTGCATGGGCGCTTTTATCAGCGTGTATCCTGCGAGACTGCCATCGATGAGTGGATTGCTGAGATAACCGGCTTTTTCGATGGCTTTATCATTAAAGTTATCTTCATCGGCAATAATGGTAGCGCCTTTTTTGGCCCATTTCAGATTCGTTTTTAATGAAGCAGGATTCATAGCAACCAGGACATCGGAAAGATCACCTGAAGTATGAACTTTTTTGCCAAAATGAAGCTGATAACCCGAAACACCTGCTGCTGTATTGAGTGGAGCTCGAATTTCGGCCGGAAAATCGGGGAAAGTGGCAAGGTCGTTGCCTGAAAATGCTGCCGTATCTGAAAACAAAGTTCCGATAAGCTGCATGCCGTCGCCTGAATCGCCTGAAAGGCGAATGACAACCTGTTCTAATTCCTGAATGTTTGCTTTTTTATGTGTCATTTTTCGACTTTTTTTGAAGTGGACAAAGTTACATACTTTATTTCGTCCGGCTGAAAGGTTTTTTAGAAAAATAACAAAGGTTTTTTTGATGCGAAACGAAAGCTCATAGGTTTAGGAAACCTCACAGTTTTATCCCGATAGCTATCGGGACTGGTAGGTTTAGTGGCTTTTGAATAGAGTAAATCTTTGGGCTATTGGAGAAACCGCATCTTAATATGAACGATTTCGGGATGGTTGCCGATGCGGACATGCGGCCCCCAGGTACCGGCGCCTGATGATACATAAAAGTGTGAGTTTTCGATTTTCTTATATCCCCAGCTTAATTTAAAAAGTCGTTCGGTGGCGTAGTTTAATGGCCACATCTGACCGTGATGGGTGTGCCCCGAAATCTGTAAATCAACTTTGTTTTGGATAGCTTCGGCGAGGTTGATGGGCTGATGATCCATGAGAATGACGGGAAGGGTTGTATCGGTTTTGCCGAGAAGTTCCTGTAAGGATTTACGTTTGGTGCCGGTGAAGCCGTTCATGCTTAAATCTTCGCGGCCAGCTAGGTAAAAGGCGTTGTTGATGAGTATGGTGGTGTCGCGGAGGAAGCGGATATTGAATTTGCTGAGATAATTTACTGCTGCGTTTACTCCGCCAATGTATTCGTGGTTTCCGGTAACGGCATAAATGCCGTAAGGGGCCGATAAAGTTGTGAAAAGCTTCCCGAGGTTCTTTTGAATGACGGGTTGTAGTTCTTCATCAACTAAATCGCCGGGGAAAAGGATGATGTCGGGCTTGAGTTTTTGGATTTGGGTGATGATCTTGGTGAGATGCTCCTGATCAATGATGTGTCCGAGGTGGATATCGGAGGCGAAGGCGATGTTTAATTCGCTGAGGCCGGGTACTTGTTTATCTACATCAATTACAACTTCGGTTACTTTTAGATTATTGGCGTTGTGGTTTCCTACAACCATCAAAATTATGGTTACAATCGTCGCGACAGCGAAAGAAGCTGCTTTTACAATGGCCCAGTTGGCAGTGACAATGGCCGGATAGAGCGAAAAGCTTCCTGCAACAAGCCTGATGATGTCGAAAAGGAGGATGAACAATATAAAATAGAGCATGGCGGCAAACCAAAGACCTCCGTAAAAGGCGAGAAAATCGGAAACGGAGATTGGGAGAATTTTGGCGGTAAAGCGACCAAAAATATAGGCCAGCGAAAAGAAGAGAAATGCAATTACATAAACAATGAGCAATGGTTTAGGGGCAAAATTATTAAGTGCCTGCCAGCCGCGGATGAAAATATAATAATTTAAAAGTCCGAAGAGGGTAAAAAATACCCCGAAGAAGATGACTATCTGAATACCTTTCATATTTTTGATTTTTGACTAAGGAACAACAATCGGTGCATTTTGTTTTGT
>CAYOWJ010000114.1:0-11109 GCA_964407625.1 uncultured Lentimicrobiaceae bacterium
GGTTTTTTAGCAATAAATCTGCACGAAATGTGAGCGACCGATTAAATTCAGAAACAATCTGTGGATATTGTTATTTTTGTGACTGTTGGAATATTTGAAAGATTAATGCGTTAAAATTTATCTAAAATAGATTAAGAATGCCCATAATAAAGAATTTCAGACGATTATTGTTGCTCATTTTTTTGGTAGCCTTCAGCATTGTTTCCTGCGAAAAGGAGGATACCAGTGATTTTGTGGAGCAGGCAAAAATTACTGCCGGATATGCCAGCGCGGAAGATAATATGGCGGATTTGTTTGTGCTTTTTCACAAGGCTTTGCACGATACTACCCTCGTAAATACCGGGGAAGCAACCATCGACAGTGCCCATGTTGAGTTTATTCAAAACAGCGGTCCGGCTTACGCTGAGTTTATTTTTGATTTTGGGCCTGATGGAAAAAATTGCCCGGATGGAAAATTCAGGCAAGGACAGATTTCGGCTGTTTTATCGAATTCATTCGACCAGCCCGACGCTGTTTTTACAGCAAATTTCGAGAATTACAGGGCCGACAGTTTGCTTTTAAAAGGACAGTTTTCCTATAAAAATACAGGCGAAATTGTTGTCGGACAGTTGAAGTACGAAATTGCCATAGAGGTTTCTTTCTATTTGAGCAACAGCAAAACATTGACATTGTCGGCCCAGCGCGATTTATTCTGGAAAAGCGGCTACGATAAACCCTACAACACGATAAATCATGTTTTTGTTATGCCCGGCGGCGCTTCAGCACTTTATTATGGGTATGAGGGTTCCGTTACTCCTGTTTCGGTTTTGGAGGTAACAATTACCGAAGACTGGACTATACAGTTTTCGTGTTTTAACCCCATCAATAAAGGCTATTTTGAGATAAGCCTTGACGATTCCGTGGAAGTTGTGATGCTCAATGGCGAGTTTGTTGATGTTGATGATGATGGTTGCTCAGATAAAATAATTATTACAAACATTGATAATAGTTACGGCTATCCTTATTACTTTTGATTTTTGTAACCGGAATCATGAGATTCCACAAAAATCAATCGAATGAAAAAATCACACTTCAATTTTTGCAGAAAATTAAGGAGCCTTTTTTCGATGGCTTTTTTGGTTTTAGTAGTCACATTTTTTGTTGTCTCTTGCGGCAAGCTGGCGGATGACTTCAATTTTGATAAAGTAATTACCCCGGATTGGAACCCGGAATTTGCTATTCCGCTGATTAATTCAACCTATGCTATCGGAGATTTTTTTGGCGATTCGGCCATTGAGTATGTCCAGACAAATCCCGACAACTCGATAAGCCTGGTCTATACTTCTGACGAAATGTACTCATCCAGATTTGAGGATATTATCAACATCCCAGATCAGTTTTTTAATTATCAAAGCCCTTTTATTGCGCCACCTTTGCCTCCCGGATCATCATTCGAAATTATGCTTGAATTTCCAATTACCATTATGGCTGGTTCTCCAGAGCAAAGGCTGGACAGTTTGATCCTTAAAAAAGGCGTCCTGCAGTTGGCCGGACAAACAAACCTAAACAGGGATGTTACTGAGCTGACGGTTAAAATTCCCGAAATCATTCATTCGGCTACCGGCGAAGCTTTGGTAATGGTAGTTTCGCTCAACAATCCCGGTGGTCAGCAAACAAATGTATCTTACGATTTGAGCGTTCCAATCAGTGATTACAAGTTCATTTTTAATAATACCTCATACTCAACCAAAAACCAGATTACCCTGGAGTGCACATTAAAGATTGTTGGCGACAATAATCCAGATCAATCGCCTTATAATTTTAGCGTAACAGGAAGTTTTTCTGATCTCGAATTTGAATCTTTGTTTGGGTATCTTGGTGCTTATAATTTTTCGCTAACCGATTCGCTGCCAATTACTTTATTCTCAAAAACGATTGGTGGGGGAATTGAGGTTGGTCCGGATGCGATTGATTTAATTGTTGACGTTAAAAGCTCGATCGGAATGCCGGTAACTTTTGGAACAGAGTACTTTTATGCGTACTCCCCGGTGAATGAGCCGAATATTGTTGATATTTATTTTAACGGAGCAGGAGTTCCCAATTTGTTGACTATCCAGAGTCCGGATATTACCCAGGTTGGAGAAACCGTCGAAACTCACATCGACTTTGAAAATAATAATCTTGATGAAGCATTTAATATTGCTCCTGAAAAATTATTTTACAAGTTCGTTGGTATTACAAATGCTGAAGGCGATAGTTTATCCTCGAATTTCGTGATCGATACCAGCCGGATTTCGATGCAACTGGCGGTTGAATTTCAGATTTTTGCTTCAGTAAGTAAGTTTATTATCGAAGATACCGTTGATTTTGAATTCGATAAAAATATTGAGAATATTGATCATTTGCTTTTCAGAATAAACACAACCAACGGCTTCCCGTTAAATGCCAGTATTCAGGTGTATTTTGCCGATAAATATTATCATGTACTCGACTCGTTAATCACCGATCCCGATCAGACAATTATGCAGGGAGCCCCCGTTGGTGGTCCGCCTGAATACAGGGTTACTTCAACAGTACACAAAATGACTGATGCCAATCTTACCAGCGACAGGATAAAAAACATTCTGGATGCAAAAAAAATGATTCTCAGGGCAGGGCTTTCTACAACCAACGAACAATTGGTAAAAATATACAGCGATTATACAATTCAGATTCAACTCGGGACAATTGCAGGCATTAAAATCGTAAATAATTAGGAGGCTATCATGAAAATAAAAATAATTTACACCATAAAAAAGCTTGCGGTTATTAGTGTTTTACTCATACTTGCTATGCCCGCATTATTTGCACAGGCCGACCGTTCGATGTACTTTTTGCCAATTTTGCCAAACGCACGAATCGTAAACCCGGCCATCTATCCACAATACAAATTTTATATCGGAATACCTTTTCTTTCTTCAGTAAAAACAGGCTTTGAGAATACTTTTAACTATGAGGATGTTTTTCAGAAAAAGGGAGATTCTCTTTACCTGGACAGGGATTATCTGCTCAGTAATCTGGATGAAAAAAATGTTGCCAACATAAATCTTACCGAAGAATTGGTGACTTTTGGATTCAGGTCAAAAAACAATTACTTCCATTTTCGGATCGCCGATATTGCCAACAGCAACCTGACCATCACCAAGGAATTGATCAGATTTGTCCTTTATGGCAATGGCAGCGATTACTATCAGGGGAAAACCATTAATTTAGGCGGGAATGCTTTTAATCTTACCTATTATCGGGAGTATTCGTTTGGGTTTACAAGGCAGATTGATCAGAAACTTAACGTTGGGGTAAACCTTAAATATTTGCAGGGAATTGCAAATTTATATACCAAAAACATTGATTTAACCTTACAAACCGACCCCGACGATTTTACAATCACTGCAAAGTCGAATATTGCGATCTATAGTTCTGTTCCAGGGAATAATGGTAATGACCTCCAGCCCTCTGAAATATTTACAAATACAGGTAACAGCGGCTTTGCAATCGACCTTGGAGGAAGGTATATTATTAATGAAAAGTTTACCGCCTCGGCAAGTTTGTTAAATCTTGGCTCCATAAAATGGAAAGAAAATCTTAAATCATTTAAAACCGAAGATCCTTCAAAAGCATTTGTCTATGATGGTTTCAATCTGGATGATTTTTTAAATGATGACAAATTGGATCAGGATAAGGTCAACGAAATTCTGGATTCTATTCAGAATGAATTCGATATCATCGAAACTGAAGAATCCTATAAGTCAAAAACACCTTCTACTTTAATGCTAAATCTCGATTACAATCTTACACCAAAGGATCAGTTTGGTTTTGTTTTTGGCACCCAATTTCTTGAAGAGCTGGTTTGGCCCTCGATTTCGTTGGGCTACACGCGTAAGTTCAACCGTGATATTAACCTGATGTTTTCGTACACGGCTTCAGCTCAGAATTATTTTAACCTTGGAGTTGGTTTTGGGGCAAACCTTGGGCCGGTCCAGTTTTACCTGATCAACGAAAATGCCATAGCACCTTTGATGTTTACCAAAGCAAGTTTTTACGTGCTCAGGTTTGGAGTTAGCCTCGTTTTTGGCAATAATGATAAAAAGGAAATCACTGTGACCGAACAAACTCCGGAATAAACTTGTCTTTATCTGACTTCCGGCTAACACGAAAGTTTATTAAAATAAAAATATTATTTGTGGTTTTTCAAAAAAAATACTAATTTTCAAAATCGAAACATAAACTAAAAAGAGGAGGAATTATGCAGACTTACATGCTTTTCACAAAATTATCTACCGATCTTTCATACGACATGAAAAATCTGAAGCGTCAGGGCCGGAGTTGGCTCGAACAGGTCAAGGTTAAGTGCCCGGAAGTTAAATTTCTGGCTCACTATGCCATCCTTGGTGAATACGATTTTGTTGACATTTATGACGCACCAAATCCCGAAGTAGCCGCCAAAGTTTCGATGATCAGCCAGGCAAATGGGGCTTTGCAGGCCAGAAGTATGCTGGCCATCCCGTACAAACGTTTTTTGGAACTGGCTGACGAAATTTAACAAGTCGTTTGTGCTTAACAGTTGCCCTTGATGTATTGCTGCACAAGGGCTTTTTTCTTGAATATTAGTGTAAATTTGCCGGCTAAAAAATAAATAAATGAAAGTTTCAGGATTTACGTTTGTCAGAAATGCTATAAAATTCGATTATCCCGTCATCGAATCCATTCGTTCGATTTTACCTATATGCGACGAAGTTGTTGTGGCTGTGGGAAATTCCGAAGATGGAACACTCGATCTCATCAAATCCATCGATTCGCCTAAAATTAAAATTATCGAAACCATCTGGGACGATTCATTGCGCGAAGGTGGCTATGTACTTGCTGTTGAAACGGATAAAGCATTTGCCGCCATTTCACCCGACAGCGATTGGGCCATTTATGTTCAGGCCGACGAAGTTTTTCACGAAAAGGAATTGCCAAAAATTAAAGCCGGTATGGAAAAATACCTGGCCGATAAAAGGGTTGAAGGACTGCTCTTCAGGTACGTCAATTTTTTTGGTTCGTTCGATTATATCGCCGATTCGCACAAATGGTGGAAAAACGAGATCAGGGTTATCAGAAACGATAAACGGATTCATTCGTGGAAAGATGCGATGAGTTTCAGGAAAAACGGAAAATTGCTCCACGTTAAGGATCTTCATGCCGACTGTTTTCATTATGGCTGGGTAAAACACCCGGCTGTGATGGCGCAAAAAATTGAATCGTTCAACAAAATGTGGCACGACGACGAATGGATGGAAACCAAATTTACTAAGGTTGACGAATTTGATTATACCAACATCGACAACCTGATTCGCTACGAGGGAACGCCGCCAAAAGTTATGGAGGAACGCATCAAACGCATGAACTGGGAGTTTTCATTTGACCCGACAGAACTTGTAAAAGCTTCGCTGCGCATCCGCTTTTTAAACTGGCTCAACAACAGCACAGGTTGGGAAATCGGTAGGTTTAAAAATTACAAACTCTTAAAAGATTAAATTTTATGCCTGTTCTTAAAATTTTATCCAACGAAAGTTTTTTAAAAACAGATGAACTGTTAATAAAAACATCAGCGCTTCTTGCCGAAATATTGGGTAAGCCTGAGAAATACATTATGGTTTCGCTCGAGGAAAATCCGGATATGATTTTTGGTGGAACCAACGAACCGCTCTTTTATATCGAGCTTAAAAGTATTGGCTTGCCCAGAAATCGTACAAAGGAGATATCCAGGAGGCTTTGTGAGTTTCTTACCGAAGAAACCGACATCCCGGCAAGTCGTATCTATATCGAATTTTCGGATGCCGAAGGGGCGATGTGGGGCTGGAATGGAAGTACCTTCTAAAGAAAAACTCAAATAACAAATCGCAAAATTCAAATCACAAGATTCAAATCTCAAATAGCAAAACTCAAAATCTGATTTTGAAATATTCTGTAAATCCGGAATTAATTTTTACAATATGAAAAGCCTGACAGATTTGCCAAATATCGGGAAAGTCCTTGCTGGTAAACTGATTGAAGCAGGAATCAAAACTCCTGATGATTTATTTGACCTGGGTGCCGAAGAAGCCTTTTTGAGAATTTAAATGGTCGATGGCGATGCCTGCCTGAGCAAACTTTGCGCTTTGGAGGGTGCCGTTCGGGGAATCCGTTGGCATAATCTCTCAGCCGACCGCAAAGAGGAATTACAAAGGTTTATCAGGACATTATGCGTTGAAAGTATCTTTTGAGATGTTAGAAACATAAAAGGATAATTGTTTTTCGAAATAGATTCAGCAAAATTGATTTCAAAAAAAGTAAAGTTATGGAAGAATGCGATTTATTAAATAAATGTGGTTTTTTTAAAAAGTATCAAAAAACCAAAGATTTGGCGTGTAAGGGCTTTATGAAGCTTTATTGCAAAGGACCAAAGATGGATGAGTGTAAACGGAAAAAATACCGTCTCGAACATGGTTTACCACCGGTTGACGACATGCTGCCTACCGGACAAATGATCAAAATTTGACCTTTCCCGCAGTTTAATTCGTCATTTTATTTTAATATTTTGCCGGGTTTTATTAACCAGGGCAATTCCTACATGTGCTTCCTTTAATAATTATGATTATCACTCACAGTGGCCTTGATCAACGTTAGATAGAACTCGTTAGGCCGCCCGTGAAAATCCGGTTGAGGCGCTCAAATATGAATAAAAGCTTTCGGATTGGTGGTTAACGGTCTGTTGCTCCGGGCTTCAAAACTGGCCAGAGACTCTGTTTCAAAGATTTTCTTAACTGAATTATTGAAATCATTTAACGAATCAAGGTGAGCAAGATGGATAAAAATGGATTGTTCGTTTTGAAACCAATGCGAAAAATACGACCAGTAATCTTTCATTTTGTTAAGCAAAGGCCTGTCAAACTTGATCCTGTACCTGATTTCGCAATATAATTCCTCATGAAAGTGCTGAAGTTTTGACCGGATTTTTTGTTCGTTGGTTTCAATTTTTCCGGCTTTAATCCATTCCGGAATAAATGGGTTCGAAAGTACCGAACGCCCAATCATCCAGCTTTTGATCGAAGGAAATCGGAGCCGGAATTTTTCATAACTTTCGAAATCAATAATTTCACCGCTAAAAACCACCTCATGTTTTATTTGTGGCAAGGCATTTTCGATATCATCCAGAAACATGGCTCCATCATACATCTGGAGGCCGGTTCGCGGATGAATAATCAGGTTTTCGAGAGGGAAGCTGTTATAAACCTTTACAAGTTCGGTAAACTCCATTGGAGAATAATACCCGAGCCGGGTTTTTATCGAAAGTTTTAATGGTAATTCCGGGATAATTTTTTCGAGGATGTCGCGTATCATGTCAGGGTAGGGCAGGAGGCCGGAACCACGTTTTTTGCGTGCAACAATTCTTTTGGGGCAGCCCAGATTCCAGTTAATTGTTTGGTAACCCAAATCATGCAGATGATGGGCAAGAGTCAGGAATTTTTCGGGATCGTTGCCCAGCACCTGCGGAATTACCGGCAATTCCTTGTTTTCGTCAGGGAAAATATCGCGGAGTTGATGGCTCCTGAACCTGTCGCCTTCTGCCAAAGGAATAAATGGACTTAAAGCCAGATCAAACCCGGTAAAAAACTTCGACCACGACCGCCTGAACTCAAGCTCGGTGTATCCCTGCAACGGCGCCAGGTAAAGGATGTTGTTCATTTAAGATGTATGATAAATAGATGATTCCCCGTCAGAATTTGGAGTCAAAAATATACTTTTTTTGTTGTTAAATTGCTGTTTTGATTTAGGTTGTAATTCCTGAAAGATTTTGAAATGATCAGCCTTGCCGTTACTTTGAACAATGATCGCCACAGCAGCAAAGCGATTTGCTTTTGGCCTTTTCGAACGATTCACGGCCTTCCTTAAAGGCAAACCAGGCGATGCCCAGCGAACCTGCAACATCGATGTAATGAATTTTGAAAATTTCGTAGCCGGCACTCGCCAAAAGCAGGACCACCGAAAGATAGAGGCAGGTTTTGGTGCAATTTGCATCGGCGATGATCGCCTCGGAATTTAGCTTTCTCCCTGTTTTCAATTTTGCACTCATCAGAAAATACATGGTCATAATCGAAATTGCCGAGATGACCAATCCTGGAACCGTTGTTTCGGGCTGTGTTTTATTGATCAGATTAATTACAGAACCGGCAAGCAAACCAGCGGTGAGCAGATAAAACGCAGTGCCCGTAATCCTGAGTGCGGTTCTTTCAAATTCATCCCTTTGTTCCACAGTCGAATTTTTCATCCTGATTACCATGTGCAAAATTCCGATCCCCGAAATTACCTCCACAAAACTATCCACACCAAAGCCAAATAAAGCCAGGGTATCGTCCTGATAACCGAAAAATACCGAAATCAATCCTTCGGCGATATTATAAATAATGGTGATGATGGCCAGCCAGCGGGCTGTTTTCAGTAACTTTTGGGTAATTGTATTTTCGGTGAGCATTGATGTTATTTAAGTTTAAAACAAGTTGAGTTTTTGAGTTCATTAAATGCCTCTTTTTTTATCCCGGAGCATCTGCACGGCCTTGCCAATCCTGCGGATGCGGGTTTCCTCTTTTTTAGCCGCCGTAATAAAATTGACATACTCCTTTTGGTGGGTAAAAGATAGTTTCTTGAAAAATTCACCGATTTCCGGCTCCTTGTCAAATTCTTTTTGAAGTAAATCAGGGATTTCGACAACTCGTGGTTCAATGTCCGGTTCAATCTCAACCTGAACTACGTCGCCTATATTTTTTCCGAGCTGTGCTCTGATATCTTTCCGAAGCCCCAGAATATGGCAAGGTGTTTTCATCCTGACAAGCAAGCCACGATAAACGACTTTGCCGTCGAAAACTACCTTCACTTTGGGTCGCATACTTCCAAGTCCGGCTTTTACATCGAAAGGAATTTTTACGTAAGCGGCATCAATCCCGATTTCAGCATCTAAAATTTCAGCATCAAAGGATAGTTTTTCCATTTAAAATGTATTTGCTGATTTTTTTTTGAACTTTTTTTGTATCCAAACTTAATCGAAAAAAAAGGCACCTCAGAAAAAGTGCCTTTTTTTATCATCGGAAATTTTATTCAACATTAGCCCGGCTCTCAGCCTCCAGTACAATCGCATCTTTCCGGTGTGACGATGGTTTTTCCAAACCATAGCCTTGTTTTAAATCGGCTCTTTTGAGCATAAAGGCCAGGTAAATCGAGATAACACCAAGCACCACGAGCATCGAAATCGGCAGTGTGTAATTATAATAAGGCAATTCGCCTGAAACCTGCAATTCTTTAATTCTGAGACTTACATCGGCAGCATTCATGCCCTGGGCTGTTAAAGCAGTTTTGGCTTCGGCCAGTTTTTGAATGACCACCGGGTTTGAGAGATCCAGAACTTTTCCGATTCCCCAGAAAAATGTGGCAAGACCATAATTTTGAACTGTAAACATGGTTGCGTAAGCCGTTCCAAGACGATGTTCAGGGACAATCTTTGCCACCGAAGGCCACATTGCTGCGGGTACCAGTGAAAAAGCAATACCCAGCGATAAAAGCCCGAGGTAGCCTAAAACAACATTATCGAAAACCGACAACGAAAGGTGAGCAAAGATAAGCAGCAAAGCACCAAGAATCATCAGCGATGCAGCTCTCCCTTTACGGTCAACAAAAGAGCCAAAAATTGGCGTGAAAAGAATGGTTCCGAGCGGGATCAAACTGGCTACTTTTGGGCCATTATGGAAAATAGCACCAAGTTTTTGCCAAAGGGTCATTCCGCTTAAGTCGGGCAATTGTAACGAAAATCCAAATTTATTTACCAACAGGTCGGGGGCGTATTGCATGAACGGGAAAACTGCGGCATAAAAAAATACACAAAGTAGCGTGATAAATATAAACGAGCGGTCGGTGACTAATTTAAGGAGGTCGCTGAACCTGAATTTTTCTTCATCAATCTGGGCGGCCGATTTTTGTTCGCCAACCTGTTTATCAATTTTAACATCAAAAATCATATAAACCAGGAAGCCAATCATTGCGATGCCAATTAAGGTAGCAGCAAAAGTAACTGCCGGCGAAACTGCTCCGCCACCGATGTCAATCGAAAAAGCTGTTCCGAGCGCTGACCCGGCACGTCCAAAACCCATGTTGATGGCAAAGGCAAGCGCGAGTTCGTGGCCTTTAAACCATTTTACTATGGTGCGGCTAACGAGTACACAAACGGTTTCGAGACCTGTTCCATACAACAAACGGCCAAACATCATCCAGTGGAGCATGGTTGAAGGGTCATCGCCAAAAAAGCCGCTGGCTGCAAGTGCAGTAACCGAAGCGCCAAGTGTAGCAAGGCCTCCGAAAACGATTCCCGAAACACGGATGCCCCATTTATCTAATATGATGCCACCAACAATAATCATCCCGGCAAGGTTGGCCCAGGTTGTAGCTGAGATCATCAGGCCATAATCGCTGCTCGAAAAGCCAAGTTGCGATTGCATCAGCGGTTTTAGTCCCGAAAAGAAATCCTGAAACCAGTAGGTGCTGAAAGTGAGCATGGCCAGCAACACCAGCACCAGCCAACGCACCGGAGCCGAGTCGCTTAAAAGTTTTTTTAGTTTATCCATTTATTTTTTGTGAATTTAAGTTTGATAAATAAATTTCTGAAAAACAAGGCGCTAAAGTAGGTAAAAATGCGAGATGCTGTTGAAAATGGAAAATTGTTGGATTTGTTTGGAGCTTCAACTTAGCTGGTGGATATTAAAGGCCAGGTTGATTTCTTGTAAGATAAATTGAAGTTAAGTTTTATTGAGATCAATAAGGAGATTACAGAATGCCTGCATTTTTTAGAATTTCACGAAGCTGAGGATGGAATTCGGCTTGTTTTCTGAAAATATCTTTCATTTTTTCGTTGGCTATTTTCAGTTCTTCAATTTCCGACTTTACCGGTGCAAGGGTTGTTCGTCTGTCCCAAATAATGAAGCCCAACATAAAAATCATAAATGCGACCATCACTCCCATCATCCAGAAAATATAATCAATTTTGGCATTGACAGTTTCAAATTTCGCATTCATTTCATTGCGAAG
>CAYOWJ010000115.1:0-8863 GCA_964407625.1 uncultured Lentimicrobiaceae bacterium
GAAACGATGCCGATGGTATCGCCAGGTTTAAGATACGGTGGAGTTTTCATGGGTTGTATGCCGATAAATAAATTGACAGAACAAAAATTAACCACAGTAGGCACATTAGAACACAATAGAATTTCTAACCATTTTTTCCTACTGTGACCTATTGTGTCTATTGTGGTTCATCTTTCCTGCACCTTATTTTGCCTTTTTAAATACAATATTCCGTTGATTTTGATCCAACCAGACATTCACCAGTGCCCTGAAATCGTTGTAATTTGCCGGACTGATTTCTTTTCCGGTAACTTCAAGTTTACGCAAAACGGTAACGGTGTTGCCTTTTGGGATGAATTCGATTTTTACGGAACCAGCATTATTTTTAAACTCGGTTTTTGATTTCAGATTTACAAAAGTGAAGCCTTGCGGAATTTTTACAGTAAACTCATATTCTTCGGTCAGCGAAAATGGAATTTCAAGAGCTGAACTGCGCCCGGTATCCAGAAAAGCAATGTGCCAGGTTTCGAAACCGTTTTTAAGCGAAGGCAGCTCCCAGCGGTAATATCCGGAAATATCCTTAAATGGACTTTTCTTTAAAATTTTCATGGTCAGTGCCGATTTTGCAGGATTGCTGTTTACTATTTTCACAGTAACAGAATCACCCGATGAAAGGCCGCCTGAAAGCTGTTTATTTATATTTTTTTCGTTGTTTTCCAATGCAAGAAATGGATTCGAAGCAAAATAAAGTTCCAGGTTCATTTCTCCGGAAATTGCCTGGAGGCTATCAGCAACAAAATCAGCTTTTACAAATATTCTGTTGTCAGCTTTACCAAACTCTTTGGGATTGATGGATCGCTCCTGGTTTAGCGGAATGATTATACTTCCATCCATCTGAAATTCCAAACTCTGGCTGTCGGCACGATTAACCGAAAGGTAAATATCACCTTCATTTTTTGTTGAAGCCAAAACATACACATGATCAAACAGGAGCAGGCTTCCAACTTTTTTGTCGTAAAAATTCTTTGGCCCTACCAACACAGGAACCGCCCTGATATCGGCGGCATTGAGCAAACCAGCAAGTAAAACGGCTTTTTCAAGTTCGGTACCACCATTGCTTTTCCAGATTTCTTCGGGAGTCCTTGCTCTAAAAGCCGAATACTCAAGTGGCACATTATTAAGAGCCATATTTTTGGTCAGATATTCCTGTAAAGCCATTAAAACAGCAATTTCAGCGTTTTTTTCAGCTTTGGTTTTGACGGCAAAATCCTTCATCTCAGCGGTGAGCGGGGCTTTAAATGCATCCTGGCTCGTGATCCATTGGATGGCATTTTCCATATTTTCGCTGGTCGAAAAAACTAATCTGGGAGTTCCAGGCTGGTAAGTTCCCATATTTGGTTCTTTTGGAGATGCTGCTAAACCGGCAAATTTCCAGGTATAAACCTTCATATTATTTTGAACCATCACTTCAGGCTCAAGGCGCAAACCAAACATTTTGTGATTCAATTCGGTGTCAACCGGAACGTTGACGATAATTTCCATTTCCTTTACCGGCGATGATTCGATGATGATTTCGTTACCCATTAACGCTGGCCAGTAATCTTTTTGGGTAGTGAGGGTATAATCCAGAAATAGCGTGGCGCCAATTTCGGTGGCTGTATGCGTTACCACCATTTCGCGAAGGTTGTTAAAATGAGCAGAATGGGCAGCAAAAGATGGCAAAACCTCATTAAATGCATTTCCCGGGGCTTCAACTTTTGTGCTGTCGGCCATGATGGTGTAAGATTCATTAATCTTTAGATTTTGAAAATCAGGATTATAAATGATGAAGGTTTCACCGTAAAGCCTGTTGAACGACAAAAAACTCTGCAATTTCAGTTGCTTAAAATAATGGAATTCGAGGGAACCATCCTGGTTTAGCGTGTATTCCTTGGTGATTTTCTCAAATACGGCATCAGCATTTTCATACTGCGCAACTGCAACGGAAATTGAAAATATGAACGCTATGATGAATAAAAATGACTTTTTCATTTTAAAGTTTGTTTTATTTATGAATGATTTGCAGCCTTAATTATTTGGTTAAAATGAGTGGAGTGCTGGCCATCGCCTTTTGAGCTTCAACTGCGGCTTTCACATCTTTCCAGTCTTCAGGTTCGTAAACCCTTTTTGTAAGCACCACCGTTTGCCTGATCATTAATTTATCGCCATCCTGAATAATGCTGCCGTTATAACTCGCTGCCTTTCCTTTGTTTTCGACCAGGTATTCCTGCTTGCCGGCGAGGAAACCATCTGGAATTTTTACCGTTTCGTTAATTTCGACCAAACGGCTGCAACGGTCTCTGAAGGCGAATTTCCGCTCATTCAGGCTGGTATTCAGACTAAGATGGCCCATGTATCTGCCAAAAAGGTTGTTGGATGAAAGAGGGACAAAAAGAATTTCATCGGTGCCAACAAAAGCATAATCCGGAATCCGGTATTTCATCTTTATCAATATTGGGCCGGAGATGTAATCGATCGGATCGGTTCCAAAATCCATCGAAACGATTTCAGCTTTTGGATTTATCCTCAAAAGTTCGGCACGTACACCTGCTTCCCAATCGGTTTTATAATTTCTTGTAAAAATCCCTCTGATGGCTGCATCTGTTTGTCCTTCGGCAGTAACTGTAAATTCGCCTTCGAGCGAACCGTCGGTTTTGAGTTCAGATGTTCCATTAATTTTGAGATAATGATTTTCGGGAGGAGAAACCGGGGTAATTCCCAAATCGGCACCACCGGGAACTCCCATCAGGTAGTTTTGCTGCTGCTCGGCACTCGACCAGAGTTCACGAACAAAAGGCACCCAGGTTGGGTCGAGCAGGTGGTATTTTCCGTCGGCCATTTTTACAACGGTAACGCTGTGGTTGAATTGGTCGGCTGGAATATCTTCGATGCGTGAGCCGGCCATGGTCATGGCGGGATACGATTCAAAACCAGCGGCCCTCAGAAAAGAAATCAGGAGGCTGGCTTTGTCCTTACAAACGCCGCAGCGGTCGGTAAAATTCATTTTTGCATTGTGCAAAGTGTAACCTTCGCCCGGCCCCATCGAAATTCCCGAATAGCGCATGTTGTCGGCAACCCAGTGGGTCAAAACCGAAATGCTGTCGAGCTCGGTTTTTGCACCTTTAAGCAGTTCGTTCACTTTTGCCTGTACTTCGGGTGTTGGGTCAAAACTTTTGTAGTCCTCGTTAACACCGTAAAACCAAAGCGATTTTGCTTCCCAATCAGGGCTTGTCGAAAGCAACAATTTTGGTGCAACATCCGAAATATCAACCATGTTGGGCTCTCGCTTGATGGGCAAAATATCCTTTTTTGAAAACGTATAAACCTGTTTGCCATTTTCAAACCTGACTTTGGTCTGACATTCGCCATGATAAAACTCAAACTGCATGGGTTTATCAGCAGGAACAATGGTTTTGTAAACTTTTTCGATGATAGGATCGTCGCTCCAAAAGGGAACGATATCGTAAAAATGACCGCGCATCGGCGGGATGTAGCGTGCTTCGTCGTCCTGTGCCAAAAGCGCATAGGTGTAACCTTTTTTAAAAGTCTCGATCTCCACGGCGTCGCCGGGTTCGAGGCGACCGATTTCGATCATGATTTCGCGGGCGCCCCAGTAGATGGCGCGGGCAGGTGCGGCATAATCTTTCACTTTTTTGAGATCAGGTTCTTCAACACTGCCATTGATGCGGTAAATTTTAACTCTACGAAACTCCACAAAAGCCGACAAAGGGTCATACCCAATTTCGATCACGCGCTTTTGAACTGCCCCTTCAACAGTTAAAATCTTCATCAACTGATGGCTGTAGAAATAACTGAGGCCACTGGGTTGGACATCAACTGTGGTGCTGTCGAAAACAACCAGAACATTGCTTCCCGGATAATCAGCAGCCTGACCTGCTTTTTTAAGTAAATCCTCAATCGGGCCTGCCACCAGGAATCCGCCTGTAATCAGCAGTACCAGAAGGCTAAATATTTTTTTTATCATAGAAATTTGGACTTTTTGTTTGCGGTAAAAATACAGATATTTTCCAATTTATTTTTCATGTCCATGATTGGGCTATAAAATCGTTGATGCAAGTGAACATTTTACTGGTTAACGCTGTTACACAATCTCACAAAATAAATTTTATCATGAAAAAAAATGTTGGAAAAATTGACAAAGTGGTCAGGATTATTCTTGCCTTCGCTTTAATTATTGCTGCTGTTGCCATTCCTTTGGAAGGTGTTTTGCAGTATGTTTTGATTGCGCTTGGAGTTGTTTTCCTGGTTACTGCATTTGTGGGATTTTGCCCGCTATACACAGTTGCGGGCTGTAATACCTGCGCTAAAAAAGTGGAAGCATCAAAAAAATGAGTTTTTTTGCTCTGAAAAGAAAAATGCCGGAAAACGAAAATTTCCGGCATTTTTCTTTTTAAACCTGTTTTAGTCCAAACGATGCAACGCATTTTATTTTAAAAACCCTGAATTTTTTAAAATCCAGGGTTTATAACCAAACTTAAAATCAAACACAATCGACTATTTTTTGATAATCAGCCGTTCGAGGGCTGATTCTTCACCAGCTTTTATCTTGATAAAATACAAACCGTCATTTAATTTGCTTACATCCATCGTTTTGGTGTAAAGACCTTTTGAGGCCTTTTCAGAATTAATCTGTTGAACTTCGTTACCTTGTTTATCAAGGATGTTTATCGAAACCTGCGAGTCGGTCGTCAACATCATCGAAATCTGGAAACTATTTACAGCAGGATTTGGGAAAATATTCAGTTGAAGGCTGCTTTCATTATTTTCAGGTGCACCATCAAAAGGCATCGGTTTTTCGGGATTCCAGAGCAAAAAACCTTCCGGGGTAAACAGGCGATGTACAGGCCTTTCGTCGCCTGGTCCCATTCCACGGCCAGGTCTCATGTCGTCGTTTGGCTTGTTGCCTCTGCCTTCGCCCTTGCCGTGTCCGGGACACTGGCTTGCTCCTGGGCAAATTCCTTTGCCTTGTCCCTGGATCTTTTTTCCATCTCTTGAATTGGGGCAATTTATTCCTTCCTGGAAATTTCTGTCTCTGATTTCGTCGAGATCTGATTTCCATTGTTCGATATCATGACTGATTTCATCAAAAAGGCGGGTAATAGTCGCATCATGATTTTCGGCCATAATTTCGACTTCATCCATCAGAGTACTCATTTTATTGCGCATCTCACGCATTTCCTTTTTTTGTTCAAGCGTTGGCTTTTGGAAATCTTCGCGCATTTCCCGATGTTTGGCCAGCTTTGCTTCGTGCATTTCCTTCAAGATGGCGCGGATTTCGACAATCCTGGCTTTTTCGTTTGCAGTGAGTTCTTTTTCAAGTTCACTGTGTTGGATTTTCATTACCGGAAAAACATTGTCCTGCATATATTTTACCACTTCCGGATTTGGACCTCTAGTACCCCTGCACTGAAAATCTCTTTGAGCATTTGCTTTTGTGAAAGCCAAAGTGAAAATCACCATCAGGCTCATTAAAATTTGTTTTTTCATATTGAAATCTCCTTTTATTTTTAGTTGTGATGCTTTGACATTAATTTTTGATGAATTATTCCTTTGATTCATTTACCATCCCTGATGCTTTCGCCTGTCAGGAGGTGGCTCCATGCCGGGTGGCGGTTCCATGCCGGAGTCCGGACCAGGACCAGCGCCTGGCCTCATTCTTTCATGCCGTTCAAATCGCTCCTGAGCATTTTTTAGTCGTAATAGCTGATCCTCCTTCAAATATGGTTCAAGTTTTTTTATCATCTCATCATGCTCTGCTTTCATTTCTTCACGAAAGTTCTCAACAGTTTCATGAGTTTTAGCAGCGTACTCTTCCAAAATTGGCTCGATGGCAATTTTTTGTGCTTCATCTGGCCGGATGATATCGAAAAAGCGCATCTTAAAACCATCATGGGTGCCCTGCTTTACGAAGTTTTGAATGCGGCCTTTTGTAAGTTGCCCGTTGACCAAAAAGCCAGTAACAAAGCCGATTATCAAAGTTGCGACAATTATAATGATTGATTTCGTTTTCATTTATTTTAGATTTTTTTGATGATTTAATATGAATTTTCAGGTTTAATAATTGAATAGTAAAAACTCTGATAAGTACTGTGGCTGAAGCGAATCAAGTCCTAAGAAACTATCAAATGCAACTGATCCACCACTAAAAATCGAAAACAGAATTAAAAAAACTGCTGCTGCCAGCATGGGAATTGCCACGCGCTTAAAGGCGAACATAATTCCCTGACTAAGTTCGGCCTCTGCCTTCAGGTTGCTGATTTTGTTCATCACTTTTGATGCAAAATATGGCCCAAAGGTGGCTGGCTGGTTTAATAGCAAATTCCGAAGATTTTCGATCCGGCTTTTTTCTGCTTTAAGTTCTGGTGAAACTTTCAAAGCTTCCTCCAAACGAAACCGCTCTTCGTGGCTAAGTTCGCTGTCGAAAGATTTTTGAAGCAGTTTTAATAAATTTTTATCCATGGTTTAGTCAATCATTTGCTTTAACACGATTTTTAACTTTTCCTGTGCCCTCGACAACCTCGAAAGGACTGTGCCGAGCGGCAATTTCAATATTTTGGAAGTCTCTTCAGTGGAGTAACCCTGCAACATTCGCAACACCACCACACTTCTGAATTTTGGCTCCAGCACCAGCAGCGCTTTGTTAACAATCTCTTTGGTGTCGGCGCTTTCCTCCCAGTTGGTATTATCCTTCAGATTAGCATCGTAATCTTCGGATATTGGCCTGTAAAAGAACAAATTTCGCCTTTGCCGTCTTCTGATTTCATTCAGCGAAAGGTTGATGGCGATCCGTGTGAGATAAGTTGATAAAGCCGCCTCCCCTCTGAAATCGTTCAACGCCTTGTAAAATCTGACGAAAACATTCTGACCGATGTCTTCGGCGTCATCACCCGGCCCCAACATCCCGATTACAGCGGCTGCAACGATTCGCTCGTGACGTACCACCAAAGCCGAAAATGCTGCGTTATCGCCAGCCCTCGCTTTTTCAATCAACGTGTTATCATCAAACCTCGTGTAATCTGTCACCTACCGCAATTTTTTTTGAATATTGGACACAAAAAACATTCTTAATATTCCCGGATTTCAAAAATACTTGAATTTCGATAACTGAAAGCATTGTAGCCACCGGTTTTAAAAAAGCTTTTTAGCTAAAAAAAAACCGGAATTAAGAGGGTTATTTTTAATTTTACCAGATAATAAAAACCGAGTTTTATGAAATTGAAAGTAAATTTTTTGTTGACGGGCATGCTTGTTTTAGTAATGACAGCCTTTTCGCAGGAAGAAGCAGAAAAATATGTCCCCGAAACCGACCCTGTGGTTTTGGCAAAATTAGAGCAATGGCAGGATTTTAAATTTGGCCTTTTGATGCACTGGGGAACCTACAGCCAATGGGGAATTGTTGAGTCGTGGTCGATTTGCCCCGAAGATTATGGCTGGTGTGAGCGCAAAAGAGGAAATTACCAGGATTATTTTGGGTATGTAAAAGATTACGAAAATCTCAAAACCACCTTTAATCCTGTAAATTTCGATCCCGGAAAATGGGCAAAAGCCGCCAGGGAAGCCGGGATGAAATATGTTGTTTTCACCACAAAACACCACGACGGATTCAGCATGTTCGACACCCGGTTTACCGATTATAAAATCACCGACCCGGGTTGCCCGTTCAGTTCAAATCCAAAATCGAATATTGCGTTCGAAATATTTGAATCCTTCCGAAATGAAGGATTGTGGGCGGGTGCCTATTTTTCGAAACCCGACTGGCACTGCGACTATTATTGGGATCCGTACTTCCCGCCTTTCGACCGCAATGTAAATTATGACCCGGCTGAATATCCTGAAAAATGGGAGAAATATGTCGAATTTACCCACAACCAGATAATGGAGTTATGCACCGATTATGGAAAACTGGATATTCTTTGGCTCGATGGCGGCTGGGTAGCAAAGCAAAGCCAGGAGGATATCGACAAAACTTACCAGGCCAATATCAAAGAATCGAAATCCGGATTTTTGAAAAGTGGCATCGTCAATCAGGATATCAGGATGGATGAATTGGTTGAGAAAGCCCGTCAGGCGCAGCCCGGCCTCATCGTGGTTGATCGCGCCGTTCCCGGGAAAAACCAGAATTACCTGACGCCTGAAAACCGGGTTCCTGAAGTTGCCCTGCCCTATCCCTGGGAATCGTGCATCATCGCCGGCGGAAGCTGGTCTTGGGTTCCAAATGCAAAATATATGAGCGGCCATGATGCCGTGCATTTGCTGGTTGATATTGTCGCCAAAGGTGGAAACCTCCTGCTGAATATTGCCCCCGGTCCCGATGGAAACTGGGATGATGGCGCATATAAGTTACTTGACGAAATCGGGGCCTGGCTCAAAATAAACGGCGAAGCCATTTACAAAACCAGGAGCATTGCCCCTTTTAAAGAAGGCAAAATCTGCCTGACCAAAGGAAAAGCCAATGAAGTTTTTGCGGTTTACCTTGCCGGTGAAGATGAAATCAATATGCCGTCCGAACTGCTTATTTCATCGCTAAAAGCCGAAAAAGGAATGAAGATAACCCTTGTCGGGACCGACGAAAACCTGAAATGGGAAAACCAGGAAAAGGGTTTTGTGGTGAAAATTCCTTCAAAATACCAAAAATCGCCACCATCAAAATTTGCCTGGGCAATTAAAATTACAGGAAGTGGTAAATGATAAAACAGAGATAAAACCTACCAGGTTTGTAAAACCTGTGAGGTTTCCATCAGCGGGGCCTATAATTATTTGAAGACAAATAATTAACAAAATGTATTAAACGAATAAATCCAAAAAAATGAAAAAATTTACCTTC
>CAYOWJ010000115.1:8963-11013 GCA_964407625.1 uncultured Lentimicrobiaceae bacterium
AATTAACAAAATGTATTAAACGAATAAATCCAAAAAAATGAAAAAATTTACCTTCTTCTTTCTATTCACGCTTTTCCTTCAAATCCAGTTGCAAAGCCAAAGTATTTCATGGGCAAATCAGGCCGGTGGCGAGGGTTCAGATCAGGGTTACGATATCAGCGTGGATGCTTCCGGAAATGTTTACGTAAGCGGCTGGTTTTCGGGAACGGCTCAATTTGGCACCGAAACCCTCACCAGTTTTGGGATGCAGGACATTTTTATCGCCAGTTACGATTCGTCCGGGCTTTTCAGATGGGTGAAACAGGCCGGGAGCAACGGCAATGAAGTTTGCGCCGGAATCATCACCAATGCTGGTGGAGATTCGTTTATCACCGGCTGGTTTTCGGAAACTTCAGATTTTGATAATTTTTCGGTGACCAGCGCCGGTAGTTACGACATGTTTGTTGCAAAATATGATGCATCGGGTGCCGTAAAATGGGTGAGCCGTGGTGGTGGCCCTTCTGACGACTACGGAAACCGGATTACGCTGGCCAACGATGGCGGAGTCTGCATCGGTGGCAGCTTCCGTGAAACCATCTGGGTTGGCGACCACCAGCTTACAAGTATGGGAAACCGCGACATCCTCCTCTCCCACTTTTCGGCAGATGGCGAGGTGGTGTGTGCCAAAAGTGCCGGCGGAACAGGCGAGGACCGCGCTTACGGGATTTTTCAGGATGGCGATGGCAATTATTTCCTTACGGGATTTTTCAGCGGCACTGCCGGCTTTGATGAAATCGAACTCACCAGTCCGGCAATTATCAGCACCTACATCGCAAAAATGACCAACCAGGGATTTTTCCAGTGGGTAAATATGGGCGGTGGAGCTGCCAACGATTTTGCCCGTGGGTTTGATATCGAAGCCGACGGCGAGGGAAATGTTTTTTCGACCGGCTTTTTTTCGGGATCGATAACTTTTGGGAATCAGACTTTGTCGGCAACCGGTGGCCAATACGATTTTGATGCTTTTCTTACCAAAACAAACCCTCAAGGCGAATTAATCTGGGCTAAAAAAGCCGGCAGCAACGGCATCGACCAGGGAACGACGCTTTTTGTAAATCCAACCGGTGAAATTTTCCTTGGTGGTTTTTTTACGCAAACCTGCTATTTTGGTGATTTATCTGTCGAATCATCCGGGAAATCGGATGTTTTTGCAACAAAATATGGTGCCGATGGAACGGCAGAATGGGTGCTCAGCGCTGGTGGCATCGAAAACGAATATGCTTACGGCGTTGTTAACGATGCTTCCGGAAGCCTTTATCTGACGGGAGTATTTGGCGGAGCTGCCGGGTTTGGCAACACCAATCTGCAATCGGCTGGTGGAAATGATATTTTTGTCGCTAAGATTCCATCTACCTCAAGCGGATTAAATTTCCCTTCCGGAGATGGGCGTCAAATCAGGATAATTCCAAATCCGGCAAAAGATTTTCTTCAAATCGGATTTAACGGAATCGGGGAAAATCCCGGAATACTGAATCTTGAAATTCTGAATATGGAAGGCAGGAAGGTTCTGTCTGAAATCAATATTTCTCCCGATCAAAAAATTGACATTTCATCTTTAAATCCGGGAACTTATCTGATCAGAATAAGTAGAGCAGGATTTGCTTTTACAGAGAAATTTATTGTCGAATGAAATTTCAACTGCTCGCTATTTTGATGAATCCATAGAGGTCAAAAGTCAAGTAAAACAAAATATGAAAACTGCAATTATCACCGGGGCCACAGGAGCAATCGGAAAAGCCATCGCCCGGCAAATGGCAGGGCATGGTTTTAAAGTTACCATGATTGCCCGCGATGAAACCCAGGCTAAAAAGGCAGTTGATGAAATTATTGCAGCAACCGGAAATCGGGATGTTAACTTTTTAATCGCCGATCTTTCGCGAAAATCTGAAATCATAAAACTTGCCGAAAGCTGGTCCGGGCCACTTGATGTGTTGATTAACAACGCCGCCGCAACACCCCGGCAACTCGAAAAAACCCCTGAAGGCATCGAAATGCAGTTTGCAACCAATGT
>CAYOWJ010000116.1:0-3422 GCA_964407625.1 uncultured Lentimicrobiaceae bacterium
GGTTGAGTTTCAGTCTGGCAAATCGTTGCATCAATACCAGCGTTTGAAGTTGGTAATTCCTGAACCATCAATATCAAATGATCTGTTGATGATATTGTGCAAGGCGAAACTGCAGATGCTGTTAATGATAGCGTCACCGTTCCTGCGGAAATATCAGCTGCACTCAGTGTATAAATGGCAGTTAGTGAGCTTGGTGAACTAAATGTTCCGGTTCCGGAGCTGGTCCATTCAAGGGTTTCGTAATTTTGGGCTGTTCCTGTGAGCTGAAAAGCATTCCCCAGGCAAACAGTGGCATCATTTCCTGCATTTGCTGTTGGAAGCGCTGTTATATTTAGGGTAACCAATACACGGGTTGCACTGTTGCAGCTTGTTGTATTATCCATTGATTCGGCCCAGGCGGTGTAAATTCCTGCTTCTATTCCTGAAGGTGCTGATACGATATTTCCACCTGTTGCTGCATCGTAATATACAATTGATGACCCTTGAGGTGCTGTTGCCCCAGCTACATGAATTGCTCCGTCATAGCATACGGTTATGTTGTTTGGTGTTGGTGCTACAGGTAATGGATTTATCATTACAACTACATAATTCGACTTGGAACATCCGGTGGCAGTAATGGTTTCAACAACGGTGTAACCAGTGGGAACAACCGGTGTGACAATTGGATTGGCCAGGGTTGAATAAAATCCTGCTGGTACCGAAGTCCAGCTATAGGTGTTACCCGGCACCGCCGGAGCACCAAGCATCGTGGCTGAACCCAGACAGATTGACCGGTTCGGTCCTGTGACAGCAGCAGGCAAAGGATTAACAGTTACAATTACGCTATTCGAGTTTGTGCAGCCGGTGGCAGTGATAGTTTCTACAACCGTATAAGAAGTAGTCACCATTGGCGTAACAGTTGGGTTGGCTATAGTTGATGTAAAACCTGACGGAATTGATGTCCAGTGATAAGTGTTGCCAGGTACGGCTGCTGCGCCAAGTGTGGTGCCTGTACCCCGGCAAATTGCCCTATTGGCGCCGGCAATAGCGGCCGGCAATGGATTAACCGTTACCACCACACTATTTGATGTGGAACATCCGGTGGCTGTAATTGTTTCCTGAAGAATATAGGTTGTGGTTTCCAAAGGTGAAACTGTTGGATTGGAGACGTTTGATGTAAATCCTGCTGGCACCGACAACCAGTTGTAGGTATTGCCTGGATTGGTGGCCGCCCCGATTGTGGTAACTGAACCCAGGCAGATTGACCGGTTTGGTCCTGTTATAGCCGATGGCGATGGATTAACCGCAACTACAACACTCTTTGAATTTGAACATCCGGTAGCAGTGATTGTTTCAACCAAGGTATAGGAAGTGGTTACCTGTGGTGTGACAGTTGGATTGGCTAAAGTTGAAGTAAAACCTGCCGGAACGGAGGTCCAGTTATAAGTGTTGCCAGTTACGGCAGTTGCACCGAGTGTGACTGCTGAACCCTGACATATTGTTGTGTCGGTTCCGGCTTCAGCGGCAGGTATTGGATTGACCGTTACAACCACATCATTCGAATGGGTACATCCGGTGGCAGGAATAGTTTCGGTAACTGTGTAGATCGTATTTACAACCGGAGCAACTGTCGGGTTGGCAATTGTTGAAGTAAATCCTTCCGGTACAGAGGTCCAGCTATAGCTGTTGCCCGGTACTGGTGATGCACCAAGTGTGGTTTCTGAACCCAGACAGATTGCCCTGTTAGCCCCGGCTGTTGCTGATGGCATAGGATTTACCGTTACCACTACATTGTTTGAATTGGTGCAGCCGGTGGCTGTGATGGTCTCTTCGACGGTGTAAATAGTAGTTATAAGTGGCGTAACAGTCGGATTGGCCAATGTTGAAGTAAATCCTTCAGGTATCGATGACCAATTGTAAGTATTGCCGGGAACGGCTGGTGCTCCGAGGCCGGTTTCTGTCCCAAGGCAGATAGACCGGTCATCTCCGGCAGTAGCCGCAGGAATTTCTTTAATAACAAGATTCTTGGAATTTGAAGCTGAGATAGTGCAGGGAAATATTGGCGTTGCTTTTAAAGTTAAAGTAATCTTTCCAGAATTAATATCTGCTATACTCGGTGTATAAACTGGGTTCAGAATAACTGCGGAATTAAAGGTACCAGTTCCGGAAGTTGTCCAAAGCAAACTTGAATAATTCGTGGCTGTTCCTGCTAAATTGTGAATGCTGCCCTCACATATTGATGCATCAGATCCGGCATTGGCGGTGGAACAGGGACGAAATGAGAGTGTCATACAACTGGTTGCAGAAGTTGAGCATGGAAGGATAGGGTCGGCCTGAAGACAAAGTTCAACATTTCCGGCTGCGATATCACCTGGTCCGGGTGTGTAAACAGGGTTTAAAATACCAGTGTTGTCGAAAAGCCCGTCACCCGAGCTTGTCCATAATAAAGAACTGAAATCTGTTGCAATTCCGTTGAGTTGACAGGTTTGATCTTCTACAATGGTCACATCAGAACCAGCAACTGCTGTTGGACAAAGGTATCTCACTTTTATGGTATAATCCTCAATTTCACCATAACCGGCGATTCCACATGGCGCAGGAACAGTGTTATAGGTCATGCGGACTCTCATTCTGTAATCGCCTTCAATAGTTTCTGCCGGAACGCTGATGTTGCCAACAAATGAGGCTCCTGTACCTCCTGAATTGGTTAAAATGTACGCTTCATTTGTGCCAGGTTCAAAGGTGTAATCATTATTCCAGTCAACCCAGGCGGTAACCTGATCTTCAGAATAAGGAGTTCCATTTGTGATGGTTATTTGTTGCGATCCTTCCGGTGGAATTGTTGTTGAGAGGTTTGTATAATTGGCAACTCCACCCTGCCAGGAGCTGTTTTTGTTAATCGAACCAATCAAAACGTTTGAAATATACTCATCTTCGTTTGAGGTTGAGGCATCGCAATAAATTAACAAAAGGTTGTCAGCTTGGAAGCTGAAGGCTGTGTTTTCATAGTTTGAAGCTGCGGTTAAACCTTTAATCGTATGGGTTGCATCTATCCTGGCAAAAACGGTTGATTCAACTGCCACAACAGGTAAAACAAATTCTCCTGATTTTGCCGCATTTTTGAAAACACTGTTTTTGATGTTTCTGGATGATGATTCCTGTGCCGATACGCCAGAAAACATGTTGATTGCAATCAGCAAGATGATTACTCTTAAAACACCGTAAAATCTTTTCATGAATTTTTATATTTAGTCCTACTATTTTTCATCGTTACATCTTTCTCCTAACGCTTTCTTCGTGCCATGGAATTTTTTTTTGCAAAAAATCTCCTGAAAGCGCCCCCAAACATCTAAAAAACCTGCATTGTCCATTGGGCTTGCAGCTGTTTAATGATGCTTCGGGTGAGCTGTTCTGGCAATTCAGGCTTTATTTGCTGCCGAATA
>CAYOWJ010000116.1:3522-10889 GCA_964407625.1 uncultured Lentimicrobiaceae bacterium
CCTGGATAAAATGACCTGAATTCTAATCAAAAAAAGTAATGAGTCCGGTCTGAAATGGTACCGGAAAACCTGGTATTTTGGCTAAATTCCAAAACTTCAACGGAACAAATTGCCCCGTCAGCCGGATGTCAGACGGGGCAATTGAAAAACAGGAACTTACCAGGCTTTGCCCTGATTTTTATTTTAAGATGGAGCTTATTATTGGTTTTCGTTGCTAGCTGTTGGTTTTTATCAAATTCGTTTTTGACTAAGAAAAATTTATCTGAAAACTTAATTTGGATAATTTTGTACAAATTTGAGAAAAGTGATTCATAAACATTTTTAAAGATTATCAGAATGAAAATTAATATTTTTTTGGCGGTTTTGGTGATGTCTCTTACCTGGAATACTGTTCAGAGCCAGGATGTTAAAAAGTTTGCAGTTGTTGTGGGCTGTGCCGATTATCAGATGCAGGGACTGGATTTAAGGTATTCTGATGATGACGCTTACCGCTATTATGCCTATTTGTTGAGCTGTGAAGGCGGTGCAATTCCAACCGAAAATATTGCCATCCTGGTTGATGAGGCCGCAACCAAGCAAAACATCATCAAAACGATGAATGATGTTTATTCCAAAGCCGGACCGGAGGACATGCTGATTTTCTATTTCTCGGGTCATGGCAGCGAAGGCGCATTCTGCCCTGATGATGTTTCGCAGCAATACAGTTCGTTGCTTACCCACGAGGAGATTAAGGCAGTTTTTAAGCAACATCCTGCAAAATATAAAATCTGCTTTGCCGATGCCTGTTACTCCGGAAGCATTTATGAAGGCAAGCCGGAGACCGCCTACACCCCTTCATCACAGCAGGAAACCAGCATCGTCATTATGATGTCGTCCGATCCGACCGAAACCTCCGCCGAACATCCAAAAATCCGCCAGGGAGCCTTTACCTATTATCTTTTGAAAGGTTTAAAAGGCAGTGCCGACCGGAATAAAGATAAAGTTGTTACTCTTGAAGAGTTGTTTCCGTATGTAAAAGCCAATGTTTTGCAGTTTACCTCCAATCAGCAAACACCGATTATCGAAGGTAATGCTTCCCGTGACATGCCCATCGGAACCATCAATTAACAGCAGTGAAAATGGAAATCCATCTCAATCCGCCGCTATTTTTAACCGAAAAGGGCAAAAGGGAAAATAACGAAGATTCGATATTTCCTATGCCTGGCAAAGGAACTGCCGCAGATAGGCTTTTTATTGTTTGCGATGGGGTAGGTGGATCCACCAAAGGCGAAGTGGCGAGCAGGCTGGCATGCGATTCATTGTCGGGATATTTTGCAAAACATGAAATACAGCCTGGCGAAGCCTGGATTTTGGAAGCCTTCGATTATACCCAAAATCAGTTTGACAAATATCTTCAGCAGGAATCAGCTGCAAGGGGCATGGGTACAACGCTGGTGCTGATGCAAATTCATGAGCAGGGCCTGACTGTAGCTCATTGTGGCGACAGCCGGTTTTACCATTTTCGCAAAAACCGGATAATCTGGCAAACGTTCGACCACTCGATGACCAATGAATTGGTCCGTCAGGGTTTAATATCGGCCGAAGAAGCCGCTTCAAGGCCAAAATCAAACCGTATTAGCAGGGCAATTCAGGGTTATTCGGTTCACAAATCAAAACCTGACACACACTTTATCAGCGAAATTGAAGAAGGTGATTTGTTTTTCCTTTGTTCAGACGGCATTTTGGAGGCATTTTCGGATACAGAATTAACAGATGTTTTATCCTCAGAGCAAACGTTGAATGAAAAAATGGAAATCATCCATCAGATTTGTGAAGCCAACTCAAGAGATAATTTTTCAGCTTATCTTATTGAAGTTGACGCTGTAAATTGAGGATAAAATTATTAAAGCAACAGTTTTTAGCTAATGATGAAAATCAGCATTTCAAAAAAATATGTCCAGAGAAGTCATTAAATTAGGTCGTTCGTCAGAGAATACGCTGGTGGTGGGCTATCCAAAAATCAGCAGCAAACATTGCCAGATCAGGAAAGTTGGCGAGGGAGAATTTATTATCGAAGACCTCGGCAGCACGAATGGTACTTTTGTAAACGGCAGGCGAATCAAGCAAACCATGATCAAACCTGAGGATGAGCTTAAACTTGCCGACATGGTGATGGATGCTAAACTTGTGCTGTCGGTTTTTGATCTGAAAAGCGATGCCGAAAAAATCGATTATGCCGGGCTTGAGAAACAAACAGCAATCAAATCGGAATTTTTAAACCTGAAAAAGGTTTACGAGAAATATGTATCGGATAAAAAAATGCTGATGATGGGGTCAAGTCTGACGTCAACCGGCCTGAGAGCAGGGTTGTCGTTGATTCCCTATGTAGGAACAGCCCTCGGGATTGTAGCTACCGGCATGACTGGTACTGTGCAGGCGAAAATGTACGAATTGGACGAAAAATTCAAAATGGATTATATCTGTCCGGTTTGTTTCCGGTTTTTGGGAAATGAACCTTTTGATAATCTCGAAAAACGTGGCACTTGCATTTATTGCAAGGCGAAATGGAAAAAGGATTTTTAAAAGGCGGAAAAGTATTTTTCGGCTGATCGGAATTTCTCCAAATATTTAGATAAATCAAGCGTTAAAAGGGCTTTAAAAATCAATACATTAACATAAAATCTCAAAAGAATAATAATATGGCTCAAAAGAAAAGTGAACAACCCGTAAATGTCGAAATTCAGGATGAAGTGATCAGAGATCCAAAAACAGGCAAGACGATCAGTAAAAAAGCTGCTTTATTTGTGGCCGGCGGATCGCTGCTTGCAGGAAGCAGCCTGGGAATGAGCAGCTCAACACGAAATTCCGACCCTATCCAGGTTGATACCGACAACGACATGATTGCCGATAGTCTTTTTTCTGATGAAAATGCTGATGGAATTTATGAAACCTCCGAGGTGATGGCGGTTCCGGATGGTCCTGAGCAGGTTGAAACGGAGCCGGTTGGTCATCCTTTCGACGTGACTGCGGCTCCACATTCGTCAGCAGTAAGCGACGACATGAGTTTTTCGGAAGCTTTTGCTTCGGCACGCGAGGAATTAGGACCGGGAGGTGTTTTTTCATGGCATGGCCAGGATTATGGTACTTTTTATGCCGAAGAAGTTGATGATTCCGGCAATCCGATTATCGAATATGACACTGTTGATGAAAACTCTCATCAAAATACCGAAGTCGAAGCAAATATCGAAGATGATTCGCAGGCTTCACTTGAAGGGGAAGAAACTCCCGAAGAAGTTCATGTGCTCGGTCTCGACAGCAATGCTGATGGTGTTGTTGAAACTTATGTTGTTGATACAAATCTTGATGGCAGTGCCGACGCATTGTATGTTGATGGAAATCTCGATGGTCAGATTACCGATGAAGAAGTTCAGATTATTCATGATCCGGCAACCCTGGGAACTCCGGAAGAGCCAACTGATGGTTCGATGATTTCGGTGGACACCAACGCTGATGGACAGGATGATGTTTTGCTGGTTGATGCCAACAGCGATCTTGTTGTTGATGCTATTGGAGCTGATCAAAATCAGGATATGGTGATTGACGAAAGCGAGGTTCAGATTTTGAATGAGGAAGCATTCCAGGAAGCTGGATCTGTTGAAGGTACCGATGAAATGAGCTCTGATCAGGTTGAATACGACGGCGAAGTTGCCAACGACATGCCCGAAGATGTGCCCGAGGCTGAACTCGATAATTTTTCGGGTGACATCACCAATTTGGAAGATAATTTTACTGATTACAACGAGTGGGTTTAAGCTTTAAATAACCAGTAATGCGCCTTACCTGTCCCAAATGCCAGAAAAACATCCTGATTAGCGAGGATAAATTGCCAAAAGACAAAGAAAAAGCCATGGTAAAATGTCCGGGTTGCCAGCAGGTTTTGGTATTTAATGTGCCAAAAACAAATCAGCTCCAAAATCCGGTTCCTCCCAGGCCTGTTCGCACCGAAGATAAAACCATCATGCATGAGGTCTTCGATAAGGAAAAACCTTTGGATGCAAAGCTTGTTGATGAGGCTAATGACAAAGAATACGCTTTAAAGGAAGGCAAAAATGTTGTCGGGCGAAAAGCAGATATTTCGGTCGAAAACGATCCTTTTATTTCGCGCAAGAACTGTTTGATCGAAGTTATAAAAAACAGCTATCATTTCGATTTTGTTCTAACGGACGATGGTTCACTTGCCGAAACCGGCGATCCGAGTACAAACGGCACTTTTCACAACGGAAACCGCCTCACGAAGTACGATAAAGTTTACCTCAGCAATGGCGATAAAATCCGGATCGGACATACGGAACTGATTTTTGTTTGTTCATAAAATTTTACACGGTAAACCAGTTATGAAAAGTTTTTGGAACGATCTGCCCAAACCGGCTTTTACGCTTGCGCCCATGGAAGATGTTACCGATACGGCCTTCCGTGAATTGGTCATGACGATTTCAAACCCGCAGTTTTTTCATGTGATTTTTACCGAATTTACCTCTACCGACGGGCTTTGCCACCCTGTTGGAAGGCCGAAAGTTGCCGGTCGTTTAAAAGTTAACGATTCGGAACGGCAGGTTTTGAAAGATAAAAACATGAAGATTGTTGCGCAAATCTGGGGCGCCAATCCGGAGAAATTTCACCAGGCCGCCCGTATGATTTGCGATGAATTTGATTTTGATGGGATCGACATCAATTTTGGATGTCCGGTAAAGAAAATCGTAAAACAGGGCGCTTGCTCGGCCATTATCGGGAAACCGGAACTTGCAAAGGAAATTATTCTGGCTACCAAAGAGGCTTCAACGCTGCCGGTAAGTGTAAAAACCCGAACCGGCATCAAAAAGCATGACACCGAAAACTGGATCGGCCACCTCCTCGAAACCGACCCGGCAGCTATCATTCTCCATGCCCGCACCCAAAATGACCAATCGGAGGCTCCAGCCGACTGGCGCCAAATAACTAAAGCAGTTGAGGTTCGAAATAATTCAGGAAAAGATATTCCGCTTTTGGGCAATGGCGATGTTTCAAGCGTGGAAGATGCCATCGAAAAATGCAATCAAACCGGTGCTGATGGCGTGATGGTAGGGCGGGGGATCTTCCATAATCCATGGTTTTTTAATCAGCCTCAACCCGAAGTTTCAACCCGGCAGCGGCTTGATTTGCTTTGGAAACATGTCGATCTCTACACAAAAACCTACGGTGCCGGTAAAAATTTTGCCGTTCTTAAACGATTTTTTAAAATTTACACCAGCAATTTCGATGGTGCCGTAAAGCTACGGGCTGCTTTGATGGAAACCAATACCCCGGCGGAGGTACGTCAAATTTTGGATGAGTATTTCGAAATTTTATCCTGAAGTTTATGGCCATTAAAGATGAATTTTCTGAGAACCGTTTTAGTGATTTCCTGATGTACAAATCGGAATCCGGATCGGTAAAAATCGAGATTTTGGTTAAAGATGAGACTGTTTGGCTAACTCAGGAAAAAATCGCGATTTTGTTTGGCGTTTTGCGACCAGCAATTACCAAGCATCTAAAAAATATTTTTGATAGCGGTGAGTTAATCGAAAGTTCAGTTAGTTCCATTTTGGAACATACTGCTTCTGACGGAAAAAACTATAAAACAAAGTTCTATAACCTCGATGCCATTCTCTCAGTGGGTTATCGCGTAAACAGCAAGCAGGCTACGCAGTTCAGGATTTGGGCAAACGGCGTTTTAAAAGAATATCTCATCAAAGGTTTTGCGATGGATGACGAACGCCTGAAAAATCCACAGCATATTTTTGGTAAGGATTATTTTGAAGAACAACTCGCCCGGATCCGCGATATCCGCAGCAGCGAGAGGCGTTTTTATCAAAAAATTACCGACATTTACGCGCAGTGCAGTTCAGATTATGACGCCAACGAAACTATAACCAAAGAATTTTTTGCAACGGTTCAAAATAAACTGCATTGGGCGATAACCGGGCAAACCGCAGCAGAATTGATTGCCGCACGCGCCGACAGCAACAAGCCAAATATGGGTTTGACTACCTGGAAAAATGCTCCTGGTGGTAAAATCAGAAAACCTGACGTTTTAATTGCCAAGAATTATTTGGACGAAACAGAGTTAGATGGTTTAAACCGGATTGTAACCATGTATCTGGACTATGCCGAAAACCAGGCTCGCAAAGGCGTGATGATGACTATGAAAGATTGGGTTCAAAAACTTGATGCCTTTTTACAGTTTAACGAGGAGGCAATATTAAAAAACAAAGGCAAGGTCAGCCATGAAATTGCAAAAGCCTTGGCCGAAGAAGAATTTGATAAATTCTGGATTATTCAGGATAAAATGATGGAATCTGATTTTGACAGGGAGGTTAAGAGACTTCGCGACATAAACAAAAACGGATAGATTTGGTTTTAAAGACAGTTTTAAAAATATTTTTAATAAAAACTTAAATTACATGCTCAACGCTTTATTGTTAATTATTGGATTTGTTTTGCTCATTCTTGGAGCCGATAAATTGGTTGATGGCGCATCGGCACTTGCCCGAAAATACAACATTCCGAATATTGTCATTGGGTTGACTATTGTCGCTTTTGGAACTTCCGCCCCCGAATTGGTGGTGAATGTTTTTGCCGCTGTTAGCGGAAATACTGACATGATGCTTGGCAATGTGATAGGAAGCAATATTTTTAATGTGCTCGGAATACTTGGAATCTGCGCCTTGATTGCTCCGCTCGCTGTAAAAAGAAATACCACCTGGATCGAAATTCCGCTGGCTTTCCTTGCTGCCATTGTGGTTTTGGTGATTGCCAACGATGTGTTTCTCGATAAAAACGCGACCAATATTACAACCAGGTCCGAAGGGGTGATGCTGTTATTCTTTTTTGTGATTTTCCTGGTGTATAATCTCCAGGTTGCAAAATCAGGCCGCGCCACCGAGGACATCGAAACCAAAGAACTGACCATGCTAAAATCGCTGCTTTTTATTGTTTTCGGGCTTGCAGGGTTGGTTGTCGGAGGCCGCCTGATTGTTACAAGTGCCGTTGAATTTGCCCAGCTAATGGGAATTTCGGAGCGAATTATTGCGCTCACCATTGTTTCGATCGGGACATCACTTCCCGAGCTTGCAACCTCGGTAGTAGCGGTACGAAAAGGAAACACTGATATTGCGATTGGCAATGTGGTTGGGTCCAACATCTTTAATGTCTTTTTCATATTTGGGGTTTCAACAGTAATTGCCCCAACCATGATAAGCCCAAGTAGCCAGATTGATATTTTGGTAAACATCCTTGCAAGCTTGTTGCTTTTTATCTTTATTTTTACAGGAAAGGGAAGAAGATTAGAACGGTGGGAAGGAATTCTTTTC
>CAYOWJ010000117.1:0-9004 GCA_964407625.1 uncultured Lentimicrobiaceae bacterium
ATTCACAAAGGTAAAAACATCACAGTTACTATTGGTATCTATTTGGGCAAAATACTGCCCCGCTGAGGAATTCTCATGTTCACTCAGGTCTCCTTACTCTTTGTAAACATCCCGCTAAACTTCAGGAATGTTCCTGCGATAGTGACAATGGAAATAAGATAGGTGTTGAGGTTCGACAGGAAGTGTTGCTGGGTTACAAACAGGAAAATGCCAATACTGGCCGCAATCAGAATCAACGGCATCCTCAAACGGTTCCAGTTGCCGGATAGTTGTATCGTTTTTTGCATGGCTTCGAGTTCGGTTTTGTCAACATCGGTTAAAATGAAATTCCTGAATGGCTGGCTGGTAATTTCCAAAGAGTCGTTGAGTTTTAAAATGCCTTTGCTGATTAATGATTTTATGATTTCCCTGTTATTCATGTTGACCATCGAATCCTCAGCAAGGTCGTTTAAAACAAACTGCTCATTTTTTGTTAACGAATCCCAGATTGTTTTGTACCTGGAGCGCGAATACTCCTGAATTTTGAGGATAAACGTTTCTTTTCTGCAACCCAAGTCCATTTTCCATAAATGCTTCTGATCGTCACAAAAACCCTTGCTCCAGATGCTTTCAAATTCCAATTCCAAAAAAGGTGTCATTTTTACAATGTCCGGGTTTATCATCGCTTCGTCCACAAGTATCGTTTCGATTGCTTTGCAGGGAGCAGGCACATCCTTTTGTAGCACCTGAACTGAAGATTCAAAGGTTTCTTCCTGACTGAAAGGTAAGGTGTAGAAAACCGGCAATGCCGACACCAGTGAATCAAACCTGCGAAGATGCGTTTTATAAATCCTTGGGTTCGGTTCATTTTTCCAGAGTTCATTAAAATAATTCAGCAGTTGAACCGGTGTTTTTGCAAGCAACAAAACGGCAGGTTCGTGTTTTAAATAAACATCGAGTAACTGCAGCTTCTTTTCGATATCAACGGGGTCGTTAATGCCTTTTTCAAAATTCAGGATAATGATGCATTTATCCTCCGGAATAACTTGAGGTGGTTTATCAGCCAGGTCGATATAATAAAATCCCTTCGACTTAAAATACTTTTTATCCGCCTTCTGAATCGAAATTACAATGATTTTTTTCACGCTTTGTTTAACGATATGAAATAGCTTTTCGGGATCAGTATTTTTGAAATGTAATTCCTGGTAGGGGAATAGAATGAAAAGCATTTTTCTCAACAGGTAATAAATCAAATACATCAGCAGCAACGCAATCAGCCAGAAAACAACAACACCCCAGCTCCATCCAACTACAGGCGCGCAAGGGCTGTAGAGCTTCATCCGGCTATGATGTGAAATCAGGGTATCCCTGATGGTTTCTTTGGTTTCCGGAAAAGGTTCTGATATCTTATCGAAAGTAATGGCCATTCTTGCCGGATCATTGTCAATCCGATAGAATTTTAAATTCTGCCTGAAAACCGGAAGTTTTATTTCGCCCATCATCTTATAATAATTCGACCTGATGATCGAAAAATAGGGCTGATTAAGGAAACCAAGCTCGGTGCCGGAGTCTAATGATTGCCCTGATTCTCCTTTTTTAAAATTCATCACCTCGTAATAAAGGCCTTCATTATTTCTTTGGTCGAATAATAAATCACGGGCATTCTTATTATAATTCTCATCGAAAAAATCTTTAAGAACCAATGTCCGTTCGTTGATTTTGCCCACCAGGCCACAAAGCTGGTTTTGAGCATAAATCTTACTTTCGGCGGCAGCAAAACAACCCATCATAATCAAAGCAGGCAAAATGGAACCAAAAAGCAGCCACGAAAAAATGAAGTGGGTGTATACTTTTAAACAGCCGGGCTGATCATGCTCAACTTCCGGCTGCCTGATGCGGTAGAAATTCAGAAAATAATACATCAGGATAAAATGTCCTGTTATCAGCAGCAAAAAAATTATTGATAACAGGCCAGCCGGAATCAATCCAAAAACCCCCGTTATACTCAAAATGAGCAAAAAAACACAGCCAACACCGTTAATTGCCAATAAAGTTTGATATACCAAAATTTTGCTTTTTTTAGGTGTAAGCCACGAAAAGAAATATTCCCGGCCCATCAGCCTGGTGTTTTTATATGTTGCCAGTTTTATCAGGCCGATTACAACAAGTAAAACAAGATAAAGCACTGCGAAAAACCCGATAACCGTGCTGGTAGTCAAAGCCTCCATGGCATTTGTCCGGGCTGGATTTACCAGCGTTACCACAAAAAGCTCCATACCGGGAACCGGCGAAATGTACAAGAGGTGTTTTTGGTTTCGGATGCTCACCTTAAACTTTGCAGCGCTATCTGATTTTAAGGCGAAAGCCAGTTTTTGATTATTGCCGGTTTCGATGAGCAAATTATCGCTCAGGTTGTAAATTTCTTCAGAATCATACCAGATCCGTCCGGATTTTTCGATCAGGCAATATTTAAATCCATCAGGTAAAACAGGGTCTTTTAACGAATACATGGAGGAAGTGATGGCAAGAATTCTGCTGTTTTCAGGCTTCCCAGATGGTATCGAAAAAGCAAGAATCCATTCGCCGGTAGTATTCGAATAAATCGGCTCCAGATTATACCAGACAGGCTTATTACTGATCGGTTCATTGTATTTTTGGGGATGCAAAAAGTAGTCGCGGGTTGCTACATTCGACATTTGACCATCCTTATAAGTGGTCAGGTACAAGATCTGTTTCCCTGTATCGTTAGCAGGAAAAAATGCTTTAAAATAACGGTATTTGAATGGTTTGAATCTATCAAATGTCGAATCGAGGACTGAAAGTACAGGCTTTGGTATTGAATCAAAATCCGCATTTTGGTAATCCTGTAATTGCTCTAAAATCAAACGGGATTCCTTTTTGAACTCATAGGTTACCTTTTCGTTTAATCTTGTAAGCTGATTATAATTATTCTGTTTTAAACGGTTGCTCAACAAAATTTCCGACATCAGAACCACGAGCAGAACAGGGATTGCAATCAACGCAAGCCCTGTAAGCGTATGCCCAAACCTTGAAAGTTTTTCGAGTGGCCCCGATAAAAATACTTTCAATACAGGAAAACTAAAAATGACAAAAAACAGAACAAGAATGGTGTAGATCAGGATTTCGAAAGGGAGACTTCTTTTCCATGATAAAAAGATATTTTCTTCGATCAAACCTCCCAGATACCAATCAGGTTTTGAATTCATTTTTAGTGGTACTGCAAAAAAAATGTAGTCCTTTCCCTGGATTTTCACATTTTGGGTAAAGCCAGCCTGAATCAGCAAAATCGAATCTTCGTCTGATTTTCCGGTAAGACTTGAAAGGCTCAACATCGAATTCTGAATTTCGGCCTTTTTAAATTTCTCTTTCGAAAGATTGGCATCTCCGCCAAAAGTACTGAACACAATCGTGTCGTTACGGAGTAAAACATAATGCGAAAAAAAATCTCTTCTTTTAAGCAGCGGCGCTACAAAATCCTGAATACTCATTTTACATAACGATTCTCTTTTGGCAGATTTCTCTTCGAATGCTAAGGATTCTACCACGGAAGAACTCATTTTGAACGATGACACGCTCTTCTTTGAAGAAGTCTCGATCTTTGATAAACTATCTACATTGGAAACACTGATTGTTTTTGATGGATGTTTTGTACTGGTTGGATCAGTGTTGGGAGTTTTGTCATTACCTTTCATTTTATACACAAGCGAATCAATGGAAATCGGCAGGTTAGAAACATAAAGACTTTGCTTTATTGAAGTCTTTTTAAATCCTCGCTTTTGGTTTCTGAGTGAACTGTCGGTGCTATTTTTCACTACCTTCCTAATTACCGTATCTTTTTCCTTCATGGCAACACCAAGCTGGTTAAGTGTTCTGAAACCGCGCTGTTCGAGGTCTTGCTCGTTTCTTGACAGCCTTACAAAAAAGTAAATACTGAGTAGCAGCATAATCAGTACAAAAAGCGAAATGGCAACCCCTGAGAGCTTTATTTTCTTTAAAATCTGTTTCATAGCAAATAAAGGTTTGGATATTTGTACAAATGTAGAGTTTAATAAAGTGCTTGTCAAGTGATTCGGGAGTAATTTTATTCCCAAAACATAATAAAAAATTCCTCCTGATACCCGCCGAAATTAAGCACAAATAAATTCCGGATATAATTTTTCCTCCGAAACGTATCTAATATTTGCCTATGTGAAAAATCTTTCCGTATTTTTACATATCTGAAAAAAGGTTTCAAAAATAACAATCTTAAAAAATGAAAAGTTATGAAAATTAAAAAGTTACTTTTTTTTGCAGGCCTGTTTTTTCCTTTTGGTCTGATGGCTCAATTTACAATCCAGGACCCCGGATTTCCGGAATATTATGAAGTTTCCAGTGTTGATGCCGTAAGTGAAAATGTGGTGTGGATAACAGCTAAGGATAACAGCGGTAATCACCTTGCTCCTATGTTTTCGGTTAGCGAAACAGGAGGGAATACATGGAATACCGGGTATATTACCGGAGACGAAGGACTTGCACCGGCAATGATTTATGGTTCGGCATTGCTTCCGTATGCTTTTGCCGCACTATACAAAACCGATCAAGGCAGCGGAAGCCAGGTTGGAATATATGCAAGTTTTGATTTTGGTGAAACCTGGGCACGACAGTCCGGGGTTTTTGAAGACCCCGCTGCATTTCCTGATATTGTGTATTTCTGGGATGGTGGCGAAGGCGTTGCCATTGGCGATCCGATTGATAATGTATTTGATATTTACACTACAAATAATTACGGCACAACATGGCTAAAAGTACCTTCAGCAAATATCCCTGAGCCATTAACCGGCGAAAATGCAATCGTCGGAATTTATGCTGTATCTGGCAGTACCATATGGTTTTCGACTACAAAGGGCAGAGTTTTCCGGTCTGATAACCGGGGGCTGAACTGGACGGCCTACTCCTCCCCTTTCAATTCGCATACAAGGATTGTGTTCAGGGACAATTTGAATGGTTATCTGCAGGACCTCCAAAGTTGGGAAACCACACAATTGGCGCAAACATCAGATGGTGGAGCCACATGGCAGATCATCGGATTTGATGGAGATTTGTTGAACTGGGATTTAGATTATATTCCCGGCACTCCCGGCACACTCGTTTCAAGCGGGGCATACCTGCGCAACGGGTTAACGGTTAGCTGCGACTATGGGCAAAACTGGGACCGGATGATTGATTTCTATAAAGTATTTCAAATGGATTGGTTTGACTGGCAATCAGGCTGGTTAGGAGCGCAAATTGAGGTGGGACCGGATGTATTCAGGCCGGTGGTGTACAAATATACAGGTCCGGGCGTTGGCAATTTTCTGATCAGCCCATTGCTGCTCGATTTCGGCAATGTAAATGCAGGTGATGCAGGAGTGATGCAATTTTTTATGACCAACAACGGAACCGAAGCTATACATGTTAGTTCAATAACCAATTCAACAGGGGAATTTTCTTTTGATCCTCCATCGTGCGTGGTCGAACCCAATGGCGGACAATGCATGATCTCCGTCACCTTCGCTCCCGGCAGCGAGGGCTTTTTTTCAGACGAAATAAACATCGAATGCGACCACCCCGATTTGCCCAATTGGCTGGTACAGGTTCAAGGTAACGGAATAATCCAGGCCTTTGAGTTTTCATTTGACCCTGAATCATTTAATGAAACCATGATCCCAGGTGAAAACAAAATCAAAAATCTCAGTTTCACCAACAACAGCGAAAATTTTTATGTCTGGGAAATCGAAACCGAATATCTGGCTCCATTGCAATCTCTCGGCTGGCGTTATGGCTCAACACCGCTTGACGCTGATGATGGAATTTTGGGCGAAGCTCCCGATCAGGCCATGTTTATCAAAGATATTCATATCCGTAATGCCTTCGATCAGGCAATTTTAAGGCTCGGTTTTGATGATGGAATCAGAGTTTGGGTAAACGGAAATCTGGTCCTAGATGATAAATACGCTAACCATTTTGTCGGTTACTGGGATCAGGAAATTGATATTACCCAATGGCTCGACCAGGGATTTAACAGGATATCCGCGGTAGTTTTCAATGGAATTTTCAACGGAGGTGGATCCGGCGGGTTTGATTGTGAACTGGAAATTGACGGGCAGCAACTGATCAAACGAGGCGACCAGAACTATGGCCTTCCCGAAGCCATGTGGTTTTATTATGGAAACACATTTGAACTTTTGGTCCCGCCAAAAGACGTAAATGAAAAAGATTGGTGGGAAAAGAAATATGGATCCTATCAATGGCTTTCGTTAAACAAATCTGCCGGAATAGCTTCCGGAGATGGGTTTGAAAGCCTGGGCTGGAACTATTGGTCAGCCCCGTTTGGCGGGAATGAATTGCTCTTAAACGAATCGCCAGACAATGCTTATTTTATCAAAGATTTTGAAATCGAAACCCATGATGAAGCAATCCTCTACCTCAACTATGACGATGGCTGCATGGTAATTTTGAACGGTGGTTTGTTATTCGATTTTAGTGATGAGAACCACGGCGGTGAATACTGGAACAAGGAATTAAACATCAGCGAAAACCTGATTGAAGGCAGAAACCGGCTTTCGATAGTCGTTTATAACGGTGTTTATGGTGGCGGAGGCACCGGCAGTTTCGACTGCCACCTGCTGGTTGACGGTGTTCATAAAATCAGCAGAGGGGATATTTATAACGGGGAACCTGAAGCCTTCTGGTATGTTTACGGACAGGCCGGCCAGGTGTTAACTCCGCCAAACGATGCAAGCGGACGTTTATGGTGGGAAATGGATTATGCCCTCAATTTATCACCATTGCAATCATTAGGCTGGAATTATAAACCGACACCTGTTTTCGAAAATCCGGACCTGCTTTCCGCTTCCCCGGATAATGCGCAATTCATCAAGGATATCGTTGTTGGAGATTACAGCGAGGCATATCTTTATCTGGGCTATGATGATGGTTGCCGGGTCTGGATAAATGGAGTATTGGAATTTGATTTCCATGATGAGGTGCATAGTGTAAATTATTGGGACAAGGAGTTTGATCTATCAGGAATGCTGATCACTGGCACCAACCGCATTGCCATCGGGGTTTATAATGGAATCTATGGAGGTGGCGCTTTTGGAGGCTTCGACTGCCAGCTTTTGGTTGATGGTGTGGAAATCATTAAACGGGGTGATCAAAATTCCGGGCAACCCGAAACCATGTGGTTTATGTTTGGAGAAGCCGGAAAAGTACTTATTCCACCAAACGACGCAAATGGCCTCGACTGGTTTCAGAAAGATTATGGCACTTCTGCCCTGCCACCTGCAGGTTATCTGCAAGGAAATATCGATGCATGGCAGACTGATCAGGTGAAAGTAGTTTTTGATGCCACCGGTTTGGCCCCCGGAGATTATTCGGCAATAATCAGGTTTAAGAATGCAGGTACTCAGGAGAATTTTGAGATACCTGTAAACCTGCAAATGGTGCATGTGATGGATGAAACCTGCATGGCGATAACTCCCTCAACACTTGATTTTGGAGAATATTTTACAGGCTATCCAGAAACACTCAAACTCAAAATTCAAAACCAGGGGTATAATACACTTTTTGTGGATGAAATTTATGCGCTTCACGAAGGCATTACAATAACTCCAAATGCATTCTCACTCGAGCCCAACGAACGCATTGATATTGAAGTCACCGTAGAGCTTTACGATTTGGGTCCTTTCAATTCCAGCCTGGTAATTATCAGCAATGACGATGGCCAAACCGAAGTGTTTGTTCCGATCAGCGCAGACAGTAAAAATGCTCCCAGCCTGGTCATCGAAAATCTTGAATACATGTATTCGTACCTGGCTTCAGGGCAATCGGAAACACAAAATCTTCATATCAGCAATTGGGGAGGTTCACCGCTTATTTTTACCATTCCACAAGCTGAGGGCAAAGATTATAAAACGGGCTTTGCAAAAAAGCCGGTCCAAAATGTTCAGGTTTCACAACCACAGCTTTCGATAGAGGTTATGAGGACTGAAGAACCATCATATTACCAAAACGATATTATCGGGCATAAAAATCTGGTGGTTAATGATAAAAGCCGAAAAAGCCCAAAAGCGTTTGCTGCTCCACAAATTGACATTTTTAAAGATAATATGGAAAATGGGGACGATGGCTGGGTCATCGAAAACTATGGAGAAGGAAAAAGCCAGTGGCACAAAGTAAAATTTAATTCTTACAGCCCCGAAACAAGCTGGTGGTGCGGAGATGAACTTACCGGAACCTATATTAACGGTTATGCAGTAAGGGAAGCCATCATTTCTCCTGAAATTAAACTCCCTAACGTCGAATCAGTTATTACACTCGAATTTAACGAATCGTACGAGATAGAAGGGATGTATGACCAGGGTGGTGTGGATATAAGTATTGATGGAGGAATTGAGTGGCTCAGAATTCGGGAGAATATACCAGGATATTCCGGAGGTTGGATTACAACTTTTCTGGATATTTCCCTATTTTACGGAAATACTATAAAAATCAGGTTTTTCTTCGACACTGGCGACGATGTTGCAAATGCATTCCCGGGATGGTTTATTGATGATGTGAGGATTTATGTTGAGGGATTCAATTTCCTGAGTATGGCGCCCGGCGAAGGAAGCGTAAATGCCGGTGAAGGTTTCGACATTAGCGTAACTTTTGATGCTTCGGATTACAGCGATGGGTATTATCCCGGATTCATCATGCTGAAAACCAACGATCCCGCAAACAAATGGTTTTATTTGCCTGCAATTATGGAAGTGTGGGGAGGTAACTATTTTCAGAATTTTAATCTACCGGCTGGCTGGAGCGGCATTTCCAGTTATCTGATTCCTGAAAATGGTAATCCTGAACAGCTTTTGAGTCCAATTTCGAACGAACTTATCATTCTGCAAAATTTAAGTGGCGTTTACTGGCCACAGCAAGACGTAAACACCATCGGCGACTGGAATTATCTCAACGGTTACACCATCAAACTTAACGCCTCTGCTAC
>CAYOWJ010000117.1:9104-10795 GCA_964407625.1 uncultured Lentimicrobiaceae bacterium
TTTTCGAATACCCGCCAATGATCAAAAATTACAATTTCAAAGCAAGTGATAAATCGGAAAAACTCATTTCGCCCTGGAACGAAATTACCCGGACACCTGCCACACACATTGTAGCCTTGCCATCGGAATGCCGGGAAAACCTCCTGGCCGGCGATGTTATCGGGATTTTTAACCCGAAAGGTTACTGTGCGGCCTTTGTTGAAATAAACAATATTGCACAAGGTCAATCCTTTGCTGTGTTTGGAGATGATCCAACAACAGCCGTCAAAGAAGGATTTTCGGATGGAGAAAAGATGCAGTTCAAACTTTTCAGGACTTCAAACAACCAGACAATTTTGATAGATGCTACCTTCGATCCTTTACTTCCAAACCAGGGACATTTTGCAACCAATGGATTATCCGCAATATCCGGTTTAAAGGAAGCTGCTGTAAATGTTGCTGAACCCGAAAATACAAATATGCATGTTTTTCCAAATCCAACAAACGGAATTCTGCAAATCTGGTCTTTGGTGCCGCTCGAAAGCCTTGAGATAATTAACCAAACAGGAATTTGTGTTTTGAAGGTTAACACCAAAATTGAACCTTCAGATCAAATTGACATTTCGGCCTTACCGGCAGGAATTTACCAGATCGGGTTGGTAACTTCCGGAAAAACAGTAGTTCAAAAAATAGTTAAACACTGATAAGATTGAGTTCTGTTTTGAAACAATTCAAAACCGGCAGGAAAACAATTCCCTTTTCCTGCCGGTTTTTTTAGGTAGATTTGAAATACTACATCCAAACTCCGTATCGAAAAAAAATTTTTTAACTAAATTTATATAGTTAACTGAATAAATTTAGCTGAATTTGTTTAGTTGTCTGAATAAATTTAATAAAAAGCTAACGCAAAACCCCCGGTCGAATTTCTCGAAAACTATGCTGGCAGCAGCTTTGAGGTTATTCATCAGGAGAATTTTTTAAACTTTATCCTTTAACTGGAAGTAACTATTTTTGCAACCTATGAAAAATACATCTCATTTTTTAAAACTGTTTGTTGCGACATTAAGTTTGATAACCTGTGTTTTGCAAGTACCGGCACAGGATAAACCCTCATTTGTCGCCATCCGGAGCGGCATTTCAATACCTTTCGGCGAATATCACAAAAAGTCGCTTGATGGCGGAAGTTTCACGCTTACCGGTTTTGATGTTTCGGCAGAAGGTGCCTGGTTTTTTCATCCGAAGTTTGGAATTGGAGCTTCGGTGGGGGTAAATATGCATCCGGTTGATGTTGGCTTACTTGGTTATGAAATCGTTCAAAGCAGACCAGATCTGGAAGACCTTTACACCCGATCGAACCCATACCTGATTATTACCTCAATGGGCGGGCTTTATGTTCAATTACCGGTTAAGAAGAAGTTGTCGTTTACCGGAAAAGCCCTGTGCGGTCTGTTGTATGGCGAAACTCCATACCAGCTTTACAAACCCGAATATACGATGGGTGCAGGACCGGGCTATTACGAGATCACACCATCAAAAGACTGGAAATTTTCGTGGCAGGCAGGCGTCGGACTTCGTTACGACATCACGCCTTGTTACGGGCTTGTTTTTGATACCGAAATGGTTTACGACCAGCTTACTTTTGGCTTTTATACTCCTGCAGGAACAGTCAGAAATGATGTCAGAACCATTTCATTTTTCAATACCACACTTGG
>CAYOWJ010000118.1:0-10786 GCA_964407625.1 uncultured Lentimicrobiaceae bacterium
GGAAAAAAATCGAGACAAATCCCAACGACCCGCGGTTTATTTCAACCGAATCGGGGATTGGTTACAGGTTTTGTGCAAAAGCGATGGAATAAAAAAATAGTCTCTGGATTTTCGTTTTTCGCCTCATCTCCCAATCTCCCTCTCTCCAAGTCTCCTCTTCTCTCCCTCTCCAAGTCTTTCGTTTACTGTGCCAGCGTAAACTTCAGGCTGATGCCGCCATTGGTGGTGGAGTTGTGGAATTGCGAGGAAACATACGGATCGTTGATCACCTTATCGAAGAAAACACGGATGTTCAGCCGGGTATTTACCATATAATCCGCCGAAAGGTTGATGGATAAAACCTGTTGTCCGGTGGAAACCTGGTTCACATCTTCATCAATACGGCGAAGTACGGTTTTGTTTTTCCGTATCGAGAAATCGCCGCGCAGGTTCAGGTCGCTTTTAACATTTGAAAGTGAGCCTGTACTTACCGAGCGAATCCCGAATTTCACATCTTTAATCCGGTAGCCGGTGCCGATTACAAATTCGTTGCTGGTAACTTCGGTAAGCTGGTTATTTGCAAAACTCATCGAAAGATTACGGGTTTTCTTGATCTCAAATTTCGTCATCAGGCTGTTTATCCATGTCATATCAAAAGTGATGAGCGGACTGTACTGCTCCATAATGCTCACCTGCGAAATCTGAAGTTCTGAAATAAAATTATTATTCCCATCATAGGCTGTTGGGTACCCGTCGGCACCTTTATAGAGAACATTCGACTGGAACGAATTGATGCTGTAAGTGCTTCGGTAGCCATGGGTGATGGTTACACTGCGGAGGTACTTCTTAAGCGCCGGGATTTTTGAAAGCCCGTTGTAGGTGATGCGCCAGTTAAGTTGCGGAATACTGGGCATGGCATTAAGCGAGTAAACCCCTGCATCTTTCCCGGTATAGGCTGAGAGGAACGAAAAGAGAAGTACATTCTGCTGGGTTGGCCCGTATCCTTCGGGGAAGCCCGTCGAATCGACAATGTTGCCGCTGTAATTCGGGTTGTTTTCGGCCAGACGTTGCGCAATCCGTAAACGGCTTTCTTTTAAATTCTCAAAATTCTGGTTCTCGTCTTTATCATTATCTTTTGTCCAGGCAGTTTTCCATGTAATAATCGACATGCTGAAACTTCCCTGATCGACCGGAGAAAATGAGCTGAAATCACCGTTGGCATCCGACTTGAAATATTCCTGATGGTTTTCGGAGTATGTACGATCGGCGGTAAGCTCAATCTTGAAATCGGCTATGGGCTCAATGGAACCTCTGAAACTTAGCTGTTGATTGAATTTTGTCATATATGCCGTGTTGAGCAACGTATCCGTGGTGAGCCATCCGTTTTGAACGGCTTTGTAACGAATATCCTCCTGGCTACCAAAAACGAAGCCCATTCCCGGAGCATCAAGCCCCCAGTTATTTCCTACCAAACCCGGCTGTGGTTTAAAGCCAGGCATATAAATGCCGTTTCCTTCGGTGTAGGATAATGAAGCCCGTTTAAAACTCATCAGCAATTTAAGCACACCGTTCCCGACAATTTTAGCGTAGTTGGTTTTTGGCTTTGTTTTCGTGGTATCGGCAACAGTTTTATCCTCTGCTGTTGGTTTCTGTTTTGCTTTTGGGTCGGGCATTCGTGCGCCGCCCTTTTTGCTTTCGTTAACCTTTTTCAGGAAGGGGAAATAATTGTAAAACTTGTCGAGGCTGGCAGTTCCGTTGAGCTGAAGGCTGTTCGAGTTTTCGATCTGGTTTCCGAGACGATCCTGAATGGAAATGGGGGAGGCCATCCATTTATAATTGGTCTGGTAACGTGCCGAAGCATTCAGCCAGTCGAGCAATGGCACCTTATTAATGGGGATGGTATAATTAATCGCAAGATTATGGTTGTACTGACTTTTTGTTCCAAGCGAAAGCAACTGACTTTTTATCTGTTCCTGTTTCAGGTCATAGGTTGGATCATCCTTTTCAAGTCCACCCGGAAGTTCATCAACGTAAGAGATAATATCGGCCGTGTAATCTAATTTCAACGAAGTAGCCAGATCATATTTCAGGTCGAAATTACGCATCCAGTCCCACTTTTTAAGATAGGTAGGCTCGATAATAACGTCGTATTGGCTTTTGTTCCGCAGCACGCGTTTGCTGTATTCCCGATCCATGTCGGTGCGGAAAGAGAATAATTTTGGCAGCAGGTAAAAGTTGAAATCCCTGATCAGTGCAAATGCTTTTCCTTTTAAGAATTTGACATTATTAAAAGGCTTGTAGTTTTTGGGGTTGTTGTTGAAATTATAGCCGATGCCTCCCCGGTAGGTGCGATGCAGCTCGTATTCGATGTCAACATTTCGCGAATAAATCTCGGAGTATGAATAGGTAAAATCCCAGTTTTCGATATCATAAAAATGACTCTTTGTCGAAGCGCCAACCCTATCCTTCCTGACATTGATAAAGTTCAGGTTTTTACGCATGATGAAGTTTTCATTCAAAGCCTTGAGCGAATCCTGCTCCTGGGTATTAAAGTTTTTGAGGTCGTCTTTAAGGATAACGTCGGGGTCGAGTTGATTATATTTTGGGGTGAGGCGCGCTTCGGAATAATCGAAGTGCATGGGCAGACGAATTCCAAATTTTTCGGGAAAGAATTTGCCGAGTTCAAGATTTGTCGAAATATCGAAGTTCCTTGTAAATTCTTTGGAGCGCTCGTTGGTTTTCTTTTCGATGCTTCCATAACCCGGGGTGCTATATAATCCCGAAAGGGTAATATTTCCAAGATCGGCCAGGTCGGTTTTGATGCGTCCGGTGGCTGCAAGTCCGCTTTTGCTGTTAAAGTCGGTCAGCCTGAGTTCGTTAACCCAGATTTCGGCGCATTTACTTTCGCCATCATCATTGCTGTTAAAGGTGGTCTTTTTAGGATTGCGGATACCGATCATCATGGCCTTAACATCGCTGATGCTGGGGCTTCCAAGAATAGTGACTTTATTTGGCCCGTCGTAGGTGTAATAAGGCATATTCATAAAAACACCTGAACCGGGTTTTCGCATCTCGATATTTCGCTCCTGTTTGAAATTTACAAGCCTTTCCAGATCAATATCGAAGCGGTTTTCTTCGGGCCAGATTGCATTTAAATCACTCGGCGAAGTGAACCAGGGTGTAAATTTGAGCGGGATTTCGTACTCGTAATAGTTTTGAATAAGGTCGGAGCCGATCCTCACAAAAATGGTGAGGTCGCCATCATTCATGATTTGATCTTCGATTAATTTTTCGGCATGGACAAACATCTGCAACTTGCCATATTCCCTGAAATCGAAATCGGTAGTTTTATAGGCGCCACGGGCATCACCGTCGATCAGGTCGCAAACCCTCAAAACCATCGATTGCTCGTTAAGCTGCTGAAGATTTGTTGTTCCGATATTGATTTCGCGTTCGATACCCGGAGGGATAACATAAGGAACCGGCTGGCGGCGGCCGTTTTCTTCGATATTAACCGAGAGGATGTCGAAAGCTGTCCCGCTTTGAACATCGTTTGGAATATATTCTCCGGGAGAGAGCAGATCGTAACGATATCTTCTCCATTCTCCCCGAACCAGTTCCAGCGTAGCAAAACGAAGGATCATCGGGCGCTCGAAGCCTTTCATAAACATTCTCATAAACCGTATCGACTGGAAATCCTGGATACCTCCGATAATTTTTTGCGGGTCACGGACGGGGATTTTAAACTGGTACCAGTTTACATCGCCAACCTCGCCATTTGGCAAACGAATTCCCTGAGCGTGAAAAACATCGGTGATAAAATTCTCACCCACATTCATTTTATTGCGGTCGAGTTCGACGCGGTATTGGAAATAACGTTCATTTTCACTCAGGGTATTATCCTTGTTGATGTCTTCGATATTGGGCATCGAGGTTGCCGAAGTAGGGTAAGCTTCAGGATTTTGTTCGTCGGTGGGAGAGTTGCCGTCGGTTCCGTTATAGTATTTGTATCGTTCAAGGATACTTCCATAAGCATCATTCTGGTCAAAATCACCACCCCGGAAGTAGTGATAATTATCCGACGAAGGATCGGCCAGCGCCTGCTGATAGGCAATTGAAGTTGACGGATATTTACTGGCTATAGCCTGCAGATAACCAGGATCGAAAAATGAACGTTCGTCATCATCTCTCAAACCATCATAACCTACATCCTGAAAAGCACGCGAGCCGGCTTCGTTGCTGAAGTTATCGACGAGTGCCTGTTGGGTTGGAACGCGCCCCCATATTGTTGTATCAACGTTTTCGGCTAATTCAGAAGCAGGAAGCCCGTGCTCGAACGATTTGCGCGAATCGCGTAAAATATCTTCCGAAATATCACCCAGGTTGAAATACAATTCTCCGGTGTTGGTTTCGTCTTTGGTAAAGGGGTCCATCATCCAGAACTCGATATATTCAACATTGGTGGCTTCAAAATCTGTCGATTCGATCTTGCGCATAATCCCACCCCAGCGTGTTTCAGGATTGGCCAGTGTTCCGTCTTCATTCAAACCTGCCGAATAGCTGTTCGCATTTACATCATAATTGTTGGGGCCACGTTCGGATGGATAAAAGGAAAGGTTCAATACCGGGATATTTGTAGGAATGCCGTTGGGAACCTCTTTATTGGGAAAAACTTCTGTTTCGAGAATCTGCCTCACACTGTGATCGGAAAGTTCGCTAAGGTCAATATTCGGTGGACGTAAATTCCCGGTTTCGTCATAAAACAGCGGGTCGATAATATACCAGGCAAGTTTAGCCCTGTTATAGCCGTAAGCAAGATCGGTATTTAGCGCAGCCTCAGGAAAAAAGCCAGGCTGTGTCTGTTTCTGTGGCGTGCTGGCAAGGTACCAGAAGCTCACATTTTTGAGGTCGATGGTTGATTTGCTGCCTTCGAAATTGTCGATATAGGATGTTCCGACGCCTCCGATAGTTTTGGAATGGCCCGGAATAAAATGGGCAAATTCTCCATCAACGATCACCTTTGAAGGTTCATTGGTTTTGATGAATGGCAATTTGTCAACCAATTTGGTGATGAACCTTGATTCGGTCTGATAGGCAAAATTCATTCCCCAGATCGTGTTTGAGATTGGCTCATCGCCATAATTCACTTTTTGGGTAAGCGGCCTTTCGGTCATGTTAAGCACTGTACCGCCAAGAATAAAATCTTTATTTACTTTATATTCGATGTGGGTCCCCATCAGCCGCTTGGTCTGGATATTAAAATACGACTGGCTTTCGAGTGAGATATTGATGGGAGTTCCTGAGTTAAGCACACCTTCGTTCATAATTTTTACCCGTCCAAGGGTGTAGTCAACGGTGTAATCCACATTTTCGACCAACGGCGCACCACCGGCAGTTACTTTTACCGAACCCTGCGGCACATTCAGCGCATTGAGCGCTATTTCAGATCCGGAGGCAGATTTGTAAAATCCTTCGAGGATAAATTTATTTTTTTCGGGATATTGCTGCGCGCCATTTTTGGTAAGGGTGTACAGCGAATCGTATGCAAATTTGTTGGCAATTTCCTGATTTCCGATTTTCGTCCGGAGGTAACTTCCAAAAGGTTCCAGACATGTAAAATAAACTCTGCCGTTCGACCCCTGAATAGTACCACCCTGCGTTGCCGCCATATCGATATAGTCAAAAATACCATCATAAGGAGGGTTGAGTTGCTGGTCGAGGTTATCGAAGTTTAAAACCCTGATAAGCGGAACCCCGCTTGCATCGCCGGCTTCGGTAAGATAGCTGGTAGGAACGCCGTTTTCGTTACCCGAATAAAGGATGTTGAGGATAAAATCCTGTTTTTGTACCTGGTAGGCGCCGATGGCATAAACGTTTTTCATCATCAGGTCCCAGATGGGAACATTGGTGCTGAGCGTGGTGCTTTTCAGCAATTTCACCATCAGCGTAAGCGGCGAATTGATGCCCTGGTCCGAAAATTCACCCACCTGGTAAATGGTGGTATCGCCGATAACATTATATTGATAGGCTACAGCCAGCACCTGGTCGGAATTTAAGGTTGTCGAAAGCGAAATGAAACCAAGTTTACTGTTGAACGAAAATTCGTTGGGATTGAGTTTTCTGGCACTTTCAACTTTAAAAGCATCTATCCCCGGGGTAAAATAAAAACCTGGTCCTGTAAGAATACCTGATACCTTATCGATATCACGAATCTGCGATTCGACATCCATAAGTTTGTCGTAAAGGTTGTTCGATCCTTCATTATCCGGGAAAACGCCCGGTTTTCCGGTAATGGTTTTGTTGTAGGGTTGGTTTTCGCCAAGATCCTGAAAGGCGACAATATTACGGTTTTCGGTTACTGCTGCGCCGATGTTGGTTACCCAAACCTCGATTTTGGTAATATTTACATTCGAACTGATGATGGGTAATTCGGTCAGGGCGCCATCGTAGCTATTCCTGAAATACTGAGCCAGCAGGAAGTGCTTGTTTTCTTCGTATTGATCGGAGTTAAGCGTAAAGCGGTTTGTTTGAGCACCTCCCTGTACGGTGATATTGGAGGTTTCACTTTTTTGCTCAGAATAAACGGCGGTTACCGTTGTGCGGCCAAATTTTAATTTTGTCTTAATCCCAAAAAGCGCCTGACTACCGGTAATGAGCGTGCTGGTTAAGGGAAGAGTTACGTTTCCTGCTTCGATAAGCTGAATAATTTCGTCTTCCTTACCTTCGTATTTTAAGTTGAGTTTATTTTCGAATTCAAAAGTAGCCTCGGTATTATAGTTTACCTGAAACTCGATTTTGTCGCCGATTTTAGCCAAAACGCTCATCTGGATTTTCTGCTTGAAATCGAAGTTGGTCACTTTGCGTTGCCTCACATTAAGGGTGGGGTCGTCGCGCCGGTTTGATAAAATGCCGAAAGTAAGCTCGGCCGAGCCTTGTGGCCTGATATCGATGGTGTTGGAGCCAAAAATTGTTTCGAATGCACTGCCCCCAACAAAAATCTGAGGAATAATTCCATCGCCGGTGGCCTTGGCTCCAGAAGCTTTTGCACGTTCGCTCCAGTAGGTTTTTACTGATCTGTCGAGGTCGTATTTCAGATACTCGTCGCGATCCATCGAATAAGGCAGACGGTAGTCGAATTTTCCAATTTTCTGCTGTATGGTGTATTCATTCTTTTCGGGATCGTATTCAGAAGTTGTTTGAACGTTGGATGGATTCTTGAGATACATTGGTGAATTAGTCACCGGATCGATCGCATTGACGCTGTTATCCCGAAAGGGAAAAATCAAGGTAGTATCGCTGTTATCGGTGCTGTCGGGGGGCGGGGCATATAGTAAAAATCCCGGTAGTAATTTACCGGGTGGGTTTGTAAATCCTGCTAAGTTATAGAGGATCGAAACAAGCGTAAGAAATGCAACTATGTAGGTGAATTTTTTTCTCAAAAAATCGCTTTTTCTTTATAAAATTCTCAAAGCTTCTTTAATTAACTGCTCAACCGATAACTCCGGATTCTTTTGTAAGAGCCTGTTAAGGGCTTTTTCGGAATTTGCTTTATTAAAGCCGAGCGTAGTCAATGCAATTAACGCCTCATCTTTTCGTGTATTGTGCGCTATTCCTAAAAATTCGGTACTTACTTTTTCTTTCCCAATCTTATCCTGGAGGTCGATGATGATGCGCTGGGCTGTTTTGCTGCCGATGCCTTTTACCGATTGCAGCACCGCAAGTTCACCATTCTGAATCGCCGAAATGATACGATCCGGCGAAAGTGCCGAAAGCATCAGCAAAGCTGTGCTGTTCCCTACGCCCGAAACCGAGACCAAAAGCCTGAAGAGTTGTCGTTCGGTTGCCGTAGCAAAACCATAAACCACAAGACCCACGGGCGTTGTAGCTTCAATTTTGAAGGCAAGATGGGTAAATAATTTTGCCTCTTCTGCTTCCTTGATGAAGCTGAATGTTTGAAGCGAAATATTCACCAGGTAGCCAATCCCGCCATTTTCGATCACGACGTAAGCAGGATTTTTTTCGATTAATTTCCCTTTTAAAAATTCAAGCATTTTTTCAGAATCTTTTAATCAGCTTTTTTTTTGCCAAGGCGGCAAATGTACAAAAATTCAGATTTGAGCCTCAACGTGGAAAGTTCATTTTGCCATGATCGGATTTTTTGAGAGGGTTTAGGTTCTTTCAGGAGTCAATCCATCCATTATTTTCATGACTATGATTGTCATGCACCGGAAACATTTGTTTGATAATTCGTTGCGACCCAATTTTTCAAGGTTTAAGCCTTTTCCATCAAGGTGGCATTTAAGCTTTAAAAAATTTATATTCATTCTACATTGGCACCTGTGATTTGAATATCAATAAGTTCAATAAATATTATTTTCAAGGCAATTTTGATTTCCCGCTGATTGTTTCGATGTCTCTGTTTTTTACTTAGCTTTGTCTTGTTACATTATTCACAATAAAACATTCAATCATGTTAATGGACAACTTATTCAGAAAAGACGCCCTGAGCTATCACGCTGAGGGCCGTCCGGGAAAACTTGAAGTAATTCCCACCAAACCATACTCAACCAATCGCGATCTGTCGCTGGCCTATTCGCCCGGGGTTGCTGATCCTTGTCTTAAAATCAAGGATAATCCCGATGATGTTTACAAGTACACCGCCAAGGGTAATCTTGTTGCAGTAATTTCAAACGGAACAGCCGTGCTCGGGCTGGGTGATATCGGCGCTGCCGCCGGAAAGCCGGTGATGGAAGGAAAAGGTTTGCTTTTTAAGATTTTTGCCGATATTGATGTTTTTGATATCGAAGTGGATTTAAAGGATCCACAAAAATTTATCGATACCGTTGTGGCTATTGGCGGAACTTTTGGAGGTATTAACCTTGAAGACATCAAAGCTCCGGAGTGTTTCGAGATCGAACAAAAAATCCAGGCTGCTTTGGACATTCCGGTAATGCACGACGATCAGCATGGTACAGCAATCATTACCTCTGCAGGTTTGATTAATGCCCTCAAAATCCTTGGTAAAAAAATTGAGGACCTTAAAATTGTGGTGAATGGTGCAGGTGCTGCATCGATATCATGCACGCGGCTGTATGTAAAGCTTGGGGCAAAACCCGAAAATATCGTCATGCTCGACAGCAAAGGTGTTGTTCGCAGCGATCGCCCCAATCTGACACCCACCAAACAAATGTTTGCAACAAATCGCGATCTGCATACCCTCGAAGATGCCATTGTTGATGCTGATATGTTTCTTGGCCTTTCGGTTGCCGGAGTGCTGAAAAAGGAAATGTTACTCAAAATGGCCAAAAATCCTATTGTTTTTGCCTTGGCAAACCCGGTTCCGGAAATTGGATACAAGGAAGCCATCGAAACCAGAGACGACATTATTATGGCTACCGGACGTTCCGATTTTCCCAACCAGATCAACAATGTTCTGGGATTTCCGTTCATTTTCAGAGGTGCACTGGATGTGAGAGCCAGGGTGATTAACGACGAAATGAAATTGGCTGCTGCAATGGCATTAGCCGAATTAGCTACCGAGCCGGTTCCTGATGTTGTAAATGTTGCCTATCATGCTACAAACTTCTCGTTTGGAAAAGATTATATTATTCCAAAACCTTTCGACCCACGATTGATCACACGCGTGGCTCCGGCAGTAGCCAAAGCAGCCATGGATTCCGGCGTTGCCCGTAAACCCATCACCGACTGGGATGCCTACCGCGAACTTTTGGTTAAAAAACTTGGAATAAGCCATCCGCTGGTGCGCCAGATAAGAATGAGTGCACTGAAGGATCCGAAAAGGGTTGTTTTTGCAGATGCCGAAAATTATAAGATGCTCAAAGCCGCTGAGTTTGTCAGCAATCAAAAAGTTGCTATCCCAATTTTATTGGGAGATGAAAACATTATCATGAATCTTATCAGGGAGCACGATCTCGAAATTCCACATATCGAAATCATCAATCCAAGATCAGAACACGAAGATCAACGACGCCTGGAGTTTGCAAAACTCTTATTCGCAAAACGGCAACGAAAAGGCATCACCATGCAAAATGCTGTCGAAAGGATGCTTCATCGTCAGTATTTTAGTGCTATGCTGGTCGAAACCGGCTACGCTGATGCGATGGTTTCTGGGCTTACCAACAACTATCCCGAAGCCCTCCGGCCAGCCATCGAAGTGATTGGCATTCGCAAAAATTCCAGCCTGGTTTCGGGGATGTATATCATCAATACCAAGCAAGGCCCGGTATTTTTTGCCGACTGCACAGTCAATAAAAATCCAACTACTGAGCAATTGGTCGAAATCGCACTTCAGACTTCCTACGCTGTAAAACAATTTAATATCGAGCCACGGGTTGCACTGATTACGTATTCCAATTTTGGCTCAAACCGGGGACGTATTCCTGATCTGGCCCGCGATGCTGTTGCAATTTTGCACCGCGATTATCCTGATCTTGTTGTTGATGGCGAAATGCAGGCAAATGTGGCGCTCAATCCGGAGTTGATCGAAGAGAATTTCTCCTTTTCAAAACTCAGGGGTGCCCCGGCCAACATTCTTGTTTTTCCGTATCTTACTGCTGGCAATATCGCCTACAAACTGATGCAGGAAATGGGTAAATTTGATGTTATCGGCCCAATAATTAACGGGATGAGCAAATCAGTTCATATTTTGCAGATGGGAAGTTCGGTAACCGAAATTATCAACATGGTGATGGTTGCCGTTATTGACGCTCAAGGCGTCCAACATCCGGGATCCGAAGAAAGCAGGGTAAAATTCTTTACCCGTCACTCAGGAAAATAGTTTTTTCAT